>JBBRYY010000174.1:0-4619 GCA_038237245.1 Gemmatimonadales bacterium | reverse complement strand
TGGATCCTCCCCGACGTCCAGAACCGGATGAAGGAGGGGAACATCGCGGTTCGGTGGAACAGCCGCGTGCGCGAGATCTCCACGCACGATGTCACGATCGACACGGAGGGCACACTGTCGAAGCTCACCGCAGATCGCGTCTACGTGATGACCGGATTTGCACCGAACGTCGATCTGCTGCGACAGGTGGGCGTCACGATCGACGCGAAGAGCGGCGTCCCCGCGCACGACGAAGCCACGCTGGAGACGGATGTGCCGGGAATCTTCATTGCCGGCGTCGTCGTTGCAGGCTTCGACGCGAACAAGGTATTCATCGAGAACGGCCGCTTCCATGGCGACAAGATCCTCGCGCACATCCTCGGCCACGCGGCCCCGCCGGAGCCCGTGTTGAGCGCAGATCTCGACAGCTGATAGATTAGTATCGCGAGGCTCAATATTCCGCTCGCGGCTGCTTTACCGATCCTCAACCCGACTCAAACGATGTCTTCGAGCGCATTCCCTGACGTGATGGAGAAGCTCGTGTCGCTGTGCAAGCGGCGCGGATTCATCTTCCAGTCCTCCGAGATCTACGGAGGCACGGGATCCGTGTGGGACTATGGTCCGCTCGGCGTCGAGCTCAAGAAGAATCTGAAGGATCGCTGGTGGAACGCGATGGTTCGGAGCCGTGACGACATCGAGGGGCTCGACGCCGCGATCCTCATGCATCCGCGCGTGTGGGAGGCGAGCGGCCACGTGAGCGGCTTCGTCGATCCGCTGGTGGAGTGCAGCAACTGCCGCAAGCGCTTCCGCGCGGACGACGCGAAGATCAAGGGCACGCCGGGCACGCCGGACGTGCAGTGCCCCGCCTGCGGCATGAAGGGGACGCTCGGTGCGCCGCGGCTGTTCAACCTCATGTTCAAGACGTTCATGGGCCCTGTGGAGGACACGGCGAGTGTCGTGTATCTCCGCCCTGAGACGGCGCAGGGGATCTACGTGAACTTCCTCAACGTGCAGCAGTCGACGCGTCAGAAGATTCCCTTCGGGATCGCGCAGATCGGAAAGGCGTTCCGCAACGAGATCACGCCGGGGAACTTCATCTTCCGCACCCGCGAGTTCGAGCAGATGGAGATGCAGTTCTTCGTCGAGCCGGGAAACGACATGGAGTGGTTCGAGTTCTGGAAAGGCGAGCGCCTCAAGTGGCATCAGTCGCTCGGCCTCGATCCCGTGCGTCTGCAGTACCATCAGCACACGAAGGAAGAGCTGGCGCACTACGCGCGGGCGGCGTTCGACATCCAGTTCGACTTCGGCGGCACGCTCGGCTTCCAGGAGATCGAAGGGGTGCACAACCGCGGCGACTTCGACCTCACGCAGCACCAGCAGTTCTCGGGGAAGAAGCTCGAGTACTTCGATCAGCCGAACAACCGCCGGTACACGCCGTACGTCGTCGAGACGAGCGTCGGCGCGGATCGCACGACGCTCGCGGTGCTCGTGAATGCGTACCACGAGGAGACCGTGGAGGGTGAGGACGAGGGGCGCACGGTGCTCAAGCTCCAGCCGTCGCTCGCGCCGGTGAAGGCGGGAATCTTCCCGCTCGTGAAGAAGGATGGGATGCCGGAGATGGCGCATCGCATCGCCGAGGATCTGCGGCCGCTCTACCCGGTGTTTTACGATGAGTCTGGCGCGATCGGGCGGCGCTACCGGCGCCAGGACGAGATCGGCACGCCGTTCGGGATCACGGTCGATGGCGAGTCGATCAGCGACGGCACGGTCACGATTCGAGACCGCGACACCCTGCAGCAGGATCGGGTATCCGCGGACAAGCTCCGCGCGGTGCTCGCGGAACGGTTGGCCAAATGACACTCTCGCTCGAGACGCTGCGCCGCGAAGGGGACGAGTTCCACCAGGCGATCTCGCGCGAGATGTACGAGTCCGGATCGGGGCTCAAGAAGACGGCGGAGCTGCAGGCGATCTACGCGCGCTTCGCGAACGTGCTGAACGACGACGCGCTCGACATGGTGCGCGAGCTGTTCCGCGACGCGCCGGCGGGAAGCGAGGAGCAGCGCGCTGCGCGCATCCTCCTCGAGTGGCAAGCCGATGCGAGGGTGTCGCGCGAGCTCGCGGCGCTCGATGAGCGCGAGATCGCGTGGGAGTCGTCGGCGATCGCGCGTGTAGACGACGGCCGGGGCATCCAGTACCAGCAGATCGCGATCGAGATCGCCAACGCGAAGGACCGCGACGAGCGCCTTCGCTTCGAGAAGGCACGCGCGTCGCTCGTGGCGAAGGAGCTCGGTCCGATGCGCCAGGAGCGATTCCAGCGCGAGAAGGACATTGTCGAAGGGCTCGAGATCGCCGGGAGCTACAACGACACCTTCACCGCGCTGAGCGGCGTGAATCTCTCGTCGCTGGTCGACGAGTGCAAGGCGTTTCTGCGCGACACCCAGGCGATGTGGGACGACGTCTTCAGCGAGGTCGTGCACCGCGATCTCGACATTGAGCCGCGCGAGGCGACGCGCGCCGATGCGCTCGCCCTCATGCGCGCGCCCGCCTTCGATCCGTACTTCCCGAGCAAGCCGATGGAGGAGCAGGTGCGCCGCCAACTCTCCGACATGGGCGGCGACGCCACCGCGAAGGGGCGCGTGATCTTCGACACCGGGGAGCGCGAGGGAAAGAGCTCGCGCGCCTTCTGTGCCCCGGTACGCGTGCCGCAGGAGGTCTATCTCGTCCTGCGCCCGCACGGCGGACAGTCCGACTATCGCACTTTCCTGCACGAGCTCGGACACGCGCTGCACTTCGCCAACACGCGCGCCGACTATCCGTTCGAGTACCGCTGGCTCGGTGACAACTCGATCACCGAGTCGTACGCGATGCTCTTCGACCACATGCTCCACATCCCGGGGTGGCTCGCGCGCTACACGCAGCTCGGCGCGCCGCGCATCCCGAGCTTCCTTCGCTCGGCCGGCTTCGAGGAGCTGCAGTTCCTCCGCCGCTACTCGGCGAAGCTCATCTACGAGCACGAGCTCTATGGCGGCGAGCATTCGTGGGCGAGCCTCCCGGACGTCTACGTGGAGACGCTCTCGAGCGCGACGTCCTTCCGCTACGATCGCGCGGATGCGTTCGTCGATGTCGATCCGCGCTACTATGCGGCGCGCTATCTGCGCGCGTGGCAGCTTCAGGCGGTGGTCGGCGAGGCGCTGGTCGAGCGTTTCGACGAGGACTGGTATCGCAATCCGCGCGCAGGCCCGTACATCATCGAGACGATGTTCGCCGAGGGGCAGCGGGAGCTGGCGCACGAGCTGGCGGAGCGCGTGACTGCGCGCCCGCTCTCCTTCGCGCCGCTCGTGCGCGCGACGGAATCGATGCTCGTGTCGGCATGACCGCGCGCTCGTACTACAACGGAGAGTAGTCATGGCAAAGCAGACAGCACTCGTCACCGGCGCCTCGCGCGGAATCGGCCGCGCCACCGCGCTTCGGCTCTCCGCGAAGTACGACATCATCGCGGTCGCCCGCTCGGCTTCCGAGCTCGCGTCGCTCAAGAGCGAGATCGACATCGGCGGCGGCACGTGTCGCACGATCACGCTCGACATCGCCGATGAGATGGCGACGACAGCCGCCTTGCACGGGCTCGAGGTCGACGTCCTCGTCAACAATGCCGGCGTCGCGACGATGAAGCCGTTCCTCGAGCTGACGTCGGCCGAGTGGCACCGGATGGTCGACGTGAACTTCAACTCGCTCTATTACGTGACGCACGCGCTGATCGGCGGGATGGTCGAGCGGAAGCGCGGCTTCGTCGTGACGATCGGATCGCTGGCGGGGCGAAACACCTTCGTGGGCGGCAGCTGTTACGCGGCGACGAAGCATGCCGTCAACGGCTTCACGGAGTCGCTCATGCTCGAGGTGCGCGACGCGAACGTGCGCGTCGCGGTGGTGATGCCGGGGTCGGTGTCCACTGATCTCACGCCGAGCTCTGGTGATCAGAGCTGGAAGCTGACGAGCAATCAGATCGCGGACGCCGTGTGGTATCTCGTGACGCAGCCGGATTCGGTGCTCGTCTCTCGCCTGGAGATTCGTCCGGCGAAGGCGAAGGGAGCGCGATGACGGCGCCGCAGGGCGCGCCGTCGATGCCCACGCCGATCGCTGGCGCGCGGAAGCTGCTCGTCGTCATGAGCGACCTGCTCTTCCGCTCGAAGATCGATGAGGTGGCGCGGCGGCTCGGGCTGGAGATGCGCGTCGCGAAGTCGCCGGAGCAGCTCGAGCGCCAGCTCGCGGCCGGCGAGCCGGGGCTGGTGATCATAGATCTCGACGAAAGCACCCTCGACCCGTTCGCAGCCATCGCGAGCATCCGCGCGGCGGTGCCGGACGCTCCGGTGCTCGGCTTCGCGGGACACGGGAACGTCGATGCGATACGTCGCGCGCGCGAGGGCGGCGCAACGGTGCTCGCGCGGTCCGGATTCACCGTCCAGCTCCCCGCGCTGCTCACGGAAGTGGCCGATCGGGAGCGGGCGCGCGGGGCTGTCTAGGCGGACGGGGTAGCCTGTGCGGTGGTTACGCATAGATTCCCCCCTGTGATCCGCGCACCGTACTCTGCCTCGGACACGGCCAGCATTCCTTCGGATGCATCGATCCGGGAGCTGGTCGCCGTC
>JBBRYY010000173.1:0-4809 GCA_038237245.1 Gemmatimonadales bacterium | reverse complement strand
TCGCTGTGATGTTGATCGTGGTGCCCACCACCGCCGCCTGGCACGCGCACACCTTCCACGCATAGGGCCCGTCGTAGGCGCCGACGGCGGCATCAGCGCGCTTTCCGGTCGCCTTCCAGTCGAAGTCCGACATCCCGATGCGCCTTCCGATTGGATCGCGCGGCACATCCTTCGTCGACTCGTCGTGAAGATCGATATAGACCGCCTGACACGTCCCGATCTGCACGAAGTTGGCGCTCGGAAAGACCTCGACGCTGAACGGAATCTTCTCGCCTCGAACGATGTCGACTGTGGTGGCGGGCCGCGCGCGCTGCGCCCTCGCTCCGGCACACGCCAACAGCAGGCCGAGGAACACGAGTGGCCGACGTGCGAATCGACTCATGCGATCTCCATGATGGGCTCTGCGCGTTCGCGACGCTGCGAACAGTGGCGCTCATGAAGAAACGTGCGCACGACCCTCGATTCTCACCCCGCGACGCCGACCCAGTCGCGGGGCCGCAACGCTCCGCGCTAGCGACTCTCGGCCGCGATCGTTTCGAGCTCTTCCCACCGCCCGGTCCGATCCGTGATCTCCGCCTCGATCGCGGCGAGCCGTGCATTTGCGTCTGCGATCGCGGCACCGTCGCGAAGGAGTGCGGGATCCGCCAGCGACGCATACACGGTCTCGCGCTCGCGCTCGAGCGCATCGATGGCCTCCGGGAGCGACGCGAGCTCCGCGGTCTCCTTGAAGGTCATGCGCCGCTTCTTCTCTCCACGCGTGCTCGACGCGCCAGCCGGCTTCGAGGCAGTCGCCGGCGCGGCTGACGCACGCTTCGCCGCCGCCGCCGCCGCGACTCGCTGGCGCACCCAGTCCGAATAGCCCCCCACATACTCGCTTACGCGCCCCCTCCCTTCGAGCACGAGCGTGCTCGTCACCACGTGATCGAGAAATTCGCGATCGTGGCTGACGACGAGCAGCGTCCCCGCGTATTCGAGCAATAGCTCCTCGAGCAGATCGAGCGTCTCGATGTCGAGGTCGTTCGTGGGCTCATCGAGCACCAGCACGTTGAACGATCGCGTGAACAGCCGCGCCAGCAACAGCCTGTTCCGCTCTCCTCCCGATAGCGCACGCACAGGCGTGCGAGCACGGTCCGGCGGAAAGAGAAAGTCCTGCAGGTAGCCGAGCACGTGCTTGCGGTTGGCGCCGATCTCGACGAACTCCGCACCTCCCGCGATGCTCTCGAACACCGTGCGCTCGGGATCGAGCGCCTCACGCAGTTGATCGAAATACGCGATCTCGAGGTTCGTACCGAGGCGAATCGTCCCGCTGTCGGGCGCGAGCTCGCCCAGGAGCAGCCGAAGCAGTGTCGTCTTCCCGGAGCCGTTTGGTCCGATGAGGCCGACGCGATCGCCGCGCGTGATGGTCGTCGAGAAGTCGACGATGATCGGCTTGTCGCCGCGCGCGAAGCTCACGTGCTTTGCCTCGGCCACGAGCCTCCCCGAGCGCTCGGACTCCTGCGCCTGCAGCCGCACGGTCCCCGTGCGCTCGCGACGCTCTCCGCGCTCCACGCGCAGCGCTTCGAGCGAGCGCACGCGCCCCTCGTTCCGGGTGCGACGCGCCTGAATCCCGGTGCGAATCCAGACCTCTTCCTTCGCCAGCTTCTTGTCGAACTCTTCCCACTCCCGCGCTTCGGCCGCCAGCGACGCTTCCTTCCGCTCGAGATAGAGATCGTAGCTCGCGCCCCAGTCCCCGAGCTTGCCGCGATCCAGCTCGACGATCCGCGTCGCGACGCGGCGTAGGAAGGCGCGGTCGTGCGTGACGAAGACGAGCGTGACGCCGTGCTCGATGAGGAACTTTTCGAGCCACTCGATCGCGTCCACGTCGAGATGGTTCGTCGGCTCATCGAGGAGCAACACGTCGGGCTCCCGTACGAGCGCGCGCGCAAGGAGGATCTGGCGCTTCGTGCCGCCCGACGCGCCCGCAAACGGCGCGTCGGCATCGAGACCGAGGTGGAGCAATACGGTATCGACGCGCGAGCTCACCTCCCACGCGTTTTTCGAATCGAGCGCATGATGCAGTCGGTCGAGATCGCGGAACGCGGCCGGCGTGGCGTTCGCGCTCACGCGATGGCTGGCCTGGTGATAGCGCGCAAGCAGTAGTCCCACATCGCCGAGTCCGGCGGCGACCACGTCGAAGGTGGTGCCGTCGATGTCCCCAGGCACCTCCTGCTCGAGGCGTGCGACGGTGACTCCCGTCTGGCGCACGATCTCGCCGGTATCTGGCGTCATCGTTCCGTCGAGGAGCTTCATGATCGTGCTCTTCCCTGCCCCGTTGCGGCCGAGGAGACAGACGCGCTCTCCGCGCTCGATGGCGAAGCGTGCGCGATCGAGCACGGCGGGGCCGCCGAAGGCGATGCCGACATCCTGCATTCCAAGCAGCGCCATCTCTACTGCTTCTCCGCCGCGATGCGCGCCAGCTCGTCGAGGAGCGACGAGACGTGCGCCTCGGTGGTGCGCGGATTCATCACCGTGACGCGAAGCACGCGTCGCTCGCCGAGCACCGTGGTGGTGATCCAGCCGTGTCCATCGCGGTTGTAGCGCGCACGAAGATCGAAGTTGATCGCGTCGAGCGCGCGGTCGTCGAGCGCCCCATCGCCCCGCCAGCGGAAGCAGAGAATGTTCGTTTCAGGTATGTGCAGCGATTCGAAGTCCGCGCGCGCCTCGATCAGGCGGTGGAGCACGAGCGTCGTCTCGCAGAGCCGGTCGTAGAGCGCGGCGATGCCGTCGAGTCCGTACCGCTGGATCGCGACCCATACCTTGAGCGCATCCGCGCGGCGCGAGCACTGAAAGCTCCGCGTCCCCTGATCCCATGCGCGCTCGCCCGTGGCGCCATGAAAGAGATACGGTGCATGCTGCGCGAACGCCTGCGTGAGGTCGCTCTCCTCGCGGACGAGCAGCATCCCGGCTGCGAGCGGCACGAGCATCATCTTGTGCGCGTCCCATGCGACGGAGCGCGCATGTTGTATCCCGCGGAGTCGATCGCGGTGCGCCGGCGAGAGCATCGCCGACGCGCCGTGCGCGCCGTCGACGTGCAGCCAGATGTCCCGCGCCTCGCAGAGCGGGCCGATCGCCGTGAGATCGTCGAACGATCCGGTCGCGGTCGTGCCGGCGGAGGCGACGACGGCCATCACACGCGTGCCGCTCGCCGCGAGCACATCGAGGGTTTCTCTTAGTACTAAGATATCCATGCGCCAGTCGCGCGACGGGATCGGAACGACGCTGCGCATCCCGAGCCCGAGCTCGGCGACGGCACGCGTCACTGCGTAGTGCGCATGCTCTCCGCACACGACCACGGGCGGATTCGCACCCACACCGTCCTGCCACGCATTGGGCATCGCGCGTGCGCGCGCGGCGAGGAGCGCGGTGAACGTCGCCTCCGTCCCACCAGAGGTGAAGGTGCCGCCGGAGCCCGGGCCCCATCCAATGAGCGCCGCGAGCTGCCGCACCAACTGCGTCTCGATCACGGTCGCCGTCGGTGACATCTCCCAGATCGCCGTCGACTGGTTGAGCGCGCCGATCAGCGCCTCGGTCCAGACCGCGGCCGGGAGCGGCGCGGCCACCTGATGTCCGAGCGACATCGGGCGCATCAGCTGATTCGCATCTGCGATGACGTCGACCTGGAGGCGAGCGACGATCTCGCTCAGCGGGCGCCCCTCCGCTGGAAGCGGCTCCGCGAAGCGCGCCGAGAGCACCTCGGCCGTGCGCGGCGTCGAGACATGCCCCACGCCGCCGCGCGTCGCCGCGAAGTACCCGGCCACGAGATCAACGAAGAGCCGCCCTGCGTCGGCCTCCATGTCCTCGTCGAGCGCGAGAAAGGTGGCTCCGGTTCGGTTGTGCTGAGCTGTCACACGAGTGCTCGTACGTGGGGAGAGATCGTTGGAATTCACACGAAAGCTACCGCCCGGTTGTCCGTCGCCCCACTCTTGCATTGCATTCGGATGCACGGCCCCACCAATGCCGCACGTTCCCGGAGAATTCCGATGCACCAGACCGCGCGCTCGTCCAGAATAATCGCTCTCGGCCTCCTTCTCTTACTCGGCTCGGCTCTCGGATGCCGCAGCGGCGGCGCATCTGCCGGCCACACCGACGAGCCAAAGACGACGATCGACATCCAGAACAACGACTTCAACGACATGACGATCTACGTGCTCAACAACGGCCAGCGCAGCCGGATTGGAATCGCTCCCGGCAACAAGATCACTACGCTCACCATTCCGGGCTACCTCATCACCGGGATCTCGTACTTGCGATTCGTCGCGAGTCCGCTCGCGGGGAATCGCTCGCCGGTGTCCGAGGAGATCAACGTCAGCCCGGGCGACCAGCTCGTGATGATCATCAATCAGGGTGGGTGAGACCGGGATGTCCAAGGTAAATCCGTACAATCGTACATCGCCGGTGAAGGACTCGACGGGCTTCGTGCACGTACGCGGCGCGCGCGAGCACAATCTCAAGAACATCGACGTCGACATCCCACGCGACGCGCTCGTCGTCTTCACCGGAGTGTCGGGGTCGGGGAAGTCATCGCTCGCCTTCGGCACGCTCTACGCCGAGGCGCAGCGGCGCTATCTCGAGTCCGTCTCGCCGTATGCGCGGCGGCTCTTTCACCAGATGGCCGTCCCCGAGGTCGACGAGGTCGACGGGCTGCCGCCCGCGGTCGCGCTTCAGCAGCAGCGCGGCTCGCCGACGACGCGCTCCTCCGTTGGCAGCGTCACGACGCTCTCGAATCTCCTGCGCATGCTCTACTCGCGCGCGGGACAGTATCCGGCGAAG
>JBBRYY010000172.1:0-4815 GCA_038237245.1 Gemmatimonadales bacterium | reverse complement strand
TCCTGCTTCCCATTCTGCGCGAGCGGGGGTTCGCCTTCGAGATCGACGACACACGAGTGGGTGAGGTGCACGTCCGGATCTGGCGCGCGGAGGCACCGGCTGTAGACGCTTGACGAAGGCAGCTGACATCGCGTATCGCGCGATACGATTACACGGTCGCACGCTCGCCGCGCGCGACTTCACCATTCGAGGATCCCAATGAATGACGAATCCCGCTCCACCGCTTCGAAGTCGCAGCCCCGCGAGCTCGACGTGCGGCCAATTCCGCCTCGCGACAAGCATTCGACGATTTTCCGCACGTTCGAAAGTCTGCGGTCGGGCGAAGCGATGCTCCTGATCAACGATCACGATCCGAAGCCGCTGCGCTATCAGCTCGAAGCCGAGCAGGCCGGGAAATTCGAATGGACGTATCAGGAAGAGGGGCCCGAGTGCTGGCGGGTTCTCATCGCCCACACATGATTGCGGTACTGCCGACTGAGACTCGAGGCGAACTCGTGGTGCTGGCGTAGCGGAACGGAGGGCGACGCGAACCTGCTACTCCGTTCTCAGCGCGATGCTCGGATCGAGACGCATCGCGCGCCGTGCGGGAATGGCGCTCGCGGCGATCGCGACGATCGCGAGCACCGCCGCCACCGCGACGAACACGAGCGGGTCGTGCGCCGACACACCGTAGAGGAGCGGCTGCACCCAGTGGCCCGCCGCCAGCGCGATCAACGCGCCCACGACGATCCCCGCGAGACCGAAGCGCAGCCCTTCGCCCAAGATCATGCGCAGCACATCGCGCGCGGGGGCGCCGAGCGCGATGCGGAGGCCGAGCTCCTGTGTGCGCTGCGCGACATTGTAGGCGATGACGCTGTAGAGCCCGATCGCTGCGAGGACCAGGGCGAGAACGCCGAAGAGCATGAACATCGTGGCGCCCATGCGCCACGAGCTCAGATTCGGGTCGACGATGTCGTGCATCGGAGTCACGGTGATGTACGAGGAGCCTGGCATGAGCGCCTGCAGCTCCTTGCGCACAGTCTCGGCCAGCGGGCGCGCATCACCCCTCGTCCGAACGAAGAGCGACACATTCTCCGGCTCGCTTTGCTCGAGCGACCGGTAATACTGAAGTCCGTTGTCGTCGATAACGTCGTTCGCCTTGATGTTCTCCGCGATGCCGATCACCAATGCGCACGGCATCGTGTCGCTCCCGAATTTGATGCACTGACCCAGCGCGTTCTGGCCGGGCCAAACGGCCTTTGCCATCCCTTCGGAAACGACGGCGACGCCGGGCGATCCATGGCGATCCGTGGAATCGAAGCCGCGACCACGAAGGATGCGCGTGCCAATAGTACGGAAATAGCCGACGGTTCCCATCTGCAGGTTGAAGTGCCCGAGCCGCTCGACCGAATCGATGCCCGGAACGGTGAACGACTCCGAACGCGATTGCCAAAGCGGAACCGTGGTGAGCTGCGCGACGCGCTCCACGCCGGCGATCGCTTCGGCCTGCGCCTGCAGCCTGTCCCGCAACGCGTGATTATCCTCCTTCGAGAGATGCTGGCCGCGGAAGTGGGGGGATACGTAGAGTAGCGTCGCGACGTCGAAGCCCAGGTGGATGGAGGCAACGTTCTGAAGGCTGCGGACGAAGAGACCGGCACCCACCAGCAGGAACACGGACAGCGCGCCCTGCGCGAGGAGGAGGACGCTGCGCGTGCGCGACCGCTGGTGCCCTCCTTCGCGCACACCGGACTTGAGCGCAGTCGTGAGATCACTTCGCCCCGACTGCAGGGCGGGTGCGATGCCCGTGAGCAATCCTGCGACGACGGCGATGAGGCACGCGAAGAGGATGGTGCGCGAGTCATCGATCACGCCGACGGAGGCGGACTTCGGCAGAAAGAGTGTGCGCAGAATCCCCTGCCCGGCCTCACTGATCACCAGCCCCGCGACACCGGCGAGTAGTGCGAGCAGCACGCTCTCGGTGAGCAGCTGCGCGATGAGTTGCGTGCGCGAGACGCCGAGGGCGAGACGAACGGCGATCTCGCGGCGGCGACGGAAGGCGCGGGCGAGAAGCAGGTTCGCCACGTTGGCGCAGGCGATGAGGAGCACGATGGCCGCCACGCCCGCGATCCAAACGACGATCGGTGCGTCGCGACCACCTTGCGGGCCGCGGAGACTCTGGATCGGCGACACGAGCGCGTGCGGACGCGCGACCGCTACCGGTGCGTTGTGCGGACTCATCGCGCGTTCTGCTTCCCAGCTCTGGACGTACGCGCGTGACAGGTCCGCATTGGCGGCGGCCACAGTTACGCCCGGCTTGCGGCGCACGATCATGTTCATCCAGCCCCACTGGTAGTTCTGGGCGTAGTCGGCGAATTGCGAGTTGGCGTAGGCCGTGATGGGGACGAACGCGACGACGGGCTCCGACGCCTCGATCCCCGCAAAGCCATCGGGCGCCACGCCGATGATCGTCGCATTGAGGGCCCCCACCTGCAGCTGCTGTCCCAGAACATCCACGTGCGAACCGTACTGCGTTTTCCAGAGCGTACTGCCGATGACGACGACCGGAGCGCCCGCTGGAACGACGTCGTCGGTGCTGTCGAAGAATCGCCCAATCAGTGGATGCGCATCGAAGAATGCGAAATAGCTCGCACTGACGGCCGCCACGTGCATCTCCCGCTCGGCGTCTCCGGTACCGACTGCCATGCCGTCGCTGTAGATCGCCGCGCTCCCGGCGATCGACTGCGATGCCTGCTGTAGATCGAGATATCGCTTGTACTCGATCGACTCGTTGGTGTACGGCTTGCCGCGAAAGGTGTAGGCGAGATCGATGCGATTCACGCTCGCCGGATCGTGCATGTACGCGGGCGGGCGAAACATGAGCCGGTCGATGACGCCGAACATCGCGGTGTTCGCGCCGATGCCGAGGGCGAGCGTGGCGATGACGGCGAGGGTGAAGCCGGGGTGCGTGCGCAGCCCGCGCACGGCGTAGCGCAGGTCGCGCATCACGGATTCGAATGCGCGCACGCCTCGCGCGTCGCGCACGTCCTCTTTCACCTGATCAACGCCGCCGAACTCCAGGCGCGCGCGGCGTGTGGCATCCGCGGCATCGAGTCCACGGCGCACGAGCTTCTCCGATTCGCGCTCGAGATGGTCGCGGAGCTCATCGTCGAGCTCGCGCTCGACTTCGGCACGACGGAAGATCGCGCGGAAGCGATAGCGGAGATCGCTGAAGAATCCCGCCAGCAGATCGCCGCCGCTCATTGCATCTCCAGCACGAGACGCACCGCGATGGTGAGGCGGCGCCAGGCGTCGGTCTCGGTCTCGAGCTGATGACGGCCGGTGCGCGTGAGCTCGTAGAACTTGGCGCGGCGGTTGTTCTCGGACTCCCCCCACTTCGCCTTGATCCAGCCGCGGCGCTCGAGGCGGTGAAGCGCGGGATAGAGTGAGCCCTGGGGAATCTGCAGCGCGGCGCTCGACACCTGGCGGATGCGCTCCGAGATCGCCCAGCCGTGCTGCGCCTCGAGCGAAAGCGCCTTGAGAATGAGGAGATCGAGCGTGCCTTGGGGGAGCTCGAGCTTTGCGGTGTCTGGTGCGTCGGTCATGTCGTTCCCTGTTGGCTTCTACAGGAGAGGATACGTGCTCACCTGTAGAAGTGCAAGGGGAGCGTGACCGGGGAGCTATTTCCAACGATTTGCACGAGCGATAGGTTGGATCATGCCCTCACACCTCGATGCGCTCCCCAGCCGCAGCGCGCGCTCACTCGCGCTCGCCGTCACGCTTTCGCTCTGCCTCACTGCGCCGGCGTTCGCGCAGACACCCGACGTCGCCTCGGCGATGCACTGGCGCTCCATCGGCCCCACGCGCGCCGGACGTGCGCGCGCACTCGCGGGCGTGCCGTCCCAGCCCAACGTCTTCTACGCCGGCTACGACAATGGCGGCGTCTGGCGCTCGACGGACTACGGGTCCACGTGGGTGCCGCTCTTCGACGAGCAGCCGACCGGATCGATCGGCGCGATCGCCGTCGCACCATCCGATCCGAACATCATCTACGTGGGGAGTGGCGCGGGGATCATCCGTCCCGATCTCGCCGTGGGCAACGGCGTCTACAAATCGACCGATGCCGGAAAGACGTGGACGCACCTGGGGCTTCGCGACAGTCAGATGATCGCGATGATCGACGTCGATCCACGCGATCCGAATCGGCTCTTCGTCGCCGCGCTCGGGCATCCGTACGGGCCGAACGAGGAGCGCGGCATCTTCCGCTCGACCGACGGAGGCAAGACGTTCGAGAAGGTGCTGTACAAGGATGCTTATACGAGCGCGAACGACGTGCGCATCGATCCCAACGATCCGAACACGGTGTACGCGGCGCTCTGGCAACAGCAGGAGAGCTTCATCGAAGGCAACTCATTCGGTGGCGCCTCCGGCGGCATCTTCAAGTCGACCGACGGTGGGAGCAGCTGGAAGCCGCTCAGCGTCGGACTTCCGGGCGTGCTGCAGGCAAATCTCGCAATTGCGCCATCGAACACGAAGGTGCTCTACGCGATGGTCGCCGGCGCGCCCACCGCGCAGGACTCCGCGCGCGGCGCCGATGAGGTGCTCGCGCTCTACAAGTCCGTGGACGCTGGCGAGCACTGGTATCTCGCGGTGCATGATCCCAAATCGACCGATGCCGGCGCGAATGCGAAGCCCGACGGTCGCCCGCTCCTGCGCATCGGCGGCGGCGATCTCGCAACGCTCGCCGTCGATCCGAAGGATGAGAACGTCGTCTACAGCGCGTCGATCGTCTTCTGGCGCTCGGAGAACGGCGGTGTAACCTGGTCCGCCATCCGCGGC
>JBBRYY010000171.1:0-4823 GCA_038237245.1 Gemmatimonadales bacterium | reverse complement strand
TCTCGATTTCGCGCTGCGCCGTGACGCCGAAGTGCTTCAGAAATTTCCGGATCGAGAGATTGAATGCGTCTTCATCCATGGTCGTGCTCCTGTATTCGCGTGTTACCCATCGGCCGTCGGCCCGTACATCTCGGGAACCGGTAGCTCTGAAATCGACATGGTCGGCGTCGGATGAGGTTCGGTGCTCGTGATGTCAGGCTCGCATTCGCAAGTTAAATGCGAGACTGAACGAGAGAGACTCCGACCGCGTGTCGGCGAGCTTCATCGCGCTGTTCGCGCACGCGAGCCGATCAACCGGCAGCGACCGCGGCCTCGCAGAGTGCGCGCAGCCCCGCGATGTTTGCGCCGAGCGCCGCGGGGATGTCGTAGCGCGTGATGAGCGCTTCGGGGGCTTCGTAGCTGAGCCAGCTGTGCCCGTCGGCGTCCTCCCATGCGAGCGCGCGCAGTGGCAGCGCGAGGCCGGAGACCGGATTGGCCGCGAGCAGTGGCGTCCCGGCGCGCGGATTTCCGAAGACGAGCTGGACCATTGGCGCGAGCGTGAGCCCCGCCGCTGCCGCATCGCTGGCGAAATCGATGCGCGCGAATAGCGTGAGCCCCTTCGCGCGGACCAGCTCGGCGAGCCGGTCCGCGGTCGCGCTTGCACGGCGCTCGCTTCGAAGATGCACCACCCCCGGCACCACGGGCGGATCGATCAACGCTCCCTCACCGGGAATTTCGTTCATGGGTGGACCTCATCAACTTCCGGGATGATAGGTGCGTTCGGAGTGCCCCACGAGCTGCGACGGATAGAAATACACCTCGCGGAGGTCGCCGGTGCTGTACCGAAGCGCCTGATCGTCGAAGTGCTTCGACGCCGTGTCGCCGCTCTCTCCGCCAGCCGTGATCGCTCGCGCGTGCACGCTGTCGGGTCCGAAGTCGACGACGGCGACGAAGCTGTTGCCGCCAGTGCCGTAGAGCTTCTTCGTCTTCTCCTTCTCCCACGGTCCGAACGACGCGAGCGATCCCCAGCGCGCCGATGCAAAGCCCACCGGAATGCTCGGCCGCGCGTCGTCGAAGGGATGCACGATGTCGTCCGTGAGTCGCTGGAAGCGGTTGACGTCACCCCACGGCATCTTCCATGTGCCGAAGTTCTTCGTGAGCGAATCCGAGGCGACGGCGAGCGCGTCGAGCTTCTCGTGCGCCGAGGTCTTCTTCGCCATGTACTCGTAGATCGACATGTCCTCGCCGTCGGCATCGGCGTGCACGCGGCGGCCGAGCTCGTCGCCCCAGTAGCACGCGAGCGTCGTCGGCACGGACTGCACGGACCACCGATAGTCCCATGTGCGGAGCAGCGCGATCTGCGCCGCGACCTTTGCCTTCACCGGATCGGACGCCGGCGTCTTGTCGTACGCATCGATCAGCGTCGGCACGAGATCGGCGAAGGCCGGCTGGTAGCTGTCGTAGGCGGCGTCGATCAGCGATTGCAGTGTGAAGTCCTTTCGGTTCGACAGCACGCGAATGGCGTGAATCCCGCGTGGGCTCTCGATCCCCTGGTCCATGTAGGCGGGGTAGTCGGCCTTCTTCGGACTGTATGCGCCAGCGGCCGAGTATGGCCAGTTGTTCGAGTTGTAGAGCCAGCCATTCGGCGGATTGAGCAGGTGCGGGCTGCTGTCGATCGACGTCACGCCCTTGTAGTCGGTGGCGGGATTGCTCCCGTCGACCGGCTTGCGCCAGTCGAAGTGCGTATCGCGAATCGGCACGTGATTCGCGTGAAAGTAGGCGATGTCGCCATCGGCATCCGCGAAGATCGTGTTGTTCGACGAGTTGGTGTGCAGCTCCATCGTCTCGCGAAAGCTCTTGTAGCTCGTTGCCTTCGTGCGCGTATACGACTGCGTGAGCGCCTTGATCGGCTCCTGCATCAGCCGAATGCTGATCCACTTGCCGCTGTCTGCGCGGACGATCGGGCCATGCATCGTGCGGAAGACCGTGAACTTCCTCTGCTGCATGCCGCCGCTCGTGCGATATGGAACGGCGATCGCGTACGCCGTGATGGGCCGCAGCTCGGCGCCGTACTTATAGTAGAGGCTGTCGCCCTTCTTCACGATCGTTTCCGCATATTCGTCGACCACATCGGCGCCGCTCGTCGTGTGCATCCAGCCGACGCGCGGGTTGAAACCCTGATAGACGAAGAACTGCCCCCACGTCGACGCCCCATACGCGTTGAGCCCTTCATCGCTCGTCATCTGGAGCTCGGCGCGAAAATAGAAGGACGTGTGCGGATTGATCAGCAGCAGCGCGTGATGGTCCGCGGTATTCGACGGTGCGATCGCAATCCCGTTCGAGCCCGACGGCTCGGCGAAGTGGAACTCGGCCATCGCGAAGGCACGGCTCGCGGAGGAGTCGCCGTAGAACGCCTGCAGGCTCGGCAGCGAGACCTTTTCGATGTCTCCGCCGATGCTTCCCTCCGTGAAGGAGAGCGCCATCCACGGCTCGAAGTGGGTGATCACGCGTGCTTTCACCGATGGGTGCTTGTACATGTAGAAATTCAACCCATCGGCCCACGCGACCATCAACGTCCGGAGAAACTCGGGGCTCGCCGCGTACTGCGCCTTCAACGAGTCGGGATCGATGAAGAGCTTCATCCGCAAGTCGCGGTAGATCGCGTTCTCCCCCTCGGTTTCCGCGAGTCTCCCCATCGCGTTGATGTAGTTCGTCTCGACGCGCTTGAAGTCGTCTTCCGACTGCGCGTACACCATTCCGAACACGGCGTCGGCGTCGGTCTTTCCGTGGATGTGCGGAATCCCCCAGTCGTCGCGCGTGATGGTGACGTTCGCGGCCTGACGCTCCCAGCGCGGAGCGTCCGTATTCGAGGCGGAGTCGTGCGCGCAGGCGAGAGCGCAAGCGGCGAGCAGGAGAGGGAGCTTCTTCATTCGATGAAAGACCGGCTGGAGTTCGGCGAGCGGAAGACGACGGGCGCACGACAATAAGACTCTCCGTACGCGGCTCTCACAAGCATACGCGCGTTATTGCGATTTCGCCGTGATGATCGTGCGCACTCGCGCGCCATGCTTGATCAGGAGGTAGTTGATGAAGTCGCCCACCAGCCGGCTCGGCTTCGCCGATCCTCGTGTGATGACTCGCGCACTCAACACCAGCGACTGCGGATCCCATTCGATGTTGAGAACGCCTGGCGTTGCGATTGCGCTGCGCACCTTCATCCACCCGGGCTTTCTCCCCGGCTGTTTTTCGCGAACGAGCTCGAGGCTGTGCTTGCCGAGCTGCGCGTCACCGCCAATGGCCACCCTGAGACTCGCGCCCTTCGTGCAGAGCGCATGAATGAGAATCTGCATGGGTCATCCTTCGCTAGAGTAGAGTTGGGTTGTCGCGCCAGACCGCATGGTTCAGCGCGATCGCCACGCCGAGCCAGATGAGATACGGCACCAGGAGGATCCCGGCGATCGGCTCAATGCGCGTGAAGAGCAGCGCCGTCACAACGACTGTGGCAAAGAGGAGCAGTATCTCTGCGAAGGCGAGCCCGCCCTTGTGAAAGACGAAGAAGAGCCACGTCCACAGCGCGTTCAGCGCGAGCTGCACGAGGAAGACGATCAGCGCGATCCGCGATGCGCCGCTCCATCCGCCCGCGCGCCACACGAACCACGCGGCGATGCCCATCAATAGATAGAGCACTGTCCACACGGGTCCGAAGGCGCGCGCCGGCGGCGCCCACGATGGCTTCTCGAGCTCGGCGTAAAAGTGCGGCGCTCGCGCGGAGGCCACGCCGCCCACCGCGGCTGCGGCGAAGCTGCCGAGTATCCAGAGTGCGAGCGAGATCCAGTCGTGTGTGGCGAGATGCACCTGACTCCTCCGTCTGTGAGCTACTGCGAGCGCCGGCCTCCGCGGGTCACTTCACGAGGCGCTACTTCGCGGGGTGCCACGCGCCGAGCAGCTGGCGCACGAGAATGAGCTGCCCCGTGTGGTAGGCGAGATGATCCTGCGCGAGGAGAAGCTCGCGCAGATACGTCTGGCCATCGCCGTGCGGAATCTTCGCGAAGAGATCCGTCGTCTTCGCGTCGGTTGCGAGCGCTCGCAGCGCATCTCGATCGGCGCGAAAGCTCGTCACGCTCTTCTTCCACGCCTTTGCATCGGGCGGGGTGGCGCGCTTCGGCCAGTAATCGGCGGGCCAGTCGCCCGCCTCGTACTTCGGATTCACGCAGAAGTCGAGGATGTCGTGCTGCGTGAGGCGGATGTGCTCGAGCAGCTCCCACGCCGAATGCTCGAGCCCCTTCGGCCGTTTTCCCTGCTGCTTGAACTCGAGATCGGCCATCGCGGCGTCGGCGGTGGCGTGCGCGTCTTCCGAGTCGATGAATTTCGCCAGCTGCTCGCGCAACTCCTTCGTGTGCGGCATCAGGCGGGGCACCGGCGCCCGGTGAGCACGAGCGCGGAGTCGAGTCCGATTCGCTTGCGCATCGTCATGGATTCGTTGTGAGTGTGAATGTGAACGTGCTAGCTCTCGGAATACGACTCAATGAATCCGCATCCGGGGCAACGATACGTCGTGATCGGTCGGGAGTCGCGCTGCTGCCACTTTACTCCTCCGATGAAACGGCGACGCTCGGGAATGCCCGGCGTCCAGCTGCTCTGCAGGATCATCCCGTAGCCGACATCGGCGACGAATCCGATTTCCATGACGCGATTGCACTTCGGGCAGCTCTTCTCGCGGTCCGGCATCCAGCCTCCTCGCGGCGTTCGTGATTTTACCTGCGAATGCGTGCGGAGCATCGGCATGAGTATGGGGGGCGTCCCGTAGAACAGATAGTCGTGCCCGCCGCCGACCTGTCGTTCAG
>JBBRYY010000170.1:0-4826 GCA_038237245.1 Gemmatimonadales bacterium | reverse complement strand
TCCGGGAGCAGTGCGAGCAGCGACGCCTCGGCGACCGGGATGAGCGTGTCGATGCGCCATCGGTCGACGAGCAGCGTCACCTCCGTCGCGAAGTCCACCGGTGAGACCAGCGGGTCGGGGACGATCGACTCCGCGAACGAGTAGCGCGATGAGCCCGCAAGCGACGGCACTCGCGTGGAGCAGACGAAGACGGTATGGCCCGCGCGGCCGAGCGAGCGGACGACGGCGAGCGCGCTGCGCTGCGTACCATCGGTGACGAGGATGCGACGCGGCTTCATCGCATCCGCGCGCCGGCGCAGCGCAGCGCGAAGCCGGCGGCCGAGAGTCCGGAGGGTACGTCGAGGCGCGGGAGCGCAAACGGATTGCTCGCGCCACGCGTGATCCATCCGCCATCGATGCAGAATCCGGCCGTGTACCCCGCGCCCGCCGCCGCGCGCTCCACGTCGGGAGACGACAGCCCGTACGGATACGAGATCGCAGGGATCACGTTGGAGAATCGCGCGCGAAGCCATGCGAGCGGACGCTCGAGCTCCGCGCGCAGCTCGTCGCCGGCGAGGCGCGCGAGATTCGGATGCCTGTGCGTGTGTGAAGCCATCGTAATCCCCTTCACCGCCGCGGCGCTCACGAGATCGAGCTCGGTCGCGCCGCGCGCATGTGGCGGTGGCGCCGTGACGACGGCGAGATGCTCGCACGCCGCCAGCTCGCGCACGCGCGCATCGAGCCCCGCGCACTCGGCCAGCGCGCGCGCGCGAAGCCCGGGCGCCGGCGCGCTCGCGCCGGGTGCCGTGAGCGCGTCCCACCAGAAGTCGCCGCCGTTGAGGAATGCCGTCGCGACGAAGATCGTCGCGGGCAGTCCGCACGCCGCGAGCTCCGCGATGCCGGCGGTCACCGCACCCTGATACGCATCGTCGAAGGTGATGACCGCGGCGGGGCGATTGCCCGTGTGGCCGGCGAGCGCACGCTCCAGCGGGATGACATCGTGGGTGCGCATCAGCGCGTCGAGCTGCGAGGCGAAGCTCGCTTGCGGGAGGTGCAGCGAGCGGTCGCCGGCAGCGGCCTCACCAGTGGGTACAATGTTGTGATACGCGAGCACGAGCACGTCGCCGCGCCGGCGCGCACGCATGGCGCGCGGAATGCCGCTCCACAGCGCGCCGTGCTCGATCGCGCTCTTCACGAGACCGCGGAGATTCATGACGTGCGCGAGCGGACGATCAGCGCGATGTGGCTGCGCCCTGGATGGTCGCTTCGATCGTGTTGCGCACCGCACCCAGGTCCGCCTCCGCCGGCGCCGCGCGAGGTGCGAGCCGCACGTTGATCTGCGGTTTCACGGGTGGTGCGCTGCTGGCGCGCATGCGCACGAGCTTGATCAGTCCGACGGAAAGTGCGAGAAGGAAATACAGGTACGCGAAGTATTCCGCGGACACAAAGATCCCCGATATCGCGAAGCCGACGATGGCCGCGATCAGCATCTGCGCCAGCGAAATCTCTCTCGTCGATACCCATCGCTTAAACTTTCCGCGCTTCGAGATGCGCGACAGTGAGACTCCCGTAACCACCAGCATCGAGAGGAACACCGCGAGCCCCGGAATTCCCAGCTCCGCGCCGGTTTCGAGAAACGAGTTGTGCGCGACCGACCACTTGAAGCCGGCTCCCTGCGCCTGCAGACTCAGCGCGAGATCCGACCCTCCTTCGGCCATGGGATAAGCTGCGACTCCGACGCCGACGATGGGGTTGTGCTCCATGTAGCCCATGCCGCGCTTCCACACCTCGACGCGCCCGTCGTTCGACGTGTAATTGTAGTCCGTGGTGGGATGAAGGATGGTCCCCATCATCGTCCAATACTTGTCGCTCGCGAATCCGAAGAACAGCGCGACGCCCGCGACCGTTATGAGCAGCCGCGTGCGACTCGGGATCGCCCGATAGAACAGCAGGATGTACAACATGACGCCGATTAGCCCGATGAATCCGCCTCGCGAGCCGCTCTTCACCATCGCGGTAAGGAACATTCCAAGAGCTACCAGCGCGGCGATCCGCCGAGACCCCTTCTGCCCCTTGCCAAGAAAGTAGAAGGCGAACGGGATTGTGCAGACCATCACGAGCGCGAAGTCGTTCGCGTCGTAGTAGATGAGTCCGCCCAGGCGACCGTCACCGCCCACCTGGAAGAAGAGCGCCACGACGGTCGCGAATGCGAGCGCACCATAGAGATTCATCAGGGCGTACCACTCGACGTCGCGGACGGTACGAACGGTCGACGCGACGAGAATGTAGAAGACGACATCGGGCACGTAACTCTTGAGCACGAACTCGGCGCTGCGTCCAAACCAGAGACTGAACGGAACGCCAATGATCATGAGGATCACGAGCGCGAATATCAGCTTCGAAGTGGGCTGCGAGGTGACCGCGCGTACGCGGCGCGTGGGATGCTTCACGCCGGCGAACATCAGCACTGCGGCGATGAGCGCGATGAGCGCGAGTTGGAGCTTTCCGAGGATCGGGAAGGCATCCTGGATTCGCCACACGTAAGTGAAGAGCATGAGCGCGACGGCCCGCATCAGGCGGTCCGGACGCGGTTCGGCATTGACTGGAACTGTCGAAACGACCGAGTGCCTCCCGGTCGCCTGACGCTGGAAAGTCATGGCAGGTATGGACATCGTCGGTTATGCCCGCGAATAGGGTGCCACGGCTTGATGGTGTCTAAGTATCGGCGGATTGCCTCTTGTTGCGGAAGTGCCACACCACCGGATCGAGACGCTACGCGACGATCCGCGGTTTCCAAATGACGCAGCGTCGCCCCGTCGTTCCCGCAACTCTAATACTCGAGCGCAGCGCGCCGTGAGGACATCCCACGGATAGTCGGCGTCCCACACGTAGACGATGGCTAGATCAGGCAAGTGCGAGCGAGCTCCTCCTCCAGACACGTGAGCGCCGAGTCGGTCGACCGATGGCGGCCGTCGAAAGCTAAGGATCAACCGGCTCGTGCGCCCGCACGTGCGGAGAACACTACTTCTTGCTCCCCTTGAGGAGGATCGCGGCTTCGCTTTTACGAAGGCGAAGCGTCGTCATCGGCGCACCGACAGTGCCGTCGGCGTTGAGCGGTATCCATCGCTCGCCGGTGAGAAGTGTTATGGTGATCGCGCTCGTGTCGCCGTACGTCTGCGCGGTCCATCCCTGCTGCAGACGAAGCACGATGAGCGCGCGATCGAAGTCGCGGTTGCAGACGATGAATCGATTGCTCGGCGGATCCGTGCCGTGCGTAGACTGTAAGCGTATCGCGAGCAGGTGGCCGACGTTCGCGTCCTGCGCAACCAGGGGCGATTCCGTCTTATCGCGTCGGTTCTCGCCTGGGAAGCGAGCACCATGATCGGCGCTCGCGCGTCGAACGACGCAACCTCACACGAGCATCCGTATTCGTCAACCCAGCCAATTGGTCAGGGCGCGAACATCATCGTCGTTGAGCATCGCGTGGGTGGGGAGCGTGACGAGTGTGCGCCGCAGCTCACGTGCTCCGGTGAGTGTCTCGCCGCCGATGAGCGACGGCTGCAGCTCCGCGAGCTCCGCGAGTGTGTCCGGATAGCCGCGCACGATGCCGAGGTCGGGACGCGTCATGCGCGCGTCAGCCACGTGTACGGGAAAACGAAGGAAGCCAGGCAAGCTCCCGGGAATCGCGCGAATCGTCTGCACGCGTCTCGAGCGCGCGGCCATCTGGTCGAGCTCGTCCGCGTGCGCGCGTCGCACGGCGAGGTCGGCATCAGCGCGTGCGAGCGCCGCGCGCACCAGCGATGACGAGACGCCGGTGATGGCGCGCGGCTCGTGCGCGGGATGGTAGATCGTCTCACCGAGATGCAGCGCGGGAATCGCCGCCGGGATCGCGTAGAGCGTTGGTCGTCCGAGGAGCCACTGCGCCTTCGCGAACGCGAGCGTGCGGATCCCGCTGCGCGGCGGACCAAGTGTGGTGGACGCGGCCGCGATCGCCTCCGAGTATCGATCGCCCATACCGAGCAGCGCGCCGCCGCCTCCGCCGGTCATTCCCTTCCCCCGCCCGAAGCTCAGCACGGTGAGCGGGCCGAAGGCGCCGAGCCGTGTCTCGAGGAGCTTTCCCCACGCGCCCTGCGCGGCATCCTCGATTACGGCGACGCCGTGCGCTGCCGCCTGAGCGGCGACGGCGGGGACGTTCGCCGGATATCCGTAGAGATGCGCGACGACGATCGTGTCCACGCCTTCGCCGAGCACGCGCGACACGGAATCGAGATCGGGCGAGAGGGTGACGGGGTCGACGTCGTACAGCCGCACGCGGAGCTGCGCGACGATTGCGGCGGCGCCGATGTCGACGCAAGCGTACGCGGGGAGCGCAACGGTTCCTCCCGCACGGGTGGCGATGCGCAGCGCCATCACGAGCGCGCTGGTGCCGCTGTCGACGAGCGCGACGCTGCTCGCGCCGAATGCCCGGCGGAGCT
The DNA here is from genome assembly GCA_038237245.1 of Gemmatimonadales bacterium. Taxonomy (GTDB): domain Bacteria; phylum Gemmatimonadota; class Gemmatimonadetes; order Gemmatimonadales; family Gemmatimonadaceae; genus FEN-1250. The sequence continues at coordinate 372 of JBBRYY010000170.1, read as the reverse complement.
CCGTGGTGAGCGCGTCGCGATCGGTCGAGCCGCCACCGAATGCCGGCCCGATGGCGCCGATGAGCGAGCGTGCGGTGATCGTGGAGCTCACCGGAAGCTGGCGGCGGAAGATCAAGACACCATCAAGGGATGTAGCGCACGATGCGCGGGCCGAGCATCGTCGCGACGGCGGTGGGAAGTCGCTTCCAGATGCGCGGGCCCCACGAGTAGCCGGAGTCGGTCGGCGACGGCGTCTTCACATCGGCCGTCGCGGCGCGGTCGTACCACCAGAGCTGCTCGTCATGCGTGCCCCACTGCGTCTTGAAGCGATGCGTGCCGCTGTCCGGCGATGTGCGGCCGAAGTTGAACGTCGTGATCCCCTTCTCGATCGCC
>JBBRYY010000169.1:0-4871 GCA_038237245.1 Gemmatimonadales bacterium | reverse complement strand
CCGCGAAGATCGCGGCCATCGTCCCCGCCGCACCGGCGCCGACGATCGCGATGCGGCGACGGGAAGCGGACGCAGCGAATGAGGCGGGATCGGCGGAAGACGTCGGAGCAGGCACGGAGGGATGATAATCGGTCGGAAGCACCGCCTCTCGCGCCATGCGGAAACTTCTCCCCCAATCCGGCGTAGGGATGAGTGTCCCTCCCCGGAGTCGTCACCGATGATCGTCGCTCTTCTTCGCCTGTTCGCGCTTCGCCCGCTCCTCACGCTCGTCATCTTCGGCATCCCGCTCTTCGTGCTCGTTGCGGTCGGGTTGCTGACGATCATCGCGTTCAAGGTGCTGGTCTTCGTCGTCCTCCCGATCGTCGCGGTCATCTGGCTGCTGCGCCGCCTCTCGCGCTCGGGCGATTCACCGGCACTCTGACGAAGCTAAAGCCGCTAGATTCCTCCGGCAGCGCCACTCGCTCGTTCCGCTTCCGGAGGTACCCATCATGCAAACGAAGAAGGCAGAGACTCTCCGCGCCGAGTGGGGCGGCAAGCCGTGCGATCATCCCGCGCTCGCCAAGGAATATGCGGAGGGGAAGAAGACGGGCGACTACGTCTGCATGCAGTGCGGCGCGAAGATCACCTTTCGCGAGCGAGCGGAGCTCCTCGCGTCGCGCCGCAGCTGATGTCGCCTGCGGGCTCAACGGCTTCGGATCCGAGCACCGGGACAAAGCCTGCCGCGACCTTCCTGGTACGCGGCATTTTCGTACTCGGTGTCCGCTCGCTCTTCATCGTGCGGGGAACGGTGGCGAGCGGGGTCGTGCGCGCGAAGCAGCGCGTGGTCGGCCTTCCCGGAATGGAAGCGGAAGTGCTGACGGTCGAGTCCAACCTGCTGGACATCGAGGGAGGAGCCGCGCAGAGCGCGCTCACCTTTCACTACGCGAAGCAGTCGGAGCTCGCGCGGTGGCGGACGCTCGTCGCGGAGGGCGCGCTCCTCACACTCGGCGGGCCCTGACGGTCACTGCGTGCGGTTGAGCTGCGTCCAGTTCTCGTGCAGCGACACCGACGGATCGAAGTTCACGTCGTCGCTCAGGATGTATTCGCCGTTGCCATTGCTCCACGCCTGCCGGTAGCCGGCGCTCAGCTCCACGCGCTCGCGGCTCGATGGATCGACGAAGTGCTCGACGCCGCGCTGCGACTGGCTGAACGAGTTCGCGAGGCCGTCCTGCACACGCTGCGTCTCCTGATACTGCTGCGTGATCATAGCGCTGACGGCGTGGTTCGTTTCATTCTGGATGGCGATGCGCTTGGCCACTTCGATCTGCTCCGAGTTGCCAATGTTCATCTGCATCTGTTGATAGGCGTTGACCCAGTTCACGTTCGGCCGGATGGATGCGATCATCGTCGAAAAGAGCGACGCTCGCCGCTCCTGCTCACCGGCAGGCGTGCGCATGCCGAAGATCGAGCCGGCGGTGAGGGTGTAGGAGTTGACCTTGCCCATCCCCCCCTGCATCGCCGCGGACGGCGACATCGTCTGGCGCACGATCATGCCGACGACTGCCGTGAGTGATTCCTCCACCGGCTGTCCGTTCACGTCGTACGCGATCACGACGCGGCCCGCGTCTGCATTTGTCCCGCTTGCGAGACCGGCCTGGATCTGCTGCGTGAGCTGCTGCCGAAGCCTCACACCCTGCGCCTGGGCGGCTTGCGGCATCGGCATTCCCTGCTCGAAGCGCGCGCCGCGGCGATAGACGGGGATCACTGCCTGACGAAGATAGGTCTGCGCATTGACGATCGGCCGCATCGAGCAGGGACGGATGGCCGCATTCATCTTCTCCGCCTGACGGCCCGTCTGTTGGGCCATCGGATCGTCGTTCCACTGCCAGGTGTACGGTGTAAAAAGCTCGAACGCCATGGTGCCATCGGGACTCACGACACGCATCGAAAGGCTGGCGATGTTCGACGTGCACCCCGACGCCGCCCACTTCACCCCGCCGTCCATCTTCCAGCCGACAGGCGCGAGGAAGCGCAGCACCTCGACCGGCTGGCCGAATCCATACTGATCCATCAGCCGAACCCAATGCATGCGATAGAAATTCCCGGGTGCCGATGAGGCACCCGGGGCGTGCGCAGTGCGCATGTTCTGTTGTTGCGATGGTGGATTCTGCTGCTGGGGATATTGCTGCTGGGGGTACTGCTGCTGCGGATATTGCTGCTGCTGCGGATCCTGCTGCGGGTATTGCTGCTGCTGGGGATCCTGTTGCGGGTACTGCTGCTGCTCTGGGCCCTGCTGCCCCTGGTACGGCTGCATCCCCTGCCCGTTGCTGCCGGCGAAGGCGATGCTTCCTTCCATACCTTGCAGCGTCGGGCCGACGGACGTGAACTCCGACTTCGGCGAGCTGATGATAACGGCGTACGGCTGCCCGCCCCCCATCACGCCGACGAGCCTCAGCAGGGAGGAGACGCCCTTCGGACTCACGCCGGTGTACATCCCGTATGATGCCGGCGCGCCGTTGAGCAGGTAGTCTCCGGCCGCGATCTGCTGCAGATCCCTCCACTGCGAGCCGTACTGTCGCGCAAGCTGCTGCACGACCTCACGCGATGACTGTACGCCGCCGAACGGGGAGATCATCGCGATCACCATCCCGCGGGATACCACCACGCCGCCGTTCGCGGCGTTCGCGGTGAATCCCTGCGGAATCGCGATCGAGAAATGTCCAGCTGGATCGCGATAGCTACGGCCTTGCTGCGCCTCTGCGCTGGACACAGCCGCGAAGAGGGAAATCGTTACTGTTCCAATCGTTAGAGCGACGATGCGGTTCATGTCGACCCGTCCCGGGCACAGGGGTTTCACGATCCATCGTACGATCGCTTGTCTCAGAAGGCGCAAAGCGATCCGCTCGCGGCTCATCCAGCCCCCTTCACCCGGCAATCGTGCGCTGGCGCCGCCGCATGTGGGACTCCATTTTCGGGGCATGAGTGATGACGCGAGCACGTCTGCGATGGTGTCCGAGCTGCTGGACGCCACGCGGCGCGGCGATGCTGCCGCTTACGACCGCCTGCTCCCGTTGCTCTATGCCGAGTTGCGCGCGATCGCCGGCCGCCACATGCGCGGTGAGCGTCCCGACCACACGCTGCAGCCGACGGCGCTCGTGCACGAGGCCTTCCTGCGTCTCGTCGGCGGGTCTCCGGTCAGCTTCGAGGACCGCACGCACTTTCTTCGCGCGGCGTCACAGGCGATGCGACGCGTGCTCGTCGATTACGCGCGCGCCCGCACCGCCGCAAAGCGAAGCGGCGACATGCGCGTCACCCTCGACGAGGCGATCGCCGGACGCGATGATCGCATCATCGATCTCCTCGTGCTCGACGACGCGATGACGCGCCTCGCGGCGGCAGAGCCGCGGTGGGCGCGCGTCGTCGAGCTCCGCATCTTCGGCGGTCTCGAGGTCGCCGAGGTCGCCGCCGCACTCGGCATCTCCCCCGCCACCGCGAAGCGTGACTGGCAGTTCGCAAAGGGATGGCTCGCGCGCGAGCTCGGCGCGGATACGCGGTCGTGACGGAGGACAGCGCCGGCCACCTCCGCCAACTCCGCGCGCTCTTCGATGCCGTGATGGATCGCCCCGAAGCGGAGCGCCGCGAATTCCTCGACCGCGCCACCGGCTGGGATGCGTCGCTGCGACGCGAGGTGGACGCGCTCATCTCGGCCTCCGAGCACACGGACGTCTCGCTGGAGATGTTCGACATCGGCGCGTCGGTCGCACCGGCGACGGGGCAGCGCCTCGGCGCCTACGAGGTCGTGCGCCTCGTCGGCACCGGAGGGATGGGCGCGGTCTACGAGGCGACGCGCGCCGACGATCAGTATCGCAAGCGAGTCGCGATCAAGGTCGTGCAGGGCGGGCTCGACTCGGAGCTCACCCTCGGCCGCTTCCGCCGCGAGCGGCAGATCCTCGCGGGGCTCGAGCACCCCAACATCGCGACGCTCCTCGATGGCGGCGTGACGCCGGCCGGCCACCCCTTTCTCGTCATGGAGTTCGTCGAGGGGCTGCCGATCACGACCTGGTGCAATCGCCGCCACCTCGGCGTGCGTGAGCGCGTCGCACTCTTCCGACAGGTGTGCGGCGCGGTGCAACACGCGCACAAGAATCTCGTCGTGCACCGCGATCTCAAGCCGGGGAACATCCTCGTCACCGAGGATGGCACGGTGAAGTTGCTCGACTTCGGTATCGCGAAGCTCCTCGGCGACGATGCCGCGGACGACGCAATGCCGCTCACGCGTGGCGGCGTTCGCCCCTTCACGCCGGAGTACGCGAGTCCGGAGCAGGTGCGCGGCGACACGCTCTCCACCGCGTCCGACGTGTACTCGCTCGGCGTCGTGCTCTTCGAGCTGCTCGCCGGCCGGCGTCCGCACATCTTCGCGTCACGCTCGCTCTCCGACATCGAGCAGGCGGTGACGACGGAGCCTGTGCCGAGGCCGAGCGCGGTCGCGACTGCGAGCGCGGCGCAGGAGAGCGGCGAGCGCAGTGAGCAGCGACTGAGACGCCGACTGCGCGGCGATCTCGATCAGATCGTGCTCATGGCGTTGCGGCAGGAGCCCGCGCGTCGCTACGCGTCGGTGGACGCGCTCGACGCGGATCTTCGCCGCTATCTCACGGGACTGCCCATCGCCGCGCAGCGTGACCGGCTCGGCTATCGCTTCCGGAAGTTCGTGCGGCGCAACGTCGCCGCCGTTGCTGCGTCCGCGCTCGTGTTGCTCGCGCTCGTGGGCGGGGTGGTCGCGACGTCATCGCAGGCGAAGCGCGCACGCGCCGAGCAGGTGAAGGCGGAGCGCGTGAGCGACTTCCTGCGCGGGCTCCTGAGCTCCGTGCGCCCGGCGATGGGTGGACGCGATG
>JBBRYY010000168.1:0-4932 GCA_038237245.1 Gemmatimonadales bacterium | reverse complement strand
TCTCGCAATGCACCTTACCCCCGCCGAGATCTACGCGGACATCGAGCGCATCGCGTGCACCGCGCTCGACGCCGATGGCGCGGCCCTCTACCAGGCAGCAGCGATGGGCGGGATGGTGACGGTCGCTCTGTCGACCGGAGTGGCGAAAGACGTCGCGGAGCGCGCGGCGGCCGACTTCTGGGAGGGCACGCGCGGCGAGACTTTCCGCTCGGGACAGCCTCGCTTCCTGCGCGATATTGCGGTCGGCAAGGACAAGACGCTGTTCGCACTCACGGAGAAAGCGGGAATCCGCTCGATGGCTTGCATCCCGCTCGGCGTCGAGGGTCGCCTGCAAGGGCTGCTCGTCCTGCGGTATTGCACGATGCAAAGCTTCGACGACGAGCAGCGCACGCTGCTCGTCGACTTTGGTGGGCACTGTGCGCTCGCGCTGCGCAATGCACTCCTTCTCGCGCGTGTCGAGCAGCGTGCGCAGCGGCTCGCCGCGGTCGCCAAGGTGCAGCAGGCAATCTCCGCCGCCACGTCTCTCGCGGAGCTCTACGCCGAGAGCTATCGCGCGGTGGCGTCGATCGTCGATGCACCGTGCTTCGTGCTGATGCGCCACGACAAGCATCGCGACGTACTCGTCTCCGAGTACATCGTAAGAAACGGAGTCGTGGGAAGCTCCGACAGCTCGATGTGCATCCCGATGGTGTCGGGCTCGCTCTCGGACGTGAGTCTCGTCAGCGCCTTCCGCACCGGCCAGCCGAACGTTTCCTCGAATTCCGACGCGGACGACTCCACCACGAGGATGCACCCAGGCATGGTCGTGGTCCTCAGCGCGCCGATCGTGAACGGCGAACAGGTGCTCGGCGTGTTGCAGGCGCAGTCGCATCATCCCGATGCGTACGACAAGGAAGTGGTCGACATCGTGATGCTGATCGCGCGGCAGGCGGGCACCGCGATCGCGCGTGCGCACGCGACCGCTGCGGAGCGCGCGGCGAACGAGCGCTCGCGCGCACTCGCGGTCGCGCTCGAGGCGATGGATCAGCCGGTCCTCATCCGCTCGCGAGACGAGATCGTGCTCTATGCCAACGGCGCTGCGCTGCGCGAGTACGGCTACACGCGCGATGAGCTCATCGGCCTGCCGTCGCACGTGCTCACCGTCCTGCCCACCGTGCGCGCGCACGACCACACGCGCGAGGCATCGCGCGAGGATCTCGCCGCGTCCGGCTCATGGTCCGGCGAGCTCCTGCTGCAGCGAAAGAACGGGTCGGAGTTTCCCGCGTGGCTGAGCATCAACAACATCGTCAACGACGAGGGCGAGATCACCGCCAGCGTCATCAGCACGCGCGATCTCACCGAGGAGCGGCGCGTCGCCGAGCAGCTGCGGCAGTCGGAGAAGCTCGTCGCGCTGGGTGAGCTCGTGGCCGGCGTGGCGCACGAGGTGAACAACCCCCTCACCGGCATCTCCGCGTTCGCCCAGCTGCTCCAGGAAGAGCGCCTGACTCCCGACCAGCTCGAGGCCGCGCAGATGATCAAGCGCGAGGCCGACCGCGCAGTCTCCGTCATTCGCGACCTGCTCACCTTTGCGAGAAAGACCGGCCCCCGCAGCGTGCCGATCGACATGAATCCGCTCATCGAGCAGACGATGCGCCTGCGCACCTACGGTCTCCGTACGGCGGGCATCGAGATGCGGCAGGAGCTCGCCCCCTCGCTTCCGCGCGTGCGCGGTGACGACCGTCAGCTGCAGCAGGTGCTCCTCAACCTCGTCGTCAATGCCGAGCACGCGCTCGCGAACCGCCCTAAGAAAATCATCACGTTGCGGACGAGTGTCGCAGCGGGACGCGTGATCGTCGAAGTGTCAGACACCGGTCAGGGGATGACGGTGGAAGTGCAGAAGCGTATATTCGAACCCTTCTTCACGACGAAGCCCGAAGGCGCAGGCACTGGCCTCGGCCTCAGCGTCAGCTTCGGGATCGTGCAGACCCACGGTGGCACGCTCACCGTGCACAGCGCACCCGGCGCCGGTGCGACATTCCGCCTCACGCTGCCCATAGACGAGACACCCGCATGACGCTCAAGCTCATGTCCAACGAAGGAGCCGCGGTCATCCCCGTCGAGGCTTCCGACACTGCTGCACTCACCCCCGTGCTCGTCGTCGACGATGAGGCGGCGATCCGCACGGCACTCTCGCGCTTCCTCAAGATGCGCGGCTTCCACGCGGTGCCCGTCGCCTCGGGCGCCGCCGCGCTCGAGGCCATGCAGCACACGCACTTCGAGGCGATGGTGTGCGACGTGCGCATGCCCGGGATGACGGGCCTCGAGCTCATCACCCCGGCGCTCGCGAAGGAGCCCGAGCTTGCGATCGTGATGCTCTCCGCCGTCAACGACGCAGTCACCGCGAGCACCGCCCTCGCGCGCGGCGCCTCCAACTATCTCGTCAAGCCGATCGAGCTCGTCGACCTCCATCGCGCCGTCGTCGAAGCGCTCGCGAAGCGCTCGCACTCGATCGAGCACCGACGCGCCGATCAGGCCGCGCTCGCGGACGCCGCGCGCAAGCTCGAAGCAATGGAGCGCGACCGGACGTCGCTCGAGCACCTCACCGTCGACGTCGCGCACTCCGTCATCAGCGCGATGGAGACCAAGAGCCTCTTCATGAAGGGGCACTCCGAGCGCGTCGCCTCACTCGCGATGGCCGTCGCCGGCCACATGGGACTCGACGAGGCCACCATCGAGGCCGTCCGCATCGCCGGCCTGCTGCACGATGTGGGCACCGCCGGCGTCAGCGAGATCGTGCTCGCCAAGGCCGGCGAGCTCACGTTTGAGGAGATGAGCCACGTCCGGCAGCACGTTCGCATCGGCATGCAGATCCTCTCCCCACTCCGCTACCTTGGCCGCGTGCTCGATTACGTCTGCGATCATCACGAGCACTTCGACGGGCGAGGCTATCCGCGAGGGGTCGCCGGCGAGGCTATCTCGTTGGGGGGCCGCATCATAGCCGCTGCCGATGCGTACGACGCCCTCACCTCGATGCGCCCCTATCGCGGCGCCGTTTCCCCCGCCGTCGCGATGATCACGATCAACAGCCTCATGGGCACCCTGCTCGATCCGGCCGTCGTCGCCGCGCTCGGCGCAGTTATCGCACGGAGAGAGGAGCCGCTGACCGCCTGAGCACGTCGTGAATTTCATTTACCCCAACAGGGTAGTGAGGGCGCGCGTATGAAGGCAGAGTCCGTCCTTTCACCCGTATCCGCTTCGTGAAGAGAGCTCGACAGATTGCTGCAGTGCTGCTGTGCGCCGGATGTGCGGGCACGCCATCGGTAGCCGGAGTCGCGGGCACCGCGCCCGCCCCCAACAGGGAGTGGACGCCGCCAGCACCGCCGCGCGATACCCCTCCCGCAGCGCCGGCCTCCTTTCCCCCCGATCTCCTCGCGCGCGCCAACACGCTCACAATGGGCGACGTCGTCGACCTCGCGCTTCGCAACAACCCCGAGACGCAGCTCTCGTGGGCGAACGCGCGCGCCGCAGCGGCGGCGTACGGCGGGTCGAAAGCGCTGTACTATCCCACCATCGACGGCGCGATCGGTGTCACGCATCTCAAGTCGTCGCCCACGTTCAGCAACGACAGCGTGCTGCGTCCATCGCTCACACAAACCAACTACGGACCGACGCTCAGCGTCAGCTGGCTGATCGCCGATCTCGGCGGACGCGCCGGCACCATCGAGAGCGCACGCCAGGCGCTCATTGCCGCAAACTGGACGCACAACGCGACGCTGCAGAACGTCGTACTCGAAGTCGAGAGCGCGTACTTCAACTACATGGCGAACAAGGGGCTCGTGGAGTCCGAGCGCCTGAGTGTGAAGGAAGCGGAAACGAGCCTCGAGTCGACGCAGCAGCGCCAGCACGTCGGCCTCGCGACGATCGCCGACGTCCTCCAGGCGAAGACCGCTCTCTCGCAGGCGAAGCTGACGCTCGAGACCACCGAGGGCGACCTGCAGACGACGCGCGGCGCGCTCGCAGCCGCCATGGGGCTGCCGGCGAATGCGCCGTACGACATCGAGGCCGCGCCGGCGACGAACGTCGGGCCGGCCACCGACAGCGTCGACGCGCTCATCGCGCAGGCCGTCGAGAGCCGCCCCGATCTCGCATCGGCGCAGGCGGAGTATCGTCAGGCGATCGGCAACGTGCGCGCCGCGCGCGGGAATCTCTTCCCATCGATTCGCGCCACGGGAACGGGCGGTCGGACCTACGTGCAGACACTTCCGGGCGGAGTGAGCAACTACACTGTGTCCGTCGGCCTCGCGATCCCTGTTTTCTCCGGCTTCTCGCGCCAGTACGCCGTCAAGCAGGCGCGCGCGGAGGCGGACGCCGCACTCGCGCGCGCGGCGTCGGTGAAGCAGCAGGTTCAGTTTCAGGTTTTCAGCTCCTACTACGCGCTGCAAACAGCGGCGCGCCGTGTAAATACTGCCGACGATCTGCTCGAGAGCGCCCAGTCCTCCGAGGACGCCGCGCTCGGCCGCTACCGCGCGGGGGTCGGGCTCTTCGTCGATCTGCTCACGGCGCAGAGCGCGCTCGCGTCCGCACGTGCACAGCAGGTGCAGGCGCGCTGGGTCTGGCAGACGGCGCTCGCGCAGCTCGCACACGACACCGGCGTTCTGGATACAGGCGGGAACGCGAACATTCGCGTCACCCCGGACATCACTCGAGAGGCACCGCCGCAATGATCGATCGTCGTTTGCTCCATCTCGTCGCCGCGCTGGCGGCCGCAAGCGCGCTCGGCGCCTGCGGCAAGGAGGCGCCGCCGCCCCCCGCCGCCGTACCGGTCACCGTCGGCAAGGCGGAGCTTCGAACCGTGCCCTACGCGCTGCAGGCCAACGGCACCGTCGAACCGATGCAGACCGTCGCGATCCAGCCGCAGGTGGGCGGGATCATCACGAAGATCCTCTTCAAGGA
>JBBRYY010000167.1:0-5130 GCA_038237245.1 Gemmatimonadales bacterium | reverse complement strand
CATCTCCATTCGAGGTTCCGCAAGATGTCGCGTTGATGCAATCGTAAACAGTCATCCACTGCGGAGTTCGCGCATACCTCGAGCGAGGTATCCCGCTATGGCGCACCTGTCGGCGGCGTCGCAGTTTTGGACGAGCACGCCACGACTCGTCGTCCGCGCACTGTCGCGCATTGCCGCAGCTGTTCTCGACATATCGAGCCCCTCTGACCTTTCTTCCTCGCTCCAGCCTCACTGCGCGCATCGCGGGCGTTGCCCTCGCCGTCGCCGCCACATCGGTGAGCGTGCGTGCGCAGGCGCCCGCGATCGCCTTCGGCGCGTATCGACTCGACGTCTGGCAGCCGGGACTCGGCGTCACCAGCACGCTCCCCGCGAACAACATCAACTTCCTCGCGCAGAGCTCCGACGGCTATCTCTGGCTCGCGACATCCGCCGGACTGTCGCGCTTCGATGGCGTTCGCTTCGAGCTCTTCACGCCGGCGACGACTCCCGCATTTCGAAACCGGCTCGCGTATCTGCTCTGGCCGATGGAGCTCCCGCACCGCGACACGATGTTCGTCGCCACGGATCGCGGCATGATCTCGTACGCGGACAGCCGCTTCGCCGTGTCGCCGCCGGACACGACGCTCGAGGGCGAGGCGGTGCAGCAACTCGCCGCGGTTCCCGGTGGCGCGATCTACGGCATCACCGTGCGCGGGAGTCTGTTCCGTCTCGATCGCGGACGATATGTGCGCATCCCGCTTCCGGGGGTGCCGGTAACTGATGGTTTCGGCATCGTCGCGGACTCCGACGGCACACTCTGGATTGCCCACGACCGCGCGGGACTCGTGCGCTATCGAAATGGTGTGGTCACCCGTTACGGCAAGAGCGATGGCATCGGCGCCGATCGCGTCACGTGCGTCGTGCGCGCGCGCGACGGCGCTCTCTGGATCGGCACCGGCGCCGGCGTCGTGCGGATGACCCACGGCAACTTCACCACGGTCGACTTCTGGGGCGGACAGGCACTCCACCCTGTGTTCGCGGGGGCCGAAACATCGGATGGCGCGATGTGGTTCGCGACCGATGGCGGCGGCGTTGAGCACGTCGCGTCGCGCGGGGATGGCACCTTCGCGACGTCGAGCTTCATGCAGCGCGACGGCCTCACCGACGATCGCGCGATCTCCATCCTCGCCGATCGCGAGGGGGACATCTGGGTTGGCACGCGGCTCGGACTCAATCGCTTCCATCCAGTTCCATTCCAGGCGCTGACGACGCGCGAGGGACTTCCGGCGGCCGCGATGGGCGCGATCCTCCTCGACACGATCGGACGACTATGGATCGCGCCGGTTGCGGGGGGGCTCTATCGAGGACGCATCGCCGATGGCCGCGCGGTGCTCGCGATGGTCGCGCCTGCAACTGGCGGGCGCGCGACGACGCTCGCGAAGGGACAGGACGGCTCCGTGTGGGTGGGGTGGGACCGGGGCGGCGCGACGAGCTACTCGCTCTCGGGAATGCAAACGCACATCGACACCGCGAACGGCATTGCGCCCGGCACCGTGTTCGCGATCAGCGATCCGCCCGGCGGCTCGCTCTGGATCGGCGCACGCGATGGGCTCTCGCGCTTGACGCGGGACGCGAACGGCGTGCTGCGCACACGAAATTTCACGGTGCGCGACGGGCTCCAGGAAAATCTCGCGATGCGCCTCTGGACGAAGAAGGCTACCGACATGTGGGTGGGGAACGCGGCGCTCTCGCACATCGTCGGCGATTCCGTTCGAACCTTTCGTGTGGTCGATGGGCTCGCGGCGCCGATCGTCACCGCGATTCACGCCGACAGCTCCGGTGCACTCTGGGTCGGCACCCACGGCGGCCTCACGCGCGTGCTCCACGGGAAGCTCGTGGCGATCCACAGCGCGCAAGGACTGCTGGATGAGTACGTGAATGCAATCGAGGAAGATCGCGACGGACATCTCTGGCTCGCCGGCGCGCAGGGACTCACGCGCCTCGCCCTGAGCGATCTCGATTCGACCACGGATGCGATAGCGGCGGGGCGTGATCGCACACTCACCTCGGCTGTCACCTTCGGCACCGCGGACGGGCTTCCCGGGCAGGACGCGGTGCTCGACGCATCCCCCGGCTCCTTCCATTCCCCGGACGGGAAGCTCTGGTTCGCGATGGCGTGGGGGATCGCCGTCGTCGATCCGTCGCGAGTGCCGCGCGACACGATCAGGCCGTATCCGCACATCGAGTCGATCATCGCCGACGGCCAGCCAGTGAGTCTCGTGCAGGATCTCGAGCTTCCGGCGGGGACACGCCGCGTCGAGGTCCACTACACAGGGGTGAGCCTTAGTGATGGCGCAGGGGTGCGACTTCGCTACCGGCTCGATGGGCTCGACACGAACTGGGTCGATGCGGGTGCGCAGCGTGTCGCGTCGTTCACGCATCTCTCGCCGGGCAGCTACGACATGCGCGTCGGCGCGCGCTCCGTGCGCGGGGCGTGGGAGAGTGAGGAGGCGACACTACGCTTCCGCGTGCTTCCGGCATTCTACCAGCGGTGGTGGTTCCTCGCGTTGTGCTTCGCGCTCGCGGCTGCGGCGATCTTCCTCGTGATCGAGTTGCGCCGGCGTGAGCTCGAGCTGCGGATGGGTGCAGTGATCGACGAGCGCACGCGCATGGCGCGCGAGCTGCACGATACGCTCCTCCAGGGCTTCACCGGCATCGCGCTGCAGCTCCGCGCGCTGGGTGCCCGCCGCCGCAATGCACTCGCCGCCGGCAGTACCGCCGGGAGGACCGAAGCCCCAGTCGACGATTCGTCGCAGGCGCTCGACGCGCTCGTGGCGGTGGCCGAGTCGACATTGAGCGAGGCGCGCCACGCGGTGTGGGACATGCGCGCGCCGGCGAGGAACCCGGACGCGCCCGTGGGATCCGCGCTCGTCGATCAGCTCGAGCGCGCCGCGCGCGAGATCGTCGGCTCGGCCGCGATCGCGCTCGACTTCGCCGTGGCCGGCGACCGCACTCCGCTCGTTGCGGACACCGAGGAAGAGCTGAGTCGTATAGGGCGCGAGGCGATCGCGAACGCGGTGCGCCACGGCGAGCCGCGCCGCATCGTCGTCTCACTCGTGTATGAGCCGAAGGCGCTGCGACTGATGGTGCGCGACGACGGGCACGGCTTCGACGCGAGCGCGTCGCCCGTGCTCAAGCGGACGGATGGCGACCGCGGCCACTTCGGGCTGATTGGAATGCGCGAGCGCGCCGATCGCGTGGGCGCGCGGCTCACGGTGACGAGCGAGCCCGGACGCGGCACCACGGTGCTCATTGTGTTACAGCGCGCCTAGCGCTCGCGCCGAGGCGCGTGGATGTGTACTCAACTGAGGTATTGCCGCGAGCGCTACGCAGGGGCTTCTTCCACACATGTCCATTCGTATCGTCGTCGCCGATGATCATCCCATGATCCGTACCGGATTGGGCGCCGTCATCGCGCTCGAATCCGACATGGTGCTCGTGGGCGAAGCCGCAACCGGCGAGCAGGCGGTCGAGCTCTTTCGCGACCTGCAGCCGGACGTGATGCTGATGGACATCAACATGCCGGTGATGGATGGCATCGACGCGATCCGCACGATCATGGCGGAGATCGCGGAGCATCCGGAGCTGCGCACGCCGCGCATCGTCGTGCTCACGGTGTACGCCGGCGACGACGACATCCATCGCGCACTCGAATCAGGTGCGTCGGGCTATCTGCTCAAGGACATGGCCGGCGGCCAGGTGATCGAGGCGATTCGCACCGCGGCGCGCGGCGAGCGGGTGATCCCGAACGTCGTCGCCGCGCACCTCGCGGAGTTCGGCGCGCGCGTGTCGCTCACCGCGCGCGAGCTCGAGGTGCTGACGCTCATCGCGAAGGGGCTCCGCAACCGTGAGATCGCCACGGAGATCGGCCGCACGGAGGAGACGGTGAAGATGCACGTGAAGAGCGTCCTCGCGAAGCTCGGCGTCGCCGACCGCACCGAGGCCGTCGCCGTGGCTCTCGAGCGCGGGATCATCCATGCGGGCTGAGGCGTCACGCGCCGTGCTACCTCATACGAGGTATTGCGATGAAAGCCGCCGAGTCGCTGTATACGAGACATGAATATCAGCGTGCTCATTACAGACGATCACCCGATCGTTCGAGCAGGAATTCGCGCGCTCATTTCGAATGAGCCGGACATGCAGGTCGTCGGCGAAGCGTGCGACGGCGCCGAGGGCGTCGCGCTGCACGAGGAGTACGAGCCCGACGTCGTACTCATGGATTTGCGCATGCCGAACATGGATGGCATCGCCGCGATCCGCGCGATCCGCGCCGCGAGCCCGAATCGCCGCATCGTCGTCCTCACCACCTACGACGGCGACGCCGACATTCATCGTGCACTGGACGCCGGCGCCTGCGGCTATCTGCTCAAGGACACCCTCGGCCGCGAGGTCGTGAACGCCGTGCGCACCGCCGCCGACGGCCGCAAGGTGATACCGCCGGGCGTCGCGGGACGGCTGGCCGAGTTTACGCCGCGGCTGGATCTCACGCCGCGGGAGCTCGAGGTGCTGGCCTACGCGGCCAAGGGGCTCCGCAACAAGGACATCGCGCGCGTGATCGGCCGCACAGAAGAGACGGTGAAGGTCCATCTCAAGCACATCATGTCGAAGCTCGGCGCCACCGATCGCACCGAGGCAGTGACGATCGCGCTGCAGCGCGGGATTCTTCACATGGACAGCTGATCGCTAGCGCTTGTCGAGAAACGTTTTCCGCCGCGCCCACGCGTAGTCGACGCGCGCATCGCGGTAGCCGGGCACCACCACCCAACTCGTCTCCGCGCCGTGAGCGACGAAGTCGGTCGGGATGAAGATGTAGCCGAGCGCGTTGGACGTGAGGCTCATCATGTTCGGCAAGCCACCGCTGTTCCGCGCCTCGATGCGCAGCGTCACGTTGGCGAGCGGCTGATGCGTGGTGGCATCGATGAGCTTGAGCGGATGCGGCTCGGGATCGGCGCCCTGCTCAGGGAAGAGCTCGAGCGTCCAGCCCCCGCTGGTGGCCGGTGCCGCATCGCCGGCGAGATCGCCGTGGTACGACGCGCTCGTGATGCTGGCCGTCGTGTTGAGCGCGCTGTGCGGGATGACGAGCTCTCCCTT
>JBBRYY010000166.1:0-5166 GCA_038237245.1 Gemmatimonadales bacterium | reverse complement strand
GCGCGCGCGGGTAGCCGTCGCGCATGGACAGATGCCCGAGCGCGCGCTCGAGGAGGCGATGCGCAAATTCGTCGCGCACGAGGTCGATGTCCTCGTCTCGACGATGATCGTCGAGTCGGGGCTCGACGTGCCGAACGCCAACACGATGTTCGTCAATCGCGCCGACCACTTTGGACTCGCACAGCTCTATCAGCTTCGCGGGCGCGTCGGGCGTTCGTACCGGCGCGCGTACTGCTATCTGCTCGTCCCCGATTCCGTCGACATCGACGCCGAGCGCCGGCTGCAGGTGCTCGAGCATCACACCGAGCTCGGCTCGGGATACCGTATCGCGCTCAAGGATCTCGAGTTTCGCGGCGCGGGCAATCTCCTCGGCTCCGAGCAGTCGGGGTTCGTGCAGGCCGTCGGCTTCGAGCTGTACCTCAGGATGCTCGACGAGACGGTCAATCGCATGGTCAAGGGCGACAACGCGCCCCGGCTGCGACCCGCCGATGTCTCCATGGACATCGCGGCGTTTCTCCCCGACGACTACCTGCCGATCCAGGAGGCGAAGCTCGACGTCTACCGCCGTCTGTCGACCTTCACGAAGGCGGAGGAGGTCGAGACGCTGCGGGAGGAGCTGCGCGACCGCTTTGGGCCGCTGCCTGCGCCCGCGAACGCATTTCTGTCGAGTGCGCTGCTGCGGGTGAGCGGTGGTGCGTTGGGCGTGGAAGGAATCCTGGTGCGCGGTGACGAGGCGCGTATTACCTTTCGGGACGATGCGGTGCCCCGTCTCAAGGGGCTCACATCGGCGTTCCACGAAGTGCAATTCCAGGCGGAAGTGCGTCGCGCGCATCCGCTCTCGCTCAAGCTCACGCGCCTCGGCGGCGCATCGCTTCTCGACGGGCTCGTTCGCGTTCTTCGCGGAGCCACGCGCGATGCGTGACCGCGCGGGGCTTTCTGCCGCGCGCAGGCCACCTCGTCTCTTGCCCACTCAATCTCCGCAAATGAAACGCTCTATTGCCATCTTCATGATCGTCGGCGTCCTCGTCGCCTGCGAAGGCTTCAAACAGGCCATGGGTACCCACGCGGATATCGTCGCGAAAGCCGGCCCCCAGGAGCTCACGGTCGAGCGCCTCTCTGCACTGCTCTCCCAGGCGAAGGTGCCGGTGACCGGTGAGATCGCGAAGGCGATCACGAACATCTGGGTCGACTACCAGCTGCTCGGCAATGCCGCCGCGCACAACGACTCGTTGAACGATCCGAAGGCGGTGAACGACGCGCTCTGGCCGATCATCTCACAGATGCGCGCGGGCAAGTGGCATGATGTCGTCGTCAAGGGCTTCCACATCGACACAGCGGGCTCCGAAGCGAAGTTCAACGCCGGCGACGTGCTCGCGGCGCGCCACATTCTCTTCATGACGCCGCAGGGCGCAACCCCCGCGCAGCTCGATTCGATCCGCAAGGTTGCAGAGGGCGTGCGGGCGCAGGTGACGCCGGCGAACTTCACCGAGATGGCGACGAAGTACACGCAGGAGCCGGGCGGCGCCCAGCGCGGTGGCGATCTCGGTGTGTTCACGAAGGGTGCGATGGTTCCGCAGTTCGAGCAGGCCGTCACCGCGCTCAAGCCCGGTCAGGTCTCTCCGGTCGTGAAGACGCAGTTCGGCTTCCACATCATCCGCCGCTCGACGTACGCGGAAGTGGCACCGGAAGTCGCGTCGCGGCTCAACGGCCCGGCGCTGCAGACCGCCGACAGCGTCTACATCACGCAGCTCGAGAACGCCGGCAACATCCAGTTCAAGCCGACGGCCGTGGCGACGATCAAGGAGGCCGCCAAGGATCTCGACGCGCACAAGAACGACAAGACGGTCATCGCGACGTCCAAGGCCGGCGACTTCACCGTCGCGCGCCTTACGCGCTGGCTCGAGGCATTCCAGCAGCGCGAAGATCTCGGCAAGAAGCTGCAGAGCGCGCCGGACAGCGTCGTGCTCAGCTTCGCGAAGAACGTCCTGCGCAACGAGCTCGTGCTGCACCAGGCCGACAGCGCGAAGATCGACCTGACGCCAGAAGAGTACAAGCAGATGCAGACGCGATTTGTCGAGGTGATTGCCCAGAGTCAGGAGCAGCTGGGTGTCTCTCCCAAGGCGCTCGCCGACAGCGCGAAGACGGTTTCCGCGCGGGAGAAGCTCGCGAGCACGCGCGTCAACGCGTATCTCGACAAGCTCATGCAGCAGCAGGCGGGCTTCGTGCAGGTGCCGCCGCCGCTCGAGGAGTTGATGAAGGCGAAGTACCCCGTCACGATCAACCAGGCGGCGATGGACAAGGCCGTGAGCGAGTCTGCAGCACTGCAGGCGAAGTCGGATTCGACGCGCGCGAAGAACGCGCCGCCCACCGAAGTTCCAATGGGGGGCATGCAGATGCCGCCGGGAGCGCCTGCACCGGCTCCGGCCGCGCCGGCATCCACCCCGAAGCCGAAGAAGACGCCGTAATGATCGAACCACTGGGCGAGTCGAGGGTACGGTGAGCATGCGCACTTCGTTGATCGTCGCGGCCGTTGCCGCAAGCGTGCTCGCCGCTCCGCTTCGCGCCCAGCTGGGTACGGCCGACGAGAAAGGCGGCGCGCCGCCCGTCGACGGCGTCATCGCCGTCGTCGGCACCACGCCGATCCTGCGCTCCGATGTCGAGGAGCGCATCGCGCAGGCGCGCTCCACGGGCCAGAAGATGCCCACGGACTCCGCGAGCCAGCAGGCGATGGTCAAGAGCATTCTCGACGCAATCATCGACGAGGAGCTTCTCGTACAGAAGGCGAAGGACGAAAAGGTCGAGGTCACGGACAATGACGTGAACGCCGACGTCGACAAGCGGATGCAGACGATTCGCACGCGCTTCACCACCGAGAAGGAATTCCGCGATGAGCTGAGGAAGTCGGGCTTCGGCACGATCGACGAGTTCCGTCGCTGGCTCGCCGATCAGTCGCGCCGCAGCCAGCTTCAACAGAAGCTCTTCGAGAAGCTCCGCACCGATGGCAAGATCGCGCCCGCGTCGGTGAGTCCCGCCGAGGTCGATGAGTTCTTCGCGAAGAACTCGAGTCAGCTGCAGAAGCTTCCGGCGACGGTGACGCTGCGGCAGATCGTCATTGCGCCAAAGCCGAGCCCGAAGCAGGACTCCATCGCGGTGGCGAAGGCCGAGTCGCTGTACGTCGAGATCTCCAAGGGCGGAGACTTCGAGCAGATCGCGAAGCGCGAGTCGATGGATCCGAGCACCAGGGAGCTCGGCGGCGATCTCGGCTGGCGCCGCCGCGGCGACTTCGTCCCCGAGTTCGATCGCGTCTTCTTCTCGCTGCGGCCCGGCGTCGTCACGCCGCCCATCAAAACCGTGTTCGGCTACCATCTCATCAGGGTCGATCGCGTGCAGCCGGCGGAAGTAAAGGGGCGGCACATCCTGATTCGCGCGACCATCGATTCCGCCGACGTGCAGGCCGCCCGCGTCGAGGCGAACGAGGTCGCGAAGCAGTGGCGCGCCGGCGTCTCCTTCGACACGCTGCGTGTGAAGCATCACGATCCGTCCGAAGAGTCGTCGATCCCGCAGCCGTTCCCGCAGGCGCAGCTGCCTGCGGAATACCAGACGGCGATCGCGGGGCACAAGGCGAACGACATTCTCGACCCATTCATCATCGAGGATAAGCAGCGCGGAACGCCGAAGTTCTTCGTCGTGCAGATCACGTCGATCGCGGCCGAGCACGAGCCGACGGTCGCCGACTGGCGCGAGAAGATTCGCGATCAGCTCGCCGAGGAGAAGGCGATCCGCCGCTATCTCGATGGTCTGCGGAAGGAAAGCTACGTGTCCATCCGCACCTGACCCGTGCGCGTCGACCTCGCGCTCAAGCGGCTACTCCTCGTGAAGAGCCGCACAGAGGGAAAGGAAGCGTGCGACGTCGGCGCGGTGACGGTGAACGGGAAGCGCGTGAAGGCGTCTGCGGAGGTCGCCGCCGGTGACCGCATCAAGCTCGACTACGCGCATCGCTCGCTCGAGATCGAGCTGCTCGGCGACATCGGCAAGAACGTGAGCCGCGCCGACGCAAAGACGCTTTACACTGTTCTCAGCGACGTGACCGAGTGACGCGCCCACGTCTGGCCGTCACGCTCGGCGATCCGCGCGGGATTGGTCCCGAGATCGTCGCGGCGGCGATGGCCGACGCGCGGGTCCGTGCGCGCGCCGAGCTAGTCGTCGTCGGCCCCTCTGGCACCGTGGTGCCCGCCAACGAGGAGATCGGTGCGTGGACGAGCGGCGGCAGCGCCGAGCACGGAGGCCGTCTCGCGGGGCTCGCCATCGAGCGCGCCGTGTCCCTCGCGCTTTCGGGCGACGTGCAGGGAATCGTCACCGCGCCGATCGACAAGCACGCGCTCTTCGTCGGTGGCTATGACTTTCCCGGACACACCGAGATGCTCGCGGCGCTCACCGGCTCGCAGGTCGCGATGATGCTCGCCTCCGACCGCCTGCGCGTGGTGCTCGTGACGACGCACGTCGCGCTCGCGAGCGTGCCGCGCGAGCTCACACGCGAGCGGATCCTCGAGTGCGCCGCGATCACACGCCGCGGGCTGCAGCAACTGTACGGGATCGCCGAGCCGCGCATCGCGCTGTGCGCGCTCAACCCGCACATGGGCGACGGCGGTCGCTTCGGCGCGGAGGACGACACGCTGCTTGCGCCGGCCGCGCGCACGGCGAAGCTCCTCGGCCCATTCCCCGCGGACACGGTGTTTGTGCGCGCGATGCGCGGCGAGTTCGATGCCGTGCTCGCGCCGTATCACGACGTGGGGATGACCGCGATCAAGGTCGCGTCGTTCGGCAGCGCAGTGAACGTGACGCTCGGCCTGCCATTCCCGCGCACGTCCCCCGACCACGGCACCGCACTGGACATCGCGGGCCAGAACCGCGCGGACCCGGCGAGCATGATCGAGGCGATCCTCGAGTGCGCGAGATTCTCCGAGCTCCTGGTCGCAAGTCGTGCTTAGCGATGGGCCCACGCACCTAGCCCCGGCCCACCGCGCGGTGAAGCTTTCATGCATGGGTCATTCACACGCGCACGGCCACAGCCACGGCCATTCGCACGCCGGCCACAGCCACTCGCATGGTGCGGGCAGCTCCGTCAGCAGGCTCCGCATCGCGCTCGCGATTACCGCCGTCATCCTC
>JBBRYY010000165.1:0-5262 GCA_038237245.1 Gemmatimonadales bacterium | reverse complement strand
GCACGCCGGTCACGAGCCGAGGAGCAGCGTGGTGTGATCGTTGCCTGCGGATGCGGCGGCGGATGCGGCGGCGGATGGGGCGGCTAGGGAGCTGCCCCCTGTTCCCGGTGCGGCGCCAGCACCTGACGATGCGGAGCTACAGGTGCCTCATCCCTCGTCGTTGCTCGCGCGAGGCCGATCTGCATCGCTACCCAGACGGGCAGACAGCCGATCGCGTTGAGACCCGTGAGGCTCAGGAGCACGAGCGCCAGCTGCCACGGCTCGCGCGAGGAGATGACGAACCAGATCGCGACGCCGGTGCACGCGATCACGTACGAGGGTCGCTCCGCCTGATGGTTGAACAACACCACGAAGACGAGAAGCGAGGCGAGTAAGCACATTCTGAAGTGCGCATCCTTCCAGCGATCGACCCGCAGCAGTGGAAGCAGCAGAACGATCGTTCCCGCGAGCTGCAACGGCCAGTTGGGCCAAGTCACTTTGAATACGCTGTGGACGAGCCCCATGACTGATTCGCCGCGTGCGAAGGA
Organism: Gemmatimonadales bacterium; assembly: GCA_038237245.1. Lineage (GTDB taxonomy): Bacteria > Gemmatimonadota > Gemmatimonadetes > Gemmatimonadales > Gemmatimonadaceae > FEN-1250. The sequence continues at coordinate 4,735 of JBBRYY010000165.1, read as the reverse complement.
ATCGCCCGATTCGATCGCGAGCCACCATTCGTACTGTGCCTTGAGTGCGGCGACGGGGGTGACGAGCAGCGGCAGCAGGAGGAGCGCGAGCAGGCACGCGGAAAAGATCAGCGCTGCGCGAAGCCGACGCGGATGGAAGATCGCGAAACTCAATGCCGCGAGCGGAAAGAGCTTGATCACGACTCCGAGGGCGATCGAGAGATAGCCTCTCACCTGTTGCTCGTGCTCGAGGGAGACGAACGCGAGAATGATCAACGCCGCCACGAGCGAGTTGCTCTGTGAGCGCTGCATCGCCCCGTGAATTTCCGGAATGAGCAGTACGAGCGCGATGGTCGCGTCGGAGCGTGAGAACAGCCGGTCGAGCGCGTAGACGAGCGCGGCGAGATTGAGTGCGTTCCACAGCAGCAGGCCGACGGGGAACGGCGGGATCGCGAACGGCGCGAAGAGGAGCGCCATCGTCGGGCTGTACTTGAACCGGTCGCCAAGGCCGTACCCAGCGTACAGATTTTCGCCGTACAGCAGATGCCAGAACGAGGCGCGGAAGATCGGGAAAGTGGGATGCGTGTGATGCGGGAAGAGGCTGCGCTGTGCCGTGACGGAGAGCAGCACGATCCCGAGCACCACGTAGACGACGGTGCGCACACGCTCGCCATGCGGACCGAGCGGGTCTTTGAGAAAGGCGCGGAAATCGTTCACGCGTGTACTGACGGGAAGGCGGAGGGAGGGGCGCGTGTGTCGCGCCTACGGGCGCTGACCGCGCCTGACGGTGCATCGAGCTTGGTCGCCGGTAGACGCAAGGTACACTCGTGCCCTGACGAGTCCATTACAGCTGTCGACATTAAGAATGTCTTGTGATCGGGGCAGTCCGCTGACGACTTCGACCCCGGAATGTTGTGCGTCGGCATCACCGTATCGACCTTCACCATAGTGTCAGCCTTCACAATGGTTGTGGCGCGAACCTTTGATCAGGGCCACGCGGCGTTCGGCGCACGCTCGCCGGGTGAACTGCTATTCGACGAAGGTGATTGTGAGGGGCACCGGCATCATGCCACCATGGATAGCTGCGCCGGCGACACCGCCCGACGCAATCGCCCACGACGGAAGCGAATCAGTCGCGGTCACGACCGCTTCGAAGTCCGTGAACACCACAACGAAAAACGTGGCGGCCTTGTGGGCCGCCACGTTTCACTCCACGAACGCAGCCTCGAGCTACGGCTTCGTCTTCGGTATGTTGTGCGTGTCCTTCACCGTGTCCACGTGTATCGTGGTGTCGGACTTCACGATCGTCGTGTCCTTCACCTTCGTGGAGACGACGGTCGTGTCGACCGCCTTCACCGTGGTGTCGCCTTTGCTGCAGGCGGAGACCGTCGCGATCGCGCCGAAGGCGATGATGGTCGACGAAAGCTTGAATGCGTTCATTGGTCCTTTGGACGGGGTTTCAGCGAGGTACTCCGGCGGTGCGCTGGGGAGCGCTCGAACGAGTACTGCGTACGCAAATATTCGGCCCAGCGGGACCAGCTCGCTCGGAAGCGGCCGCGACGCGAGTGGACAGTCAGTCGAACGAACCGTACTGTTACCGCGCCAGTGACAGCGGCTTACGCGCTCCTGCGTGGGCCAATGCAGTCGATCGCCCGCACTCCAGAACCTGCGCCGAATGTACAGGACGATGCACTAGATGAGCGATGACGTCTCGCGCCTGAGCGCCGGCCTCTCCGATCGCTACCGCATCGAGCGAGAGCTCGGCGCCGGCGGGATGGCGACCGTCTACCTCGCCCGCGATCTCAAGCACGATCGCGAAGTCGCGATCAAGGTGCTCCGCAACGAGCTCGCAGCCGTCATCGGCGCCGATCGCTTTCTGAGCGAGATCAAGACGACGGCGAATCTGCAGCATCCGCACATCCTCTCGCTCTTCGATTCGGGCACCGTCGACGGCACCGTGTTCTACGTGATGCCATTCGTCGCCGGTGAATCGCTGCGCGACAAGCTCGCGCGCGAGAAACAGCTCCCCGTCGACGAGGCGCTCCGCATCGGGCGCGAAGTCGCTGACGCGCTCCAGTACGCGCACGAGCACGGCGTCATCCATCGCGACATCAAGCCCGAGAACATCCTGCTGCAGGGTGGGCATGCGCTCGTCGCGGATTTCGGCATCGCGCTCGCCGCATCGAAAGTCGGCGGCAATCGCATGACGGAAACCGGCATGTCGCTCGGCACGCCGCAGTACATGAGCCCCGAGCAGGCGATGGGCGAGCGCGACCTCGACGCGCGCACCGACATCTACGCCCTCGGCTGCGTGATGTTCGAGATGCTCGCCGGCGAGCCGCCATTCACCGGGCCGACTGCGCAGGCCGTCGTCGCAAAGGTGATCACGGCGCCCGCGCCGTCGGTGCGTAGCAAGCGCGAGACGGTGCCGGAGTACGTTGACGACGCGATTCGCGTCGCGCTGCAGAAGACGCCGGCGGATCGCTTTCGTACGGCCGCGGAATTCGCGGCGGCGCTGACGGCGCCACCGGGGGCGACGACGGGGCGCACGTTCGCCGCCGCCGCGCCAGCCGCTACGCCGAAACGAATTCCGCTCGCACTCATTGCGGGCGCCGCGCTCATCGCTGTCGCCGCCTTCCTGCTCGGCGGCAAGTTGCTCGGCGGTGGCGGCGGATCGCCGCTGGTCTTTGGTCGCGCGACGCACGTCACGTGGGACCGGGGGCTCGAGATCACCCCCGCGCTCTCGGCCGATGGACGCTCGGTGGCATATGCGGCGGGCGAGCTGACGCGGATGCATATCGTGGTGCGGCCGGTCGGCGAGGGACGTCCAGCGTCACTCACTGGCGACACCACTGCGGCGGAGAGCGACCCACAGTGGTCGCCGGACGGCTCACGAATTCTCTTCCTCTCGCGCGGCGGCGTGTTCAGCGCGCCGTCGGGTGGCGGCCCGGCGCGCCCCGAGGTGCCCGGTGGGGAGGGGCCAGCCGTGACGAGCGCGACGTGGTCGCCGGATGGAAAGAGCATCGGCTACTATCGCGGCGACTCGATCTTCGTGCGCGAGACCGGTGGCGCCGTGCGATTCCTCGCGCGGCGACCCGAGGCCGCGCGCTGCGCGTGGTCGCCCACCGGCGATTTCCTCGCGTGCGCGGTTGGGAATCAGTACTACTCGACCTCCGGCGTGATCTTCGGCAATCAGTCGCCTGGATGGATCGTGCTCGTGCGCGTGCGCGACGGCGCGTTGACGACGATCAGCGATTCGCTGTCGCTCAATCACTCGCCCACCTGGTCACCCGATGGACGATGGGTGTACTTCGTCTCGAATCGCGATGGTACGAACGACATCTACGTCGTACCGATCACATCGGGGGGAATGGCCGCCGGACCCATCGAGCGTTTGAGCACGGGGCTTGGCGCGCACACGATCGCGCTGTCGGCATCGGGCACGCGCATGGCGTACTCGCGCTACAGCCGCCAGTCGAGCCTCTGGTCGATACCGATTCCGGCGCATCCGCCGATTCGCACGACGGCGGCGACTCGCATCACGAGTGCGAACGAAGCCATCGAGGCGTTGAGCATCTCGCGCGATGGGAAGTGGCTCTATTACGATTCCGATCTCGCTGGCAACGCGGATCTCTTTCGACTACCGGCTGCGGGTGGAGAGCCCGACCAACTGACGACCGATCGCGCCGACGACTTCGCTCCGCAGGCATCGCCCGACGGACGGGAGGTCGCCTTTCACTCGTGGCGCGGCGGGTCGCGCGACATTTACGTGATGCCACTCGACGGCGGCACCATGCAGCGAATCACGCACGCGGGGCTGCAGAACGGGTTGGCGCAGTGGTCGCCGGATGGGAAGGCGCTTGCCTTCACTTCGATCGTGCCGCCCTTCGGCATCTGGATCGCTCGGCGCGATGCGTCGGGCAAGTGGGGAGAAGCGAAGCAGCGGTTGCAGGGTGGATTCTTTCCGCTGTGGAGTCCCGATGGAAAATCGATCATCTTTTCCGAGACGCTCTTCGGCGGTCTGATCTTGCGCATGCCCGTCGACTCGGGACCGGCGCATGCGATCTTCGACGACAGGGTTTTGACCGCGTGGCTGACCTTCGGAGCTGACGGATTGCTCTACTACAGCGCACACGATGCGGAGGGGCGCTCGTCGATCTCCTCGGTGTCGATCGATCACGGCGTGCCGCGGAAGTTGCTGCAATTCGATCCGCTCGTGCACCCGTCGGTGCGGACGGTGTTCACCGTTGGCAACGGCCGGATCTACTTCAGCAGCGACGACCGTGAGAGCGACGTTTGGGTGATGGAGGTACACTCGCGCCGTTGAGCATCGTCGTCATTGCGCGAGATGGGGCGCCGCAATAAGCTCCCGGATACACTATCGCTGGAGCGTTCTCCGTGACCGCCGTCCTCCGCGTCATCTCGATCGTCGCCGCCACGCTGTACATGGCCGCCGTCCCCATCTATCCCGGCGCTACGCTCGACGTCGCAGCATCGAAGGAAACCACGGCCAGGACGCCGAAGTTTCCCGTCAAGGTGTACGGCACGCCCGACGCTTATGAGAATGTCGTCGCCTTTTACAAGAAGAACGGCTTCAAGGAGTCCACCGGCATCGGCGTCGGCAACGATGCAAAGCAGAAAATGGGGATGTACTCACAGGGCGACAGCATAGTAGCGCTCAACTTTCCCGCGGACGTGAAGGACAAGAGCGGGAAGGTCGTCTCGCACACGGGTACGCGGATCGCGATCGGCAGCT
>JBBRYY010000164.1:0-5382 GCA_038237245.1 Gemmatimonadales bacterium | reverse complement strand
TCGAGGAGTACCATGGGTGACCGGACAGCGCGGGCGATTCGCGGCGCGACGACCGTCGACAGCGATAGCCCCGAGGAGATTCGGCACGCGACGCGCGAGCTCCTCGAGACCATCATCGCCCGCAACTCCATCACGAGCGCGAACGTCATCAGCGCGATCTTCACCGTCACCCACGACCTGACGAGCGACTTTCCCGCGCACGCCGCGCGCGAGCTCGGATGGCTCGACGTTCCGCTCCTCTGCACCCTCGAGATTCCGGTGCCCGGCTCGCTGCCGAGGTGTATTCGCGTGCTCCTGCACGTCGAGACTGCCGCCTCACGCGCCGATCTTCGGCACGTCTACCTGCACGCCGCGCGCGCACTTCGTCCGGACCTCGCGGGCTGAGGCGCGGCGGCGCGATCACTCGCGCGACGCGTGCGCGCGTCGCTCGCGTCGCGCTTCCTGCACGGCCTCGGTGTGCGCCTTGAACGTCGTGCGAAACTCGTGGTGCCCGTCCGGGCTCGCGACGAAATACAGATACGGCACCGCCGCCGGAAAGAGGGCCGCCTCGATGCTCGCCTTCCCTGGTGATGCGATGGGACCGGGCGGCAGCCCCGGATGCCGGTACGTGTTGTACGGCGAGTCGACGTCGAGATCCTTGAAGAAGAGCCGGTCGCGGTGCCCACCGAGCGCGTACTCCACGGTCGGATCCGCCTGCAGCGGCATCTGTAGACGCAGCCGGTTGTGATAGACGGCGGAGATCACCGCGCGCTCCTCGGGAAGCCGGGCCTCGCGCTCGATGATCGATGCCAGCGTCATCACGTCGTTCCGGCTCATCGCCAGCGCCTGCAGCCGGTCGTCCCACGCCGGTTCCCACACGTGCTCGAAGCGCGTCACCATCTCGCGCACGGCCACGTGCGGCGACGTGCCGTACGCAAAGATGTAGGTGTCGGGAAAGAGATAGCCCTCGAGCGTCTCCGTGGGGATGTCGAGCTCGCGAAGCATCGCGGTGTCGCGCACCGCGACCGCAACCGACTCCGACGGTGAGCCGAGCGCGGTGGCGAGGGCAGGGACGATGCTGAAGAGATTCCACCCCTCGGGAATCGTGAGCTTCCGCTCGAGCCCCTCGCCATCGCGGAGCGCCGTGAGCAGCTGCGACCACGACTCACCACTCCGCAGCGAATACGTCCCCGCCTTGATGTCGTGGTCGTCGCCCGTGATCTTCGCGTAGTAGCGGAAGAATTTCGGCCATGCGATCAGTCCGGCGCGATGCAGGTTATCCGCCGCCGTGCGCAGGCTCGCACCCGGCGGGATGGTCACCTTCACCGCCGCTCCGTCCGTGCCACTCTCGCACGCGCCAAGCGCAACTGCACAGAGCGCAACGACCAGCAGACGGCGCGCGCTATTCATGCGCCAGCCGCAAAGCGTGCTGCAGCAGGATCGTTGCGGCCAACGCATCGACGTCGCCCTTGCGGCCGCGCGTCGTGCCGCCCATCTCGCGCACGGTGCGGAGCGCGGCGGCCGTCGTATAGCGCTCGTCGACTAGCGTCACCGGAAGTCCCGTGCGCTTCTCGAGCTCCGCCGCGATCTGCCGGGTCTCGACCGCGCGCGGAGTATCATCACCCTGATCGTCCAGCGGCAGCCCGATCACGAACGCCGTCGCTTCGGCCGCCTCCGCGCGCCGCACGATCTCCGCGACCGGCGGGCGCTTGCCCGCGCGACGAACGATGAATCCCAGAGGGGTCGCGATCGTGCGCGACGGATCGCTCACCGCGAGTCCGACGCGCTTATCCCCGTAATCCACAGCAAGGATGCGCCCGGGATATGATGTGATGTGGCCGGCCGACGGCGGCTCCGCGCCGCCCTCGCGCGCATCCTCCGCGTCGCCGTGCACGATCACCCCTGCGCCATCGAGATGAAGAACTCGCGGTTGTTCTTCGTGCGGGACATGCGCTGCAGGAGGAATTCGATCGCCTCCGTCGACGGCATGTCGCTCAGGAAGTTGCGCAGCAGATAGACGCGGTTGAGCTCCGCCTGATCGAGGAGCAGCTCTTCCTTGCGCGTCCCAGAGCGCCCGATGTCGATCGCCGGAAAGACGCGGCGATCCGCGATCTTGCGGTCGAGCACGAGCTCCATGTTCCCCGTCCCCTTGAACTCCTCGAAGATCACCTCGTCCATGCGCGAGCCGGTCTCGACGAGCGCCGTCGCGATGATCGTGAGCGATCCACCCTCGTCAATGTTGCGCGCCGCACCGAAGAAGTGTTTCGGCTTGTGCAGCGCGTGCGCGTCGACGCCGCCGGAGAGGATCTTTCCCGAATGCGGGACGATGACGTTGTGCGCGCGCGCGAGGCGAGTGATCGAGTCGAGAAGAATGACGACATCGCGCCCCTGCTCGACGAGTCGTTTCGCCTTTTCGATCACCATGTCCGCCACCTGTACGTGGCGATCCGCCGGCTCATCGAAGGTCGAGCTGATGACCTCCGCCGACTTCACCTGCTCCTGCATGTCGGTCACCTCCTCCGGGCGCTCGTCGATGAGCAGCACGATGAGCGTGACTTCCGGATGGTTTTCGGCGATTGCGTTCGCCATCTTCTGCATCAGGATCGTTTTTCCCGCACGCGGCGGTGCGACGATCAGCCCGCGCTGCCCCTTGCCGATCGGCGCGATGAGATCGACGACGCGCATGCTGAGATCCTCGCTCGCGGACTCGAGGCGCAGGCGCACATCGGGATAGCGCGGGCGGAGGTTATCGAATGTGATGCGCTGGCGGGCCGTGTCCGGATCGGTGCCGTTGATCGTCTCCACCTTGAGCAGGGCGAGGTAGCGCTCCCCCTCCTTCGGCGGACGCACTTGGCCCGCGACGGTGTCGCCAGTGCGGAGATCGAAGCGCTTGATCTGCGATGGCGAAACGTAGATGTCATCGGGGCCGTAGAGGTAGTTCCAGTCCTGGCTGCGTAAAAAGCCGTAGCCCTCGGGGAGGATCTCGAGTACGCCTTCGCCCCGCAGCACTGCATCCGCATCGAGCAGATTCTGCTCGATGCGGAAGATGAGATCCTGCTTTCGAAGTCCCGAGTAGTTTGAGATATTGAGCTCGTCAGCCATCGACTGAAGCTCTACTACCGACTTCTGTTTGAGCTCGGAGATGTCCACGACCGTGCGGTCTGGGGGAGTTGCGATCTCACTCGCTGGGGAGGTGCTGGCGAGGATGTGTCATCCCGGCGCACGCGATCCTGAGGATCGGGCGCCGCGGAACGCGACACGATGGGGAGTGGGAAAAGACGAAGCGGCGGGGCGGGGGGCAACGGCCTGCGGTAGTCGCCAAGCTAACGTGCCTGAAAATGGTGGTCAAGAGTGAGCGAGCTCCCTGTCACCGCATTTTTTACGCACTGGCGGCATCTGCCGTTGGGTGATCGCGAGATCATCGAGGGGATCGTGCAGCCTGCGCACGCCGGACCCTCGACGGCGCTCGCGGGCGCGATCGGCCGCTGGCCCGGCTCGCACTACTGGGACGAGTCGCCGGAGGGGCGCGCGCTCGTGCTCGTCAGCGAGGATCGTGCGCCACGCGAGCGCTGGGGGCTGCATGCCGCACTCTTCATCGCGACGTTGTATTCGATGACCGTCGCAGGCGCGACCTTCGCCGGCATCCCCGCGGATTGGCATCTCCCGTCGCTGGCCGCGCTGCGCATCGGGCTGACGTTCTCCCTGCCACTCGCCGCAATCCTCGGCGCGCACGAGTCGGGACACTACTTCGTCGCACGTCGCTATCGCGTGAATGCGAGCCCGCCGTTCTTCATCCCCTTTCCCGCGCAGCTCGGCGTGCTCGGCACCCTCGGTGCGCTCATCCGCCTGCGCTCTCCGCTGTACGACCGCCGTACGCTCTTCGATATCGGAGTCGCCGGCCCATTCGCGGGGCTCATCGTCGCGATTCCGGTACTGCTCGTCGGACTCGCGCAGAGTGCGAGCACGATCGTCCCCGGCATTCCATTCGCGCACCAGTTCATGGTGGTCGAGGATTGGCACCTTCTGCTCGGCGATTCGCTGCTGCTGTCGATGTGCCGTGCGATCGTCGGCGCGCACGGGACACTCGCGATGACGCCGCTGGCGATCGCGGGATGGACGGGGTTGTTCATCACCTCTCTCAATCTCCTCCCCCTCGCGCAGCTCGATGGCGGCCACATCACCTTCGCGCTCTTCGGACGCGCGCAGCCGTGGGTCGCGCGCTTCTTCTGGCTCCTGCTCATTCCGATGGGGCGCCTGTGGCCCGGATGGTGGCTGTGGGCCGTGCTCGCGCTCGTGATCGGGCGCGGGAGACTCGGACATCCGCCACTGGTCGCGCCCGAGCGGCCGCTCGATGCCAAGCGTCAGCTGCTGGCGTGGCTCGCGATCATTGTGCTGGTGCTGACGTTCTCGCCGATCGCGATCTATTCGCCGCAATAGCGCGAGCGCGAATCAGAATGGCGAATAGCGTTGCGGCCGTTTGCCGAAGTCGGCGAGTGTCTTCGCGATCTGATTCGACAGCTCTTCGAGATCTTTCTGCAGCGCGTCGTCGAAGAGGAAGCGCCCCGCGGCGCCATCTTCGCGCGTGATGCGCACGCGCACCGAGTCCAGCTCTGCGCGCGTACGCGCCAGCTGGATGCTCAGCGCAGAGTCGCCCTTGAAGTGGCTCAGCGTCCCCGGTTCGCGCGCGAAGTCGAGCAGCGAGTCGGCGCGCTCGATTACGATCTGTGCGCGCTGGCCGAGTGCGCGGTCGCGCATCAGGAGAGAGAAGGATCCGCGGCGGTGCGTCTGAAATTCCACCACGTGCTTCATGACGAGCTGCAGCCCCGAGGAATGCTCGCCCAGCGTACTGAATTGCGACTGCGTCTTGCTGAGGTCACGGCCGATGGCGCGCAAGCTCGCGACGATCTCGGGAAAGTCCTGTCCTGCAGCGGCGAGCTCGTTCTGCCGAAGGTCCGGGTCGATGACGGAGACGCGCGTGAGCGTGTCCCCCGCTTCGAGCACTGGCGCGCCCGCCGACCCGATGCGCACCGCGACGACCTGCGCGCCCACATAGCTGCCCCCCGGTTTGAACTCCACGCGCGAGTCCTTCTTGATGAACTGCTTGTACGGGCTCATCACCTCGACCTGGAGCACGGTCTGCACGGTGGTGTCGGGGAGCTGGCGGAAGCCGACGCTCTTCACGACGCCGACCTTCTGCCCCTGCAGCCAGACGTCGGTGCCTTTGAAGATTCCGTTCGCCTGCTCCGCCTGGATGTACGCGAGGTACGTCGATCCCTTGAGCGAGCCGACGCGCGCGAACGCGATGATCGAGAACGCGCCGACGATGATGACGACGAGCGCGACGATGCCGCCGATCAACTTGCGCCAGGGAGGAGGGCCGTACGCCATGGCTCGCTACGCTCC
>JBBRYY010000163.1:0-5444 GCA_038237245.1 Gemmatimonadales bacterium | reverse complement strand
CACGCGAAGGGCACCGCGTCGCTGGCAACGGGCGGCGGCGATCTCCGCCTCACCGACTCGCATCTCGATGGCAGCATCTCCACCGGCGGCGGCATGATCAAGTTCCAGAACGTGACCGGGAGCATCACGCCCGTCTCGGCCAGCGGCGGCTATCGCTACAGCTACGGCGGGAAGCGAAAGAGCTATGCGCCAGATGCGAGCAACTGGGCGCCCTACGAATTGCCGAAATTCACCATGCCGGAGATCGACACGGCGACGATCCGCATCGCGCGCATCGCAGTGGTGCAAAGCAAGGAGGCCATGAAGCGCATGGAGGCGGCGATGAAGCGCAGCCAGGCCTCGATGCAGCGCATACGGATAAAGACTTTCGGCGACAGCGGCACCGCGGCATTCGACAGCGCGTGGGAGCGCAATCGCGCGGCCATGGATCGCAGCCGCGCTGACATGGATCGGAGTCGCGACGAGATGGACCGCATGCGCGAGGAGATGGACACGGAGCGCGGCGCGATGGATAGCGCGCGCATCATCGTCGGCCGAAAGATGATCGTGATCGATACCGGGGCGATGATGACTCGGCAGCGCGACCGCTCACAGATGAAGCGCGAGATGGGGCCGCTCAAGCGAAAGACTTCGCTCCAGCGCTACTCATACGACTCAGGGCCGGATGATACGGTCGAGATCTCCAGCGACGTGATCGTCGTCGACAAGGATGGCGGCGCGATCAGGGTTTCCGACGCACCCCACGGCGCACAGCTCGCCACCGGTGGCGGCGCGATCGTCGTCGGTCGTTCGTCGGGTGCGGTCTCCGCGCTCACCGGCGCGGGGAACATTACGCTCTCGCGCGCCGATGGCGAAGCGAAGGCGACCACCGGCGCGGGCGACGTCGTGATCGTCACCGCCGGCGACGACGCCGAGCCGATCGACGTGCACTCCGGTACCGGCGACGTCGAGCTCTCGATTCCCAAGGATGCGAACGCGACGCTCGATCTGGAGACGGCGTACACGAAGGACTTCGGCCGGAAGACGAGCATCAAGGGCGATTGGCCGCTCACCGTCACCGAGTCCGACGACTGGGATTCGAGCCACGGATCTCCGCGAAGATACGTTCGCGTCAGGCAGAAGCTTGGGAAGGGCGGCCCGCTGATCCGCGTACGCACGGTGAACGGCGACATCAGGATCAAGCAGCGGAGCTAGCGCCGCTGGACTCCGGGCCGGCAGTGGTCTATGATGATGGGAGCTGATCCGCGACGCTCGATCTCTCCCGCATCCTCAGGTGGCCATGCTCGCATCACTCCGCTCGGGCGCTCGCCCGCGCTCGTTGGCCGCGACGTTCACACTCGTCGTGGCCATCGTCGCGTGCAAGGACAAGGATCCGTCGCATCTCTCGCGATCCGTCGGCGACTCGCTGACCTCCGCGATCAAGACTCTCGGCGACACGTCGCCGATCCTCAATCACTCGGGGCACAAATACGGGCCGCCCACGGGGAAGATTCGCGTCGCGAATCTGCTCGACATCGATGGCAAGCCGAGTGGGCCGCTCGACCTCTATGATATGCGGAAGCCGGATTCGTCATCGGTGCCGCTGATCAAGAGTCTCGAGTATGGCAAAATCTCGGACTACGTCTCGCCGCGCGCCGGCGATCCGTGCGACGGATGCAGCAGCAATCTCTATTACTTTCCGGCTGGAGTGAAGCAGGCGACGCGCCCCTTCGGCGGGAACATCGACAACGGGGGCTTCGACTCGACGGATCAGATGACGATCGCGATCGGTCCATGGGAGGGATTCTCGGGCACGGCGTCGGCGACCTTCGTCACGATCGTCGAGGCGGGGAAGAAGATCGACAAGGTGCACGCGGACAGTGAGACGGCGATCCAGGGCGCCGGCGCGCTGCTGATCGTGCGCGGCGCGAACGTGCGCGTGGACTCGATGCCTGAACAGTATCTGATGATCGACGGCAGCTGCCCGCACGCCGCGAACGACTTCAACGGGTCGGGCGACATGGCGGCGTTCGCCAAGCAACCGTCGTCGGTCAGCAACACGCTCCTCTTTCCCATCGCCGCGGGCACGCACACGCTCGGCGTCGTGACCTCGCCGATGGGGCAGGGGCTGAGCACGTGCGCAGGGCACACGCCGAAGGCGACGACGTCGCTGAGCGTGCAGGCAGGGAAGCGATATGTGGTGTGGGTGTACGGGCAGCCGAGCGATGGGGTGAAGGTGATGGCGGCCCCGGTCGCCGCGCCGTAACGGGGCGGGGGAGAGCATGGCAGCGGGGGATCTGCGCGGGGGTGTAGGAGGGAGTAAGAGCTTAATGCTTGATGAGACGACAAAAACGGACAGCTGCGGACAATAAACGGACAGCTGCGGGAGTCGTATCCGTTTGTTGTCCGTGCCGTTCTCCGTTTTTTGTCGCTTTTCCAGCGTCGTTGTTCTGGATTACGCGCACACTCAGCGCGGAGGAACGATCACTCCATAGCTATTCGGCCCCGTGTCGAGGGGGCCGCTGATCCAGACGCGCGCGCCCACGAGAGAGTCGAGCGCCGCGGGCGGGTTGCCGAGCGTGATCGGTCCGTTCGTCCTCTGCAGCACGAGGTGTCCGCCATCCCTCGCGAGCACTCCGTCGGCGACGGGTGCGTTGTCGACCAAGGTCACCGTGAACGAGACGACGTAGAACGACTTCTCCCTCGCGCGTCCGCGCACGAGCACCGATGTTCCGCCCACTCGTGACAGCGCCGCCGAGTCGCTCGCTCTCGCGGTGAGCGCCAGCTCATCGTCGCCAGTGCGCAGCATGATGTGCTGCTCGAACGACGTTCCCGTTATGGAGACGATGCCCGAGGTCGTATCGCGCCGGGTCATCACCTCGAGCTCTGAGCTCTCCCCATGATGATGATGGCACGCGATCCCCCAGCTGCTCGCGAACACGAGCAGCAGGGCGCCGAGCCGCGGATGGATGGTCACTGTGTGCGAATCAGCGTCAGGTCGACCGTCGACGGAACCGCGCTCCCCGACGACTTCGCGACGATGTTCGCGACGACGTTCGCCGCGACGCGGAAGCGCACGTAGGACGATCCGCCGCCGGCGACCGAGACGCTCACCGGCGTCGACGTGAGCGAGTGCGTCAGCAGCGGGAATCCGCCGGAGTAGAGCCCGCCAAGTATCGATCTGAAGTTCCAGCTTGGATTGGTGAAGATCGAAGACGGGGCGAGCCCCGCGTCATCCGCAATCTGCGCAATCGACCAGTCGTGCGACATCGTCGTAATGCTGCCGAACACCGCGTTGAAGTTCGTCTGCCCCGAGCTCGTCGAGTTTACGAGCGCGCGCCAGGTAGCGGTTTCTGCGCCCCCCTTTCGATCCGAGGAGTAGCGGAGCAGCTGCCAGATCGCACCACGCGTCTCGAGCAGGTCGTTCTGCGCATACGGGGAGTTCACCTCTGGCGCCTGCAGATAGCTCCCAAGCCGACTGGCGTTCTGAATGATGTACGTGTTCGCGGCATCGATCTCGGCCTGGCTCGCCGTCAGCTGCGCGAGGGCGATGTTCGTTCTCGGCGAGTAGCCGGACATCTTATAGTACAGCAGTTCCTCGGCAATGTGACTGAGCCCTTCATTCAGCCACACCTCTTCGGACTGCGACGTCGCGTTATTGACGTAGATGCGACGTCCGGAGTTGATGAGGTGCTGGAACTCGTGCACGAGCGTGGCCTCTACGGTGCTTGCGAGATTGCTCGTGCTCGTGTACTTACCATTGATCGTGCTGCTCGGGTCCGGCACCGAGACATAGAACATTTCGCCCTCATTGCTTCCGGCGCAGCTCGAGGCGGAAAACAGATCTCGCGAAGTGAAGAGGCCGAGGACGCGTGCGCCTGGCTGCGTCGCGATCGCGTTGACGCCGGGGGTGAAGAGGATCGCGACGCGGCTGTTGCCATCGATGTCCGTCGGCGCGCCGAAGTTGAGCGTGTCGAGCGCGTAGACGAGCGTGTCGAACGTCGAGCCGAAGGCCATCATCTGCGCACCGGTGTAGCCACCGGCTGGTGAAAGGGTGTCGCTGAGGACGATCGTGTGCGGGTAGACCGCAACGACCTTCGCTGCGCGCGGCACCTTCGCCGAGCACAGGGTCGCGTTGAGATTCACATTGATCGAGACGACCGAGCCAACCGTCGGCGAGGACGCGATGCCCGTGAGATACGGATGGTTCTGTCCGCGCGTCGCGAGCTCGCCCGACGCCCGCGCCCTCGAGAACGCCAACGCGGTCTCGCGCTGTTCGCGAAGCCGGAACTGTGTCTCCGCATATGCATCACGCATGCTTGCGTTGCTCGCCGGCACGAGCATGCTCGGCGGCTGACGCGAGGACAGCGGCGCGCTCGGCGCCGCGGTATTCGTCGCGGTGAGCGTGAGCGGCGTCGTCGTTGCGGCGACCGTCGAATTGCCGAAGGGGACCAGCGCATATTCGGACGCCGACGAGCCCCCATTGATGCAGAGCGAGGCGCGTTCGGTGGATGTGAGCGTGTGGATCTCGCCGAGTGCGAGCGTGATCGTCCCCGCGCACACCAGTACCGTGATCTTCGTGGTGTCCGCTTTCCCTTCGCTCGTGGCGACGATGTTCGTGTTGCCGACGGCGAGCGCGGTGGCCAGCCCGCTCCCAGAGATGGTAACGACCGATGGCGTGCCGCTCAGCCAGGCGATCGCGCGTCCCGTCAACGGGTGTCCTGCGGAGTCGTTGGTAACAGCGGTGAGCTGCACCGTCGCGCCGACCAGAAGACTATCGGTGGGCGGGGTGAGCACGAGCGCGTTCACCGGCACCTGTCGGACGGTGATCTTCGTGGTGTCTGCCTTGCCTTCACTCGTCGCGATGATGTTCGTGATCCCCGCGGCGATGGCCGAAACGAGCCCGCTGTTCGAGATCGTTGCCGTTGCCATCGTGCCACTCGACCACGCGATCGTGCGTCCGGTCAGCGTGTGGCCGGAGGAATCGGTGAGCGTTGCGGTGAGCTGCGCCGTCGTGCCGACGAAGAGCGTGTCTGTGGGGGGCGTCAGCACGAGCGCGTTCACCGGGATCTGCCTCACCGTGATGGCGGCGGAACCGCTCTTGCCCTCGCTGGTGGCGAAGATCGTCGCGGTGCCGATCGCAACGCCGGTCACGAGCCCTGCGGCTGAAACGCTCGCGATCCCGGTTGCGGACGACGAGTACGTCACGCTCCGACCGGTGAGGATATTGCCGCCGGCGTCCTTGGTAACCGGGGCGAGCTGCACCGTTTCTGCGACGAGCAGCGTGTTCGATGGCGGCGAGACTTCGACGGTCGCGACCGCGACGTGCGCCGGCGGGCCGGTGGTGTCGCCGCCGCTGCCTCCGCACTATGCCTCTGTGAATCCGAGCAGGGTTGCCGCGAGCGAGGAAGCGGTGCGGGACTGACGCGAGCTGTCGAATCGCATTGTACCTCATCGAAGTCGAT
>JBBRYY010000162.1:0-5626 GCA_038237245.1 Gemmatimonadales bacterium | reverse complement strand
GATCTCTTCGCGATGCACACCAAGCAGGCGCCGTATCGCTCGTACGTCGTCGCCGCACACGTGCCGCCCCACTCGGTGACGGACGCGCTCTACTGGGACACGGAAGATCCCTATCATTACGCTCGGCTCCTGCCCGCGACGAAGTATGGCGAGCATGATCTGCTCATCGTCGGCGGCGAGGATCACAAGACGGGGCAGGAGACGGACATGCAGCAACGCTTCGCGAATCTCGAGCAGTGGACGCGCGAACGCTTTCCAAACGTCGTCGACTTTCCGTACCACTGGTCGGGACAGGTAATGGAGCCCGCGGATATGCTCGCATTCATCGGCCGCAATCCGGGCGACGAGAACGTCTATATCTGCACCGGCGATTCCGGCATGGGGATGACGCACGGCACGATGGCGGGGCTGATCATCAGCGATCTCATCATGGATCGCGAGAATCCATGGACGAAGCTCTACGATCCCTCTCGCATCTCGATCAACTACGACGCGCTCAAGACGTTCGTGAAGGAGAACGCGAACGTCGGCGTGATGTACACGGACTGGGTACGCCCGATGAATGGCGAGTCGCTCGACGAGCTGCCGTGCGGGGAGGGAATCGTCGTCCGTCGCAAGACGCATCCGGTGGCGGTCTACTGCGACGACGACGGCGCGCTCCACGAGATGACGGCGGTGTGTCCACACCTCAAGTGCATCGTCCATTGGAATACGCTCGAGAAGTCGTGGGACTGCCCCTGCCACGGCTCGCGCTTCGACGCGTACGGGAAGGTGTTCACGGGACCGGCGGTTTCGTCGCTCGCGCCGGTGGACGACGAGGGTAAGCCGATCGAAGGGGCGTAACCGGGGTATTCTTTGAGCATGGGTACAGAGCGATGCTCGCGCGGCGAGCCGGGATGCGGTATATAGGTGGCCTCCCGAGGTGACCCCCTGAGACAGCGGAACACCAAGCCCGGCCCCCCGCCACCCCTGCAGATCGGAAAGCCGTTCCCCGACGACCACGCAATTCTGTGGGCGCCGGTGGAGGGGCTCACGCGCTCGATGGAGCTGTCGCCCCCCGCGATCGTGATCACGCAGGGCGCGCTCCGCGAGGTCATCCGCCACCTCTCCTCGTCCCCCGAACAGGAGCTGCTCGGCTTCCTCATCGGCGAGCCGTGCGAGTGCCCGAAATCCAAGCGCCGCTTTCTCTGCGTCACGGGAACACTGCGCACGGGACACGTAATCGCCGAGGACGAGCCGGTGCAGATTCCGGACGCCGAGTGGTTGGGGCAGCAGCTGGAGGTCAGGCGCAGACGGTCCACGCTGATCGGGTGGTATCACAGCACGCCATTTCTCTCGCCGTCGCCATCGCCGCTCGATCTCGAATCGCATCGCGCGCGCTTCACGGAGCCGTGGCAGTGCGGGCTCGTGATCGCCACCGAAGGCAACGATCCCGCCGGCGGATTCTTTCGCGCGCACGGGGATCCGTCCGCCGGCGGTGCATACGTGCCGTTCTACGAGCAGATCGACGACGACGGGATTCTCGAGGGCGGGAAACTGCGCACGCTCGTCGACTGGAAGAGCTACAGCACATCCGAGCTCACGGAGCACGACGAGAATGAGCGCAGCGTGCACATGTCGGGGATGGGGCGTCGCGCGGATCTGGACGCTGCACCGCAGGCGCTCCCGCTGATGATTCCGCAGCCATCGATCGACCCGGTCGGTTCGCTGCCGATGCGCAGCCGATGGGTGGGCGCGGGAATCTCGATCGTGGCCGCGCTGGCGATCACCTTTGTCGCGGTGCAGATCTGGAATTCGCGCCGCCTGCCGGAGCCGCCGATGACCGCGATGCCTCGGCAGCGCGAGCTGGTGGTGGTGCCGAATGCGGCGGCGATCGCGGCGCAGCAGCGTGCGGATTCGATCGTGGCGGCGAGCGCGGTGATCGCGCGGGGCACGGGCGCGCTCCCGGCGCCGGGCGCGGCGCTGCGCGAGACGACCTCCGTCGCGAGCGCGGTGCCTGTCGCGCCGCCGGATGCGCCGAGTGGGCCGACGGTGAGCGCGCCGATTCCGTCGGAGATCCGGATGGCGGCGCAGTCGCGCTTCGACTCGCTCGCGGACTCGCTCGAGCACGGGCTGCACAACTATCACGACCGCCGCACCGACTTCGGGCAGAAGCGACTCTCGTGCAAGGAACTGTCGTACGGCTACCGCGCGGCGGACGAGGCGCTGGTTGGACTCGCGAAGCTCGCGGGCGACACGCGCTCGCTGGACCCGGACCGCAAGGCGCGCTACAACTCGCTCATCGCAGGGATGGACACGGTGAACGACGATTTCGACGCGAGCAAGTGCAAGCGCGTGTGATGCGGAGTCGCTAGGCGGCAGTCGTTGCGTAGCGCGTGTCGTTCGCCGCGCTCGCGTGCCAGAGTGTCGCTCCCATGTTCACGACCTGCAGCAGCGCGGTGCGCCGCACTTCATCCGCGCTCTGCGAGCCGAGGAGTGCGCTCTCGAGCGCGCGGGCACCGGTGGCGTCGGGATCGATGACGACGTCGAAGCCGCGCACGAGCGCCTCGCGGCAGGATGTCGACACGCACATGTGTGTGTAGAAGCCGGTGACCAGCACGCTGCTGACGTCGAGATCGCGCAGCCACTGCTCGAGCTCCGTGTTGGTGAAGGCGCCAAAAACATCCTTGGTGAAGAGGCGCTCGGTGCTCGCGCCGTCGTGTCGCGCGCCGAACCCGTCGCTGAGCGACGCGCCCCAGCTGCCGGGAACGAAGGCGGGGGACTCGGTGGCTTTGTTGTGATGGCGGACCCAGGCTATCGGTCGGCCGTCGCGGCGCGCGGCTGCGACGTGGGCGGCGATGGCGGCGACGGCGGAGCTGTGATTGGGGACGGCGCGCTGGCCCTGGGGGGAGAATTCGTTCTGGGCGTCGACGATGAGAAGGGCGTGCATTGAAAGCTCCTGTAGAATGTGATTCGATATTGCTACACTATGCTACAAGGAGTATCTATATTGCGACAACTCGGCCGAATATTATTCGGTTACTGAGAATCCCATGCAATGGAATGATGATGATTGCTGCGCCGTTGGATGACACCGATCGCATTCTCGTCGCCGCCCTTCAGGAGAACGCCCAGCTCAGGCTCGAGGACCTCGCCAAGCTCGTGCGCATGGTGCCCTCTTCGGTGCACGAACGGCTGCGCCGGCTCACGCGCGATGCGGTCATCCGCGGCTGGACCATCGACATCGATCCCGCCGCCTTCGGGCTGCAGCTACTCGCCTTCATCGGCGTGCGCTCGTCGAAGCCGTGCTCGAAGCTCATGCCGCACATCGAGCCGATCGACGCGATCGAAGAAGCGCACTCCGTCGCTGGCGCCTACGGGCTGATGCTCAAGGTGCGCGTCGAGAGCACCGCCGCGCTGCTCCTGCTCGTCGAGCAGCTGCGCATGATTCCGGGCGTCGAGGGAACGGAGACATCGATCGTGCTCAAGACACACATCGATCGGCCCATCGCGCTTCCGGAAATGCCTGGTCCATCGCGCGTGCGGTCGCGCTGAGCTTCGCGAGAATCGGGGGATGCGGGAGCACAAGCGTCCACGGATTGGTGGAACGATTCAACGGAGAGAAGTACGGATTAAACGGATAGGACCAAAGCCAGCTTAAGACCGAAATCGCAATCATCCGTTCGATCCGTGCCGTTCATCCGTTCAATCGTTCTTCACTCGCAGACGCTGTTGACGCAGCCCTACCGCTCTGTCGCCCCGCGAGGATGCGGACGTCAGCGGATCGCCTTGGGCACCGGCGTCGCGGGCTTCTTCCCGTTGTCCGGCTCGTCGACGTTGTTGATGATGATGACCACGATCGCGGCGCTCGTCACGATCGCGAGGATCATGATGAGATAGAGCTTCCAGCGCCGGCGCAGACTTCGTTTTCGACTTGCCCAGCGCACGCGCGCGCGGGAACGAGTTTCGGGCATGAACCGCCGTGGACGGAGGTTCCTCACCATAAACGCCGAGCTCGCTATCAGCAACGGCAGTTGCTGCCGCCACCTTTTCTACGGTCGCCCGCGCCGCTTGCTGCGACGTTAACTCACCCCGACCCACGCAGTGTGCACGTCTTCCTTCGCGTTCTCCGCGGCCGCCACCGGAATCGGACGTTGATTCTTCGGCGGGAAATACGCGTTGTGCACGTACTGCCCAACCATCCGCTGCGTGTTGAAGAACGAGCCGTTGAGCGCGATCGAGTTGCGCATCACCTTCGCCCACGAGAACGGGAGCCCGTAAAAGAGCGGCAGAATCACGCGCTCGAGCTTCACGTAGAGATCGGCGATCTCCTCCCCCTCGTCGGACTGCGCCGCGCCGATCGACCATCCGGTGACGCCGTCGATACACCCCTCCACCCACCATCCATCGAGCACCGAATACGACGGCACGCCGTTCAGCGCCGCCTTCATCCCGCTCGTCCCCGACGCTTCGAGCGGCTTCGTCGGATTGTTCAGCCAGAGATCGACGCCCGACGTCATCAGATGCGCGAGATCCATCTCGTAGTTCTCGAGGTAGACCACGCGCACCGACTCGGGCAGCGATGCCGCTGCAGCGTAGATCTGTTTGATGAGCGACTTCCCTCCCTCGTCGCGCGGATGCGCCTTCCCCCCGAAGATCAGCTGGATCTTGCCCGAACGCTCGGAGATCGCCTTCAGCCGCTTGATGTCGGAGAAGATCAGGTCGGCGCGCTTGTACGGAGTCGCGCGGCGCGCGAAGCCGATCGTCAGCACCGCCGGATCGAGCTTCACCCCGGTGCGCCTGTGCACCTCGGTGAAGAGCTCCGCCTTTGCCTCCGCGTGCGCATCGAGAATCTCCTCGAGCGGAATGTCGATCGCGTAGCGGAGGTACTGATTGTCGCGGCGCCACTCGGGGATGCGGCGATCGAAGAGCGCCTGGAAGGGGGCGGCGGTCCACGTGGTCGCGTGCACGCCGTTGGTGATCGAGTCGATCGGATAGTCGGGGAACATCCCCTGCGAGATCTCGCGATGCCGCATCGCGACCGCGTTCACGTAGCGCGAGAGCCGGAGCGCGAGGTGCGTCATGTTGAGCGTGTGATCCTCGATGACGTGTGCATCGAGGAGGAGCTGGGCGCGCGCCTCGCCGAGGACGGCGCGGAACTCCCCCTCGTCGAACTTGTCGTGTCCGGCGGGGACGGGCGTGTGCGTGGTGAAGATGCAGCGCCGGCGCACGCGCTCGAGATCGGCCTCGCTGATGTCGTGGCGCGCGCGTCCCGCGAGCTCGCGCTCGAGGAGGGTGAGGGTGATCAGTGCGGCGTGCCCCTCGTTCATGTGGTACAGCGCGTCGTCCGCGTAGCCCATCGCATCGAGCATCGCCGCGCCGCCCATGCCGAGCACGACTTCCTGGCAGAGACGGTAGTGGCTGTCACCGCCATAGAGGCAATCGGTGAGGGTGCGGTCCCATTCCGAGTTCTCCTCGAGATTCGTGTCGAGGAGGTAGACGGGAACGATGTGACCGTTGGCGCCGCGCACATCGTAGCGCCAGGCGCGAATCTCGACTCGGCGGCCGGCGATCTCCACGGATGCGCGCGCGCTTTCGGGCGCGAGGACCTTCTCGGGGCTCCACACGACCTCGGCCTCGCGCTGCT
>JBBRYY010000161.1:0-5651 GCA_038237245.1 Gemmatimonadales bacterium | reverse complement strand
GGGCACTGCCATCCACGCGTCGTCGACGCGGCGGTGCGACAGATGCGCGTGCTCAACACGAACACGCGCTATCTGAACGATCTGCTCTCCGAGTACGCGAGCCGGTTGATCGAGACGATGCCGGCGCCGCTGGATATCTGCTACATCGTGAATTCGGCGAGCGAGGCAAACGAGCTCGCGCTCCGGCTCGCGCGCGCACACACCGGGCGGCGGGATATGGTCGTGCTCGAGGCCGCGTATCATGGCAACACGACGTCGCTGATCGACATCAGTCCGTACAAACACGCCGGTCCGGGCGGAACGGGCGCGCCAGACTGGGTGCAGGTTGCTCCGCTTCCGGATGTCTATCGCGGCGAGTACAAAGCGGACGATCCCGAGGCGGGATTGAAGTACTCATCGCTCCTGGGCGATGCGATCGACCGTGTGCACGCCGAAGGCCGCGACATCGCGGGGTTCATCGCCGAGACGTGCCCGAGTGTGGGCGGGCAGCTCATCTTCCCCCCCGAATATCTCAAGTACGTGTACGAGCTCGTGCGCGCGGCAGGCGGCGTGTGTATCGCGGACGAAGTGCAGACCGGGCTCGGTCGCATGGGCACGCACTTTTGGGCGTTCGAGGAGCAGCACGTCGTACCGGACATCGTCGTGATGGGGAAACCGCTCGGCAACGGTCATCCCATTGGCGCGGTGGCGACGACGCGCGAGATCGCCGGCGACTTCGACAACGGGATGGAGTTCTTCAGCACCTTCGGCGGCAATACCGTGTCGTGCGCCGTGGGGATAGCGGTGCTCGATGTGGTGCGTGACGAGAAGCTGCAGCAGCACGCGCGGGTGGTCGGCGAAGCGCTCGGACCGCAGCTGCGCGCGCTCATGGATCGCTTTCCCATCGTGGGGGATGTGCGCGGCTCGGGGCTCTTCTGGGGCGTGGAGCTCGTGCGCGATCGCGAGACGCTCGAGCCGGCGGGCGCGGAGGCCTCATTCGTGGCGAATCGCATGCGCGAGCGCGGCGTTCTGCTCGGCACCGACGGACCCTATCACAATGTCGTGAAGATCCGCCCCCCTATGCCCTTCACGGTGGGGGACGCCGAGCGGGTCGTGTCCGAGCTCGCGCGCGCGTTGGTGCAGCTTCCTACTTGATCGCCTTTGCCCTGATCTCGTCGAACCAATTCTCGTTGATCACGATCAGCCCAGCCTCCGCCGCTACCGTTTCACGCATCATCAGGAAGTGTTTGTCGTCGAGGCCGACGACGTACGGTTGTATCTCGGCACCGAAGGCCATGCCTGCGAGCGGGAAGAGCACCTTCTGCGACGTGACTGTGAACGACGGCGCCGTCGAGATCTGTGCGACGACGAGATCGTTGTGGTTGTTGCGGAAGAAGAGCTCCTTGCCGCTGTGTGCCCAGAGGGGGCTGATGCCGCCTGCGGTCGACACCTGAAAGCGCGAATCTCCGACATTCGGGAATGGCCGCACGTAGATCTCGAACGCTCCCGACTCATCCGACGCATAGGCCAACCACTTGCCGTCCGGCGAAAGGGCGGGAAAGCCATCGCGTGCCGGCGTGGTTACGAGCGGAACGAGCGTGGTGTCGCCGGCCTTCACCGCGAAGATGTCTGCGTTACCCACGGCTGCCGCCGCGCTTCGCAGGATGATCCACTGCGCGTCCGGCGATTCGAACACCTGCGACATTCCCAGCCGCGGCGTCAGAATGCGCTTCGCCTCGCCTACCCCATCCGCACGCTTCGTGTAAATATTGCCTGACCCGTCCCCGCGGTCGCCGAGAAAGAGAAGGTGGCTGCCATCCTTCGTCCACGTCGGCCGCATGAAGGATGTATCGCCGAAGGTGAGCCGCGAGAATGGTCCGGTTGGAAGCTGCTTGACCCAGATGTCGGTGTTGCCGTTGTGGAGCAGCGTAATTGCAAGCGAACGACCATTCGGCGACATCGAGAGAGCGGTGATCGTCCCGCCCACCTTCCACGCGGAGTCCACCCGGCTCGCGACGCCCTCGCGGGTGACCCAGACGATTTCACGCGTCGACGACAGGCTGGCGGTGGGATACACGAGCGTGCCGCCATTGGAGATCGAGATCCCCGCGGTGAACGGATTGATCTCGAGTCCCTCGTACATCGCGACAGGTGGGCCCGTCAACGCCATCTTGCCGACGTCGAAGGGAATTGCGAGCAGCTTGCCATCCGCGGTGACGACGAGGAGATGTCCGCTGCGAGCATAGGTTGCGAAGATACCGCGCGTGAGGACGTGCGCCTCTCCGGTGGGGAGCGGCATTGCCATGATCTCGTAGTCGGTCGCGCCCTGTCCCTCGAGCCTGCGTCGAAAGAGGAGCCCGTGGGCGCCCGGTAGAACGACGGGCCACTCGGCCCCGATGTACTTGCCTCCCTTTGGAAAGGTGAACACGGGCTCCAGGTGCCCGCCGGACGATCGAATCCGAGCCACGCCCGAGTCCGTCTCGAAGTACACATAGCCGTCGCTCCCCCAGTCGCCAGCCGTCGAGTTCGCGGCTTCGGTGAGCGTGAGCGGCGAGCCTCCCTCGAGCGACGTGACGAGGACTTTACGTCCATCCTTGATGAAGCCAACCTGGCGATCGTCCGGCGAGAAAAACGGACTCGTTCCGCCCTCGGTGCCCTGCAGTGCCGTGGGATACAGCTGATCCGCACTCTTCAGCATAAGCCGAATCCCCGCTTCCCCGCGGCCGACATAGATCATGCGGCGTCCATCGTGCGAGATCGCGACGTGGTTTCCGTTCGCGCCGGAGGAGACGGTTTCGCCGGGGCGGAGGAAGAGTGCGTAGCGATTGAAGTGGCCCACGTCGCGCGGACGCAGCCATCCCCACGCGGCCAGGGCCGCCAGGAGCAGCATCGCGGCGACGAGCGCGATCTTGCGCGCCTTCGACGATGCGGGCTGCGCCGCCGGCACCGCGGCCGTCATCGCCGCATACGTCGCGCCCGTGGCCGGCTCGCTCAGCGCGCGCACGAATGCGTCCGCGCTCGCATAGCGATCCGCCGGCAGCTTCGCGAGTGCCTTGTGCACGGCAAGATCGATGTTGAGCGGCACCGTGCGCCGGCGCTCCGAGAGCCGCGTCGGCTCCTTCGTTACGACGGCCGCGATCACCGCTTGCACGGTCGGCCCCGTGTGTGGCGGCTCGCCCGCGAGCATCTCGTAGAGGAGACATCCGAGCGAGTAGACATCGGAGCGCGCATCGAGTCCGCGCTCGCCCGTCGCCTGCTCGGGGCTCATGTAGCCCGGCGTGCCGAGCGAGAGGCCGGTCTCCGTCATGCGATTGCCGCCGGCCTGACTCACCGCGAGCGCGATACCGAAGTCGGCGACGAGCGCCGAGCCGTCGTGCAGGAGGATGTTCTCGGGCTTGATGTCGCGATGGATGACGCCGTGACGATGCGCGTAGTCGAGCGCGGAACCGATCTCCTTCGTCAGCCGCACCGCATCCTCAACGGGAAGCTGATGCTCGCGATTGAGGCGGTCGCGCAGCGACTCGCCCTCGATCACCGGCATCACGTAGAAGAGGAAGCCGTCCGCCTGCCCCGAGTCGAAGAGCGGGAGGATGTGCGGATGCTGCAGCGCCGCGGTCATCTTGATCTCCGCCAAAAAACGCTCGGCGCCGATCACCGCGGCGAGCTCCTGCCGCAGGACCTTTACCGCGACGGGGCGATCGTGTCGCAGATCCTGCGCGAGGTAGACGGTGGCCATGCCGCCCGAGCCGAGCACGCCCTCGAGTCGATAGCGATCGGCCAGCGCTGCAACGAGGCGGTCCGGTGCGTCTACCATTTATGAGGTCTTCCGGGGTGGGGGAGCACGAACGACGGAAGGAAGGTACGCTCTTCGACAGCCATCGTCCATGCAAACACTCGTGCTAGCTCAGGCCGATTCGCGATACAAGATCGGTATAGCGAGGGTCGCTTCGAAGTGGATCGTAGGCAGGGTCTATGCGCAGATACAACAACCCCGCCGATCGCGCCTGGTACGCGCGTTCGAGCAGCGCGAACGCCTGATCGAGATTTCCGACCGCGGCGTATCCTGTCGCGAGAATCTCGCCGCGCAAATACTGGCGATGCGATTCCTCCTCGAGCCGAATCATGATCGCCTCGCCTTCGTCCTTTTGCCCGAGCGCCGCCAGTGCGCGAACGATCATTGCGTCCCATGCCCTCGGCGCTCGCTCGAGCTCTTGCGCGCGCCGATACCACGAGAGCGCACCCTTTGCATCGCCCTTCGCGAGGAGCGCCGAGCCCATGTAGTGCTGCGCGCGATGACAGATCTCATCCATCTCCATCGTGCGCTCTGCCTGCGCGATCGTGGCGTCGTAGTCACGATCGTAGAGCAGAAAGCGGGTTAGCCATTCACTGTAGTGCACCGACAGCGGATCGAGCATCAGCGCCTTACGGATGGTGTCGATCGCATCGTGCAGCCGTCCCACCGCGGGGAGGATCGTACCGTACACATAGTGCGCTTCGGCGTAGTTCGGAGCGAGCGACACGGCACGCGATAGCTGCGTCTCGGCAGCGGTGAACTTCCACTCGTGCCATCCCAGCACCTTGCCAAGCGAGGTGATCGCCTCGGCGAGCTCCGGATCGCGCTGCAGCGCGCGCTCCGAGGCACCCTTGGCGCGCGGGTAGGCGTCGTCGGGCGCCACCCAATCGTCGGCGAGATTGCACCAGGCGTCGGCGATGCCCGCGTATGCTCGCGCGAGCGAAGGGTCGAGCAATAGCGATTGCTGGAACAGATCGAGCGAGCGACGAAGCGCGGGCTCGGAGAGCTTGGCGAAGAAGAAACGTCCTTTGAGATACAGCGTGTACGCCTCGAGATTCTTCGTCGGCGCGACGACCTGCCCTTGCTCGCTGCCGAGTCGAATCTTCAGCGCGTCGACGATGGCGCGCGAAATCTCGTCCTGGATGGCGAAGACATCCTCGAGCTGGCGATCGTAAGTCTCGTTCCAGAGATGATATCCGCTTTCGACGTTGATCAACTGGGCGGTGATGCGGATCCTGTTGCCGACCTTTCGCACACTTCCCTCGAGAACGGTTGCAACGCCAAGCGTCTCGCCGATCTGTCGAACGTCGACCTCCTTGCCCTTGAACGCGAAGGAGCTCGTGCGCGACGCGACGTGCACCCCCGGAAGCTTGCCAAGGGCAATGATGATCTCCTCGGTCATTCCATCAGAGAAGTACTCATTCTCCGGATCCGCGCTGACGTTCTTCAGCGGCAGCACGGCGATCGACTGCGGCACTGACCTGTTCGTGGCGACGGTCGCGCGACTGGGCGTGTTTCCGCCGCCGTTGTTGAGCGCGATGAGCGCCGCCGCGAACTCGCCAGCGGTGGGAAAGCGATCGATGGGCGTGCGGGCGAGCGCGCGAGTAACGGCAGCATCGACGGCCTCGGGTACATCGCGCGTCGTGCGCACCGCCGGGATCGGCGAGACGAAGCGCTTGGCGATGATCGCCTGCGCGGACACGCCGGTGAACGGCGGCTCTCCCGTCAGCATCTCATAGAGGACGCAGCCGAGCGAATACAGATCGCTGCGCCCATCGGTCGACAGGTCGCCTGCCGACTGCTCGGGACTCATGTATGCGGGGGTGCCGATCGCGAGGCCCGTTTGCGTCAGCGACTGCCCCTTGTCGGACATCGCCTT
>JBBRYY010000160.1:0-5703 GCA_038237245.1 Gemmatimonadales bacterium | reverse complement strand
AATCGTGCATTCGCCTCTGGTCGCAAAATGCGGCGCGCGCGGTTGCCGCACGTGATCCGCCCAAGCTATCTGTAGGCCCACACAAGGGATAGTCATGCTAACCGATGTTGAAAATATAGTCGGTTACTGAGCTCTCGCGAAGCGTTCGATCGAGAATGAAGTGATGTCGTGGCGGCTTCGCTCGCCGGCCGCGAGCGCGCCCACCGCCTCGCCTGTGATCGGCGCCAGGAGTATCCCATTTCGTCCGTGCCCGCACGCGTAGAGCAGGCGTGGGAAATCCGGGTCGGGGCCCAGAATCGGCAGGCGGTCGGGAGTGATGGGGCGGAGCCCGGCCCAGTGCTTCAGCCGATGCGCCGAGACCGTCGATGGCGAGATACGCCTGCCGATTTCGTTGAGGGAGTCGAGTCCGGCCTGGGTGGTCGTACTGTCGAAGCCGACCTCTTCCATCGTCGCGCCTATGATCGAGCGCCCCACAGTCTCTCCGGCGTTCGATAGCAACCTCGGCACCAGATAGCCGCCGCCCCCGTAGATCACGTGGCGCGCGAGCGCGCCTTCCACCATTAGGAGCTGCCCGCGCACTGGGCGGACCGGGACTGGGCGGGGAAGCCCTTCGAGGTGCGAGGCCCAGGCGCCCGTGGCGACGACGATTACGCTTCCCTCCACCACGTCGCCGTCGTCGAGGATCACGCGCGGCCGCGCCGACGTGACGTTGATTGCGCGAATGCTGGATGCCACGAGCGCGAGCGATTGTCGACCTTCCGCGCGCCGCCGCATCGCGATATAGAGCATGACGTTGTCGACGGAGCCATCGTCGGGATGCAGCACGGCGCCGGCGACGCTCGCGAGCGCAGGCTCCAGCGCGCGGAGCGCGCGCCCACCCACCCACTCGGAGTCTGGCGGAAGGCGCGCGGGCTCGCCCTCGGGCATCAGCTCGAGGATGCCGTTGCGGTCCAGGTAGACGCTGAGCCCCGTCTCCGCTTCGAGCGCGGCGACGTACGTCGGGTACATGTCTCGGCCGGCGAGCGCGAAGCGTCGCACCGCGTCGTCGCCCAGCTCGTCGCCCTCGGCGCCTGGCGCCAGCATCCCGGCGCCTGCGGGCGAGGCCTCGCCCAGGCGCGGCTCGCCCAACACGAGCACCGACGCGCCGCGTGCGGCGGCGTCCGTGGCGACGGCGAGCCCGATGAGCCCACCGCCGAGCACGACGACGTCGGCGGTCCTCACGGGGCTCCCCGGAGGGCGTTCGTCCCAAAGGCGAACAGTGGTTGAAACCCCCCGCCCCTGCTGCGCGTATTGTAAGCAGAATCGGAGGGCAACCGCCTCGCAGGGGAGACCAGAGTCATGCTACGCACCGTGTTTGCAGTCGGCCTGATGGCCATTCTTGGGCTCATCGCCCTGAAGTTCATTTTCGGGATTTTCGGCTTTCTCTTCGTCGTGCTCTTCGGGCTGTTCTTTCTCGCCCTCAAGATCGCGTGCATCGGATTCGTCGTGTATCTCGCGATCCGAATACTGAGTCCCGACACGGCGCGCCGCATCCGCCAGAAGTGGTCGGGCGCGTAATCGTCATTCGATAGCCGGCTCCCTACGGGAGCACAATGAACACAGCGCGCGCGAGGCTTCGGCTGACGCGCGCGTTTTCTTGTGGAGGAGAAATGATCATTTCGAGGAACCCGGGCAGGAGCGCCGGCCTGCTGTACATCCTGGCGTCGATCCCCACCATCTTTGCCCTTCTGTACGTTCCGAGCCGACTATTCGTGCGAGGAGATGCGGCAGCAACTGTGCACAAGATAGCGTCCTTCGAGACGCTCTTCCGCTTCGGGATCGCCGCGGATCTGATCGGGCAGGCTCTCTTCGTCTTCGTGGCTCTGGCGCTGTATGAGCTGCTCAGAGGAGTCGACCAACGACTCGCGCTGCAGATGCTGACATTGATTCTCGTCGCCATTCCAATTGCGTTTCTGAACGAGGTGAACTCGGTCGCCGCGCTCATCCTGTCTCTGGGAGGCGACTTCCTCGCTCCGCTCGACGCACCGCACCGTGCCGCGCTCGCGATGTTCTTTCTCAAACTGCGCGGATACGGCTTCGACATCGCCGGAATCTTCTGGGGTCTTTGGCTGTTCCCGCTTGGGCTGCTCGTCTACCGGTCCGGATTCATTCCGCGAGTGCTCGGCGCATTGCTGATGATCGCCTGCTTCGCGTATCTGGCCAACAGCTTCACGACGTTGGTCGCGCCGGCGTACGCGGCGGCCGTTGCGCGCTGGATGGATCCCGTGACGTCCGTCGAATTCGTGTTCATGCTCTGGCTCGCGATCGTGGGCGCCACCCCACACGCGATCACTCCTCCGCGCGCGCGTCCAGCATAGACAGCACGCTCCACGCGAGCAGTGGCACCATGAGCTCGAGGTGCCCGGTGATCTCGTAGCCCTTTCCACCCTCCACTGTTGGTCTCTGCACGACGTTCACGTGCGGCCGGTAGTGCCGCAGCATGTCGAGATCGGCCGCGGTGAAGCCGGTAGGCTTTCCGGCGTTGAGATTGCGTGCGATGGTGAGCGCCTTGAGAAAGACTTCGGGGAGGATCACGGCGCTCCCGAGATTCAACACCACTCCGCCATCGTGCACGGAGGGAAGCGACGCCGCGAAGCGACGAAAGTCGCGGTGGCTCGTGTCGCCGATCGCCGCGCCGCTCGCCGCGGGGTGCTGGTGGATGATCTCCGCGCCGATCGCCGCGTGCACCGTGAGCGGCACCTCAAGCTCGTCGGCAATTCCGAGCAGCGACAGCTCCGGATGCGCCAGCTCCTTCGCGTCGAGCGCGCGCGCGAGCGACTCGCCCATCCCCCATTGCTCGCTCTGCCCGCGGATGAATGCTTCGTTCATCTCGCGCCCCGTTTCCTCCGCCATTCCGAACGTACCGTCGCGCAACCCGGCCTGCACGTCCTCGCTCGTACCGCCCCAGCGCGCGATCTCGTAGTCGTGAATCGCCGCCGCACCGTTCATCGCGAGGTGCGTGATGATCCCGCGGCGCATGAAGTCGATGAGGATCGGCGCGAGTCCGGTCTTCACGATGTGGCCGCCGACCATTACGACGACGCCGCGCTTCCCGGCCGCGTTCGCGATGTTGCGCGCGAGCGCGAGAAAATCGCGGGCGGCGAGCACATCGGGAAGCGACTCGAGAAACGCCGCGAACGAGCGGTCGTCTCCGGGCGGTGTCGCGAACTCCTCGGCGCGCACCTTGTTCGGACGTCGACCGATCGGAACGGTGCGTACGGCCGAGAGGTCGGCTTCGGGCTTGTTCAGCCCGGAGGAATCATTGGCGGAGTGTACGATTTCAGATATAGGTCGAGGGATCGGAGCACAGGCATCTTCGCCTTGAGCTGAACCATAATGCGTCGATCATCATCCGTCACCCAGATGAGCGCCTCGCCGCCCTCCGCGAACAGCCCGCCCGATTTGATGATCGGTTGAAGGACGATCGTATCGAACGTGCCCGCGTCCAGCTTCAGCCTTTCCCGTCGAAGTACCTTCACGATCACCGGATTCTTATCCGGCTGAAAATAGCGCGCATAGGTGTAGGTCTCTCCGACGATCAACGGAACCGTGCGCACAAAATAGAAGAACGATACGTCATCGAGCGGCTCGGCGACGCTCTCCGTCTCCGATCGGCCGCGCTGATGGAGCTTGGCCCGCTCGGGATAGAGGTCGAAATACCGCTGCGTGTGGTAGCTGCCTTCATTGAGCAGCTGGTAAAAACGGTGCGAGGTCATGGTGCCGGGCTCGAACCAGCTCTCGAGCCGATCGTTGACCTTATAGAATAGAAACCCGCCCTTGATGTCGAAGACGGAATGATAGGTCTCGTGGCCGTCGATGACTTCAGCGCCGACGATCGACAGGCTACCGGTGCCGACCTTCGCACCACCGACGGCAAGATCGTAGATGAGCTTCTCGCCAAGCCCGTAGGGACGGGAGGTGTGCGCCGTCTGCGCATTTTCCCGCTCGGGCGATTCCGTCGTTTCGTGCTGCGCGCGAACGGCGTGAACCGAACAGGCGATGGCGACCACCATCGCAGCTGTTCGTGCCGCATGGGCAGCCCTGGTCACGTCGACGCCGGAGCGCGCCGCGCGCGGTGAGCGACGCCGAAGCGGTACAGCGCGACCGCGTCGGGGAACCAGCGCACGCGCGTCTCTCGCGGCCGCAAATCGTAGCGAGGCGCGAGCTCGACGGTCTCGAGCCGACGACAGAATTTCGCGGCCTTCACAAGCAGCTCGACATTCGCCGCCCAACCGGTGCTTTGCACGATGGGAGCATCGGCGGCCTGCTTGATGACGTCGCGGATCACCGCGATGCGATAGAGGCGGAGTGTGCCAAGCGGGTCGGCGACGCCGTCCACCTTGACGTAGCGCCGCATGAGCCAGGGCGCAATGCGGCGCAGTCGGCGAATCTCCGCGGGCGCGGATGCAGCCGCCGGGCCGGCCTCCGCGACCACGCAGTCGACGCCCCCATCGAACCGCTTCCCGAGCTCGGGAAGATCTTCGGGGCGGTCAGTGAGATCGCCCTGCATCACGATCATCGCATCGCGCCGTGGATAACGCGTCGCCTTTGCGGCTGCGCGTGCAAGCGTGTCGAGCGCCGCCCCGTAGCCGCCCTGCGCCTCGTTGCGAAGCACAGTGAGCGGCAGCACCTTCTCGTAGCGCCGCAGCGTCTCTTCGGTGCCATCGGTGCTTCCGTCGTCGAGTGCGATGATCTCGTACTCGCGAGGGTGCGCCTCAAACACCGTTCGGATGCGCCAAAGGAGCAGTCCGACCGTAGTCGCTTCGTTAAACGCGGGAATGCAGATGTAGAGCATGTGGTGAATGATACACTATTCAGAGGCGCGGTTCCGCCGAGCGGACAAATGGTGGTGCGGCCGAGGAAGATGGCCAGCCCTCTGCTGTAAAGGGACTGCCGGCGTTGCAGCCGCCGTCAACGCTCGTTAGCCTGTACGCAACGTTGCACACATCGTGCGTCGCATCCTTTCACCGTTGGAGTTGCTCATGCGTCGCAGCGCGGTGCTGCTGCTCGCCGTGGCCGCTGGTTGCTCCTCGCCGCCACGCACCGAGTCCCGTCCCGCGCCCGCTCCCGCCGGTCCGCCGACCATGGCAGAGGATCTCCACCGCGATCTCTACGCGTTCGCCGATGACTCGATGCTCGGCCGCAGCGCCGAGACCACGAGCGGAGCGCGTGCCGCGCGCTGGATTGCGGCGCAGCTGAGGGCGGCCGGGATCGCACCGGCGGGGGACAGCGGCGGCTATCTCCAGCGCGTGCCGCTCTCGCGCACCTTCGTGCGCTCGGCGCGCTTCACGGTGACGTCGGCCACGACGCCCACGAGCCTTCCCGTTGGCTCGCATCTCATCCCGGTGCCATCGCTCGGCGAGGGGCTGCCGTTGCCCGTACTCGAGGCATCGGGCGATCTGGTCTTCGCAGGCTACGGACTGTCTGCGCCCGGGCTCGGGCGCAACGATCTCGCGGGGCTGTCGCTGGCCGACAAGGTAGTCGTGTTCGTGAACGATGCACCACCGGGGCTCGACTCCGCGCATCGCGCATCGCTGCGCGATCCACGCTCGCTCGGCGACCGTCTTGGCGCGATCATGCAGCGGCGCCCGGCGGCGATCATCGTGTTGTTCGCCGGCCGGCAGGCGGGCGAGCTTCCCGCGCTCGCGGCCGGGTTGAGCGATT
>JBBRYY010000159.1:0-5728 GCA_038237245.1 Gemmatimonadales bacterium | reverse complement strand
CGTGCGCCCTGCTCTTTCATATGACGCGCATCTCGCTCGAATCGTTCACATCTCATTGCTCTAACCAGAAGCAAGTGCGAGGCCGATATCGAAGGTGCGAGCAAAATAAGAGTCGATGAAATGCAGCGCAATGATTTTTTGTTCACGCGCGGACTTTATTTCAGACTTTGTGAAATCCGACTCTCGCTGCTTCGCGCCGATCGTCGCCGGTGTAGATCTCGAAGTCGGAAAAAAATCCGGGCGCCTCCGCCGTGAGCAGCCGCAGCGTTGCGACGGCCAGCCGGCGAATCTCGAGCTCCGCGCCCTCGCTCGACCGCAGTTCGAGCATCGTCCGCCACGCCCGGGCGTTCGCCGTCACCACGATCTTCGTCTCAGTGGAGTTCGGCAGCACGCCGCGCGCGGCCTCGCGCGCCATCTTCCGCCGGTGGACCTTGTCCGCCACCCACGCGTAGCGCTCCATCAGCTGCTCGACGAGCGCGACGTAGCTCGCCAGCGCGCCGTCGACCTGGGTGCGCCACGCGCTCTCCAGCGCCTCGTCGCCCGCCACCGCCGGCGGCACGACGAAGCTCGCGTCCTTCTCGTCGACGTAGCGCTGCGACAGCTGGGAGTAGGCGAACCCCGCCCGGTGGCGCACCAGCTCGTGCGTGAGCGAGCGGCTGACGCCCTCGAAGAGCAGCGAGTAGCTCGCGTGCTCGAGTACGCTCCCGTGTCCCTGCTTCTTGATATTCTCCAGGTAGTCCCGCGTCGTGCGCCCCGCGGGATTCTTCTGGCTCATGTAGCAGAGTCGTCCCGCAAACTCGGCGAGCTGCTCGCCGGCGGTGCTCTCACCGATCCAGGCGACGCCGAGGTGCTCCGGGGTGGTGAAGGTTGGCTTCGCGAGAAGGGTGATGCGCGGCTCGGTGTAGTACACGGATCTCCGGAGGTTGGCTGGGGCGGCTCAGTGGACGCCGATCATCGACAGGCGAAAGTTGCTCCACGCACGTTCACGCTCGATCGTGTCGAGCGCGTTCCTGGCGTCGAGCGGAAGCTGCGGCAACGTCGGGTCGTACTTCACATCGCCGATGGATTGGGCGCCGGTGGGCACCTTCACGCCGGGATTGAAAATATTTTGCGGATCGAAGGCGCTCTTCACCTGCGCAAAGAGCGCTACGGAGCGTGTGTCCCACACCCGCTCGAGCAGCGGCGTGCGGAGCCGGCCGTCGCCGTGCTCGCCGGCAATCGTGCCGCCGAGCTGCGCCGCGAGCGACGTCACCTCGTCGAGAATCGAACGCACCGTCTCCCGCCAGTCGGTGCGGCGGACGTCGATGAGCGGGTTCACGTGCACGTGCGAGTCGCCGGCATGTCCGAAGATGACGCCCTTCACCTCGTGCCGCGCGAGAATCTCGCGCACACCGCGGACGTACGCCGGGAGCTGCTCCGGCGGCATCGCGGCGTCCTCGATGAACTGCATCGACTTGAGCGAGGGGGACAACCGGTTCAAGATCGGGCTCGCAGCATGGCGTAGCGCCCAGATGCGCGCCTCGTCGTCCGAGCTGAGGGCGACGGAAATGCGCGTCGCGCCGCACGACATCATCGCCTGTTCCATCACCTTCGCGGTCGCGGCAGCCGAGCTCTCGTCACCCGCCTCGATCTCGACGAGGAGCACCGCCTCGCTCCCGCCGTCGATTGCGACGAGCGCGGGACCGTTCCGCGCGACATCGATGAAGGTGCGGTCGAGGAGCTCGCACGCGCTCGCGCCGCCGATCCGCGCGCGCGTCGCGCCGTCCACCGCCTGCTCCAGCGTCGGGAACTCGGCCACGAGGCTGCTCGTCGCGCCCGGAAGCGCGGTGAGCGAGAGCTCGATGCCGACGAAGAGCGCGAGCGTCCCCTCGCTGCCGATCAGGATCTCGAGGAGCTCGCCACTTCTTGCATAGTCGGCGAGCGCGTATCCGGAGGAATCCTTGCGCACGCCTGGGTGCGAGCGCACGCGCGCGGGCGACGCGAGGATGGCCGGATGCGCGGTCGCGAGAAAGCGCTCGACCGCCGGCACGTCGGGGAGCGGTGCGCCGCGCTGGATGAGCGCGCGCGATCCGTCGGCGAAGATGCAGTCGAGCGCCGTCACCCACGCGCGCGTCGCGCCGTAGCGCAACGTGTGTGCGCCCGCGGCGTTCGTCGCCGCCATTCCGCCGATCGTGCAGAATGCGCCACTCGATGGATCGACCGGGAAGCGCAGCTTCACCTTCCGAGCGGCCTCGTTCACCGCGCCGCGCACCGCGCCCGGGCCGACCATCACGCGCCGGCGGCTCACATCGATGTCGCCAATCGCGTCGAGCCGACTGAGGTCGACGATCACATCTGGGCCGACCGCGCCGCCGGCCATCCCGCTTCCGGAGCCGCGCGCGATCAGCGCCGTGCCGCTCGAGGCGGCCCACCGCACGAGCGCCGCCGCATCATCGGCATCTACGGGCACCGCGACCGCCGCCGGCATGGCACGCGCGATCCCCGCCCCCTCGGCGTAGACCGCGCGCGCGGACTCGTCGTCGCGGAAAACGCCACGAAATCCCTCGGGCTTCACGACGGGCACGTTGGCGAGTCCGGCGCCCGTTGACAAGCCACTCACGAAGCCGTCATCATGCATCATGGAGAGCGAAGCACCGCTGCGGCAGGTCGGCCAACTGATCAAGATCGAAACGGACCGGCGGCTCGGACACGAATGGGACGAATGGGACGGCGGCGCGCTCGACAACGGTGGCGACTTCACGTCGCCCACGCGCCTCTACTTCGGCTTCACGGCGGTCGGCATCGTCCTCGTCGCCATTCTCGCTGCCGCAGCAGTCTACCTGCTTGCGCCTCGGCTCGCTCTCCTCTCGCGACGACTCCCCACCGCGCTCTACCTCGGCATCGCCGCCTTCGTCTCGATCTCGCTCGCGTGGCTCACGCTGCTCGCGCTCTCCGTCTGGACGGGACGCGCGCTCCTTCCGGAGAAGCTGGCCGAGCGAGGACTGCTGCTGCGCACGCTCAATCTCGCGTGGCGAGTAGGTGAGCTGTTCGGCGTGAAGCGCGACTGGACCGACCACGCGAGCGTCGCCGTCTACAACGATCTCGCTCTCGCGCGCGAACGTCGCGTGAATCCCTCCGAGCTCCTGATCCTCATCCCGCGCTGCCTCTCGCGCGAAGCGCTCGACGGTGTGCTCGGCATCGCGAAGCTGTACGGCGTGTCCGCATTCGTGGCGACCCGCGGACAGCTCGCGCGCCGCGTCATCCGCGAGCGCCGCCCCAAGGCGGTCGTCGCAGTCGCGTGTGAGCGCGATCTCGTGAGCGGGCTGCACGATGTCGCCGGCCGCGTCCCGGTGCTCGGGCTGCCGATGACGCTCCCCAACGGTCCCTGCAAGGACGCGTCGCTCGATCTGGTGCGGATGGATGAGTTTGTCCGGAAGTATCTGGTGAAGAACGGCGCGTAGCTCTACAGCCCTAGCGCGCTCACGACAGGCGGCTCTACCGAATAATCGTAGAATCCGCGCTTCGACTTCTTTCCATAGTAACCGGCGAGCACCATCCGCTTGAGTAGCGGCGGTGGCGCGTACCGCTTCTCCCGATATTCGTCGAACATGATCTCGGCGATCTTGTACGTCGTGTCGAGGCCGACGAAGTCGAGGAGCGTGAACGGGCCCATCGGGTAGCCGGTGCCCAGCATCATCCCCTTATCGATGTCTTCCACGCTCGCGACACCGTGCTCGAGCGCATTGATCGCATCCAGCAGGTAGGGAACGAGCAGCAGGTTCACAACGAACCCCGAGTTGTCCTTCGCCGCGATCGGCTCCTTGCCGAGCTTCTTCGCGAAGTCGAAGGCGCGCGCGAAGCTCTCGTCGCTCGTCGTCACGGTCTTCACGACCTCGACCAGCTTCATCACCGGCACCGGATTGAAGAAGTGGAGCCCGACCATCCGGTCGCCGCGTCCCCCCGCGGAGGCCATCGCCGCGATCGTGAGGCTCGAGGTGTTCGACGCGAAGATCGTGTGCGCCGGACAGAGCGCGTTCAGCTCCTTCCAGATCGCATTCTTGAGGTCGAGGTCCTCGATGATTGCCTCGATCACGATGTCGGCCGTCGCCAGGTCGGCGACCGTCGTCGTGAAGGTGAGTCGCCCGAGCGTCTCCGCCTTCTGCTCCGGCGTCGACTTCTTCTTCTCGATCGCCTTGTCGAGCGACTTCTCGATGCTCGCGCGGGCGCGCTTGACCGACGCGTCATCGACCTCGCGCACGATGGTCTTGAAGCCGTTCGCGGCCGCGACCTGCGCGATCCCCGAGCCCATGAGTCCTCCGCCGAGCACGCCGACGGTCGCAATCGTTGTCATGTATTGAATGGAAGAAGAGGTGTGTAATGCGAACGTTCAGGGCCAGCGAAGGCCCGTGCTCTGAGTGATCGCCGAGAGGAGCGACGGACGCTGGATCTCGCCGCGCTCGAGACGGTCCAGCATCTGCTCGAGCGCGAGCTGCGCGCCCTGGACCTGCGGCGCGTGGCTCCGCGCAATGAAATATCCCCCCATGACGCCGGCCGCCACCGGGAGCACGGCCACCGCGGCCATCACGCCGAGCGCGAGCAGGATCCCCGAGGCGACGCCGCTCGCCACCGCGGCGCCGCTGCCGCCGATCAACCGCTGCCTCCGGATGTTCGCCAGACTCGCATCGAGACGCACGATCGAGCGCTCGGCATCGATCGCGATGACCGTCGCCGAGACCTCCTGCGCGCGCGCGAGGCGGTAGCCGTGGCCGCCGACGTTCATCAGGCGGCGGAACTCCGTCGCCATCCCTCCGCGCGGCTCCCACGCGATGCGGTCCGGGAAGCGGCGCTTCACGCGCAGCGACTCCTCACGCTGCATCGCGTCGTCGAGCTTCTCGAAGAGCGCCGTCGGCGCACCACGGACGGTTCGGCTCGCGAAGACGGTCGCCGGACCAAAGATGGCGGCCACCCGTCCGCGCTCTACCGGCACCTCGACGCGGGAGCGCTCCTCGGCGAGCGCCTGGCGCAGATGCTTGGCGGGGATTCCGACCTCGTTGCCGACGTCGAGGATCTGCGCCTCGGTGAGCGTGAGCTCTCCCGGATCTGCCTCGGCGGCCTGGAGCTCCGCCGCGCGCGCGAGCACGCGCTCGAGCGCGGCGCGCTCCAGCGGCGCGGGGAGTCCCGACACGGGCGACGCGGGCGCTGCGGGCGCTACAGACGCGACGGGCGGAGCCACCGGCTTCGACTCGTCAGCCACTAGTTCGCCGCCTTGATCATTTCGTCGAGTCGCTGATCCATTCCGTCGATGATCGCCTGCCGCAGGGGAAATGCACGCACGAACGCCGAGTCGACGCTGGCCGCACCGAACGATACGCGTGCAAGCGCCAGATAGTGTCGCTCGTAACCCGCCACGAGCTCGGGGATCGCGCGCTCGAGAAGCATCGCGCCGCCACGGACCTTCGCCGGGCTCTCGAACTGCGTCGCCGCGCCCGCGCGAAACTCGGCCGGTGAGATGCGCTCACGCACCGCCCCCTCCGCGATCCCGCCGATCGCCTCGTGCGCGAACTCGTACACCGCGTCGAGCGAAGAGTCGGCAGTGGCGGGGAAGCCGATCGCGATCGAGTGCTGCCCCTCGAGAATGCTGCGCCCCTCGCCCCCGAGCGGGAGGGAGAGAAGAATTTCCCCCGTCGGCAGCTGCACCCCGCGCAGATAGCTCCGAAGCTGCTTCAGATAGCGCCGCGAGAACTGGCTG
>JBBRYY010000158.1:0-5793 GCA_038237245.1 Gemmatimonadales bacterium | reverse complement strand
CAGTGACTGGGGCGAAGTCGTAACAAGGTAGCCGTAGGGGAACCTGCGGCTGGATCACCTCCTTTCTGGAGCGATGAGTAGAGCTCGTCCGCGCTGGCAACAGCAACGACGATCCCCTCGAAAATCCTCAAGAATTGTCGCGCCATCATACGAATTGTCACGATCGATTGCCTTTTGCAGCCCCCGGTGCGTTCGCGTACCGGGGGCTGTGTCGTTTCTCCCACCCCCTCGCACAAAACGGCGGTCGCATCCATGCCGGATGCGACCGCCGCTCGTCGCCGCGGGATGCCAGGCAGCGACTCCCCTACGCCGCGCTCACCTTCTCCATCACACTCACCTCTGCCGTCGTCGGGTCGATGATCGCCGCGATCTCCAGCACCTTGTCCGTCGGAAAGCCCCCGAGCCGCGCGTGCTCCCGAATGATCTCGGCGTGGGGCGCGATATACACGCACGTCACCTTGTCCTCCGTGACATAGCTCTCGACCCACTGAATCGACGGCCCGAGCTGCTTCAATACGCCACACGAGCGCTTCGCGATCGCCTGCAACTCTGCGCGCGACAGCGCACCCGCGTTGGGAATGTCACGCTCGATCAGATATTTTGGCATGTGCACGCTCCGGATGAATTTCGTCGGGTTCACTGGTGAGCCATCGAGGCGACGTCGGTCGTGTTGTGGCAGTTGACCGTCGGATTCCAGTCGGCGTACAATCCGCTCGGATTCGACTTCCACGCCCACACGTGCAGCCCCCACAGCTGAAAAGTGTCGTTCTGCTTGTATTGCCGACCGAACAGCACCGGCGGCGCATCGCTTCGTGCGTGCGCACTATACGGAATGATGTACTCCACGGCCACCAGCTCCAGCGAGTGGTCCGCCTGCGGCTCATACAACAGCAATTCGGGCTCGTCGACCCTCGCCGTGCCATCGATCAGATCGGGATTTCCGTAGTGGAAGCCCATTCCGCCCAGTGCGGAGTCGCTCATGCACGCGGTGATCTTGGCCGCCCAGCCTGCGCTCGACGCCGAGTCGAAGCTCTGGAACGGCGCCGTCACGCGGCGAAGCGTCGCGAGATCCGCGTTCCCTCCGGAGGAGGTGGGGTCGTCGCTGCATCCGGCGAGCAGCGCAACGGCGGTCAGGAGTGCTGCGGTGAGTCTCATCGTGTCCTCGTTTGTGATAGGTTATCGTTGACCCGCGCGGGAATGATGAGACGGAGCGATTAACTCCCCGTTCTGCCTGGAATTAGCTACGAGTTAGCAGCGTGATGAGCATCCTGTGATCACCGTGCAACTCCTCGGTGGCGCGAGTCTGCGCGCCGACGGCGAGCCCTTGAGCGGTCCTCCGACGCAGCGACATCGCATCGCGCTGCTCGCGCTCATCATTGCGTCGTGGCCCCAGCCCATTTCGCGCGAGCGCGCCATGTCGCTCCTCTGGCCGGAGCGTGATTCCGCGAACGGACGGCGGCTTCTGAACCTCGCGGTTCACGTCCTTCGCGCCGCCCTGGGCGAAGGGGTGATCACATCCACGGGCGATGCCCTCGTGCTCAATCCGTCGCTCGTGCGATGCGACCTGGTCGAGCTCCGCCATGCGATCGCCGCGCACGACTTCGCCCGAATCACGGCGCTCTACGCCGGTCCGCTGCTCGACGGGTTCCACCTCGACGATTCCACGGAGTTCGAGTATTGGCTCGAGGCGCACCGCGGCGAGCTGGCGCACGAATTCGTCGGCGCGCTCCTCGAGCTCGACGCGCTTCAGGAGCGGGCGGGCGACGTCCATGACCGCGTCGGCACCTGCCGCCGTCTCGTCGCGTGCGATCCGCACTCGGGTGTGTACGCGCAGAAGCTCATGCGCGCGCTGAGCGCCGCCGGCGACCGCACCGGCGCGCGGCTCCATGCCGCGGAGCACGCGCAGCGCCTACGCGCAGACCTGGAGCTCGATCCGGATTCCGCTGTCGTGACGCTGGCGGAGGAGCTGGCCCGAGCACCGGCGAGGGACGTACCCGCGCGCAGCTTCGTCGCGCATCCGAGCACCACAACCATCGCCGTCCTTCCCTTCGTCAATCTCGGCGCAGGACAGGACAGCGAATTCTTCGCCGACGGCATCACGGAAGACGTGATCGCACACCTCTCCCGGATCCGTTCACTTGGCGTGATCTCACGAACATCCGTCATGTCCTTCAAGAATCGCCATCGGAGCATGCAGGAGATCGGCGCCGCGCTCGGCGCCGCCACACTCGTCGACGGCAGCGTGCGCTGCGTCGGCGACCGGGTGCGCGTCGTCGCAAAGCTCATCGGCGCCGAAAGCGGGCAAAATCTCTGGGCAGAGACCTACGATCGCGAGCTCACCGACATCTTCTCGATCCAGACCGATGTCGCACTCCACATCGCCGCCGCGCTCGAGGCCGAGCTCACGCGCGACGAGATGGTCAGGGTGCAGCGCGGGCCGACGAAGGACGTCCAGGCTTATCAGCTCTGTTTGCAGGGCCAACAGTGGCTGATCAGCTTCACTCCGGAGTCGCTCGACCGGGCCGTAGATTCCTTCGAGCGGGCTGTCGCGCGCGACCCATCGTTCGCGCTTGCGTTCGCGGGTCTGGCGATGGCGCATCTGGAGTCCACCGAGCACGGCGCCACATCGCCCGCTGGCGCGTATGCGCGCGCCTTCGACGCGGCGCAGATGTCGCTGCGACTCGACCCCGAGCTCGGCGCGGCGCACTGCACGATGGCCCATCTCAGGATGACGCGCGATTTCGATTGGACCGGTGCGGAGCAAGGGTTCAAGCGCGCAATCGAGCTGAGCCCCAGCTATGCCTCCGCCTATGATCTGTACGGACGCCTCTGTGCTTCGCTCGATCGCTTCGACGAGGCCATCACGCTCTCGACGCGTGCGCAGGAGCTCGACCCGCTGGCGCACCGGAACGATTTGGCGACATCGCTCCTGCGCGCCGGGCGAATCTCCGAAGCGATCGTGCGCGCCGAAGCGTCAGCCGAGCTCGATCCCAGCCACGCCCGTTCCCGCGCGACGCTGGGCTGGGCATATTTCCTCGCCGGTCGAAAGGACGAGGGCATCGCGCAGCTCGAGCGCGCGGTGGAACTCTCACCCGGGGCTACGATGTGGATGGGACAACTTGCCGCAGCGTATGCGATGTCCGGGAAGGAAGACTATGCGCGCGCGATGCTGTTCTCGCTCGAAGAGCGCGCCAAGGTAGCCTATCTCTCGCCGTACAGCCTCGCGTACATCCACACGGCGCTCGGTGAGCACGAGAAGGCGATCGAGCTGCTCGAGCGTGCGGTGTCCGCTCGCGCCGGGCCCACCTACGGCATTAAGGGGTCGTTCCTCTTCACGCCATTGCATCACCATCCCCGCTTTCGAGCGCTGCTGCGGGAACTGCATCTGGCATGACGTCGAGGCTGAGCACTGACGCGTGAGCTGAAGACCATCCAGAAGTAGGCGCCACGACCTTCGTGGCATCGGCAACGGAACGATCATCGGCCGCGTGGTCGGAGCCTGAACGGGGCTGATGCTTCGGCTCGTGGCGACGCTGCGACGGGAGTCGCGCGAGTCAGTGAGAGAGCGAAATGTCCCCCGCTGCGCTCGCGTCGCGCGGGCTGTGCCATTTTTCGTAGACGTTGTGCGATGGGCGGAATAGCAGCATCATAGGCGTCCGTTGGAGTCACCGCTGTCGAGGTTCATGCCGCTACCGAAGGCCATTGCAACCGCCGCCTGTATTGCCGTGCTGGGCACACAGTTGTTCGTGTCGTCGCCTGTGTCGCCGAACCCGCACGGGTGGTATTGGCCATTTCTGGCCTATCCGATGTACGCGGAGTCCCACAGCGGATCGGATTCACTGACCG
This sequence comes from Gemmatimonadales bacterium, assembly GCA_038237245.1. Taxonomy (GTDB): domain Bacteria; phylum Gemmatimonadota; class Gemmatimonadetes; order Gemmatimonadales; family Gemmatimonadaceae; genus FEN-1250. Next base: position 1,947 of record JBBRYY010000158.1, on the reverse strand, counting down.
TGACGGAGCTTCGGGTGGGGCACTGCGGCGCCGAAGTCATCGATCGGATCATCGCGGCCGACGACCTCGGCGTACCGCCGAATCAACTTCACAATCTGCTGTTGAGCATCGCGCGCGCTCCAATGAGCGAGACAGGCTCGCGCGCCGCAGCGCGACTGAGCCGCACGGTTGAAGCGCAGTATCCAGGGCGCTTCTGCTCGGCGTCAGCATGGACGCGCGTCGTTCGCGTGAGCGACACATCAACGTACCGAGTGCGCGCGCCCATGTTGCGTATGGCGACCTGGTCGTTTGAGCGAGCGACCGGCGAGTGACACTGCGCGATCGTTTCGATCGCTACTGGTTCGAGCCGGCACGTGTGCGCGATCTCGCATATCTCCGCATCGCCGTCGTGTTCGCGCTGCTCGCGGATGCGCTGTGGCCGGGTACGCTTACGCTCGAGTTGAAGCGCGCACTCCTGCCATCGGAATGGTTCGTCGCGCTACCGGCGCTCAAGCTGGAGATGCTGCCGTTTGGGTGGGGGGCGCGGCCCGGCGCCGCGCCTATCGTCATCGCGTGGATCGTGTGTGGCGCCGCGGGCATCGGCGCGCTCGTGGGGGCGTACACGCGCGTGTCGCTGATCGTCTTCGCGTCGACGGTTACGCTGCTGCTCGCACACGTGTACTCGTACGGGACGATGCGCCATCCCCAGGCCGCGGCGACGATCGTACTCTGGATGCTGATCCTGACGCCGTGCGGTGCGGAGCTATCGGTCGACGCCATGCGCGCGCGTGTGGCACGTAGTCGCGAGCGCGGCCGATTCGTGCCCATGGAAGAGTGGGCGTGCAGTCGCGATGCGCGCTGGCCGATGCGGCTCGTGCAATGGCTGCTCGTGTGCGTGTATCTGTCGGCCGCGCTGTCGAAGCTCACGGTGGGGAAGGGGGCGTGGCTGAACGGCTACACGATGACGTACTACATGCTGCTCGATGGGATCGGCCACGCACGTCCGCTTACGCTCGCGCTCGCGCATCTGCATTGGATGGGCGTGATCTTCGCCGTACTCACGCTCGCGTTCGAGGTGACGTTCGTGCTGTGCGTGCTGTATCCGCGACTGGCGCCGGGGTATCTGGCGGCGGGTATCGTGATGCACACCGGTATCGCGATGCTGATGGTGGCGCCATTCTTTCAGCTGATGTCGTTGTACGCCGCATTCGCGGAACCGGTGCGGGTCGCAATGCGGAGGAGGCGTCGCGCGGGCACCGGCGCCGAGCGCCGGGTCTGGACGCTGGTGTACGACGGATATTGTCCGCTCTGTATTCGGACGATGACGCAGCTCGATGAGCTGGATGGTGCGAGGCGGCTGCGCTACGTGGACCTCGAGCGAGAGACGGCGCGAGCGAGGGAGCTGCTCCCCGGTGTGACGCTCGAAGACATGCGTGAGGAAATGGCCGTCGTCACGCCGGAGGGTCGCGTGCTGAGAGGCTTCTTTGCCTTCCGCGAAATAAGCCGCCGGCTGCCCCTGCTCTGGCCGCTCGCGCCGCTGATGTACGCGCCCGGCTCCGCGTGGGTAGGGTCGAGAGTTTACGCATGGGTCGCGTCGCACCGCGCGCGGCGCCTGTGCGATGGCGATGCGTGCTCGGTGCATGGTGGGAAGGGGGGCGCGGGAGCGTCCCCGGTGATTGATTTCGGGGGGAGTGCGTCTTAATCTTGATGGCTGCCAGTAAAGCGCGAACGTGCTGGCTGAGCAAGCGGTTAGCGCAACATGCAGGTGCGGGAAAAGCAGGGCCAGTAGCTCAGGTGGTTAGAGCGCACGCCTGATAAGCGTGAGGTCCGAGGTTCAACTCCTCGCTGGCCCATCAAATACAACATCGCGCCACGTGAGCACTTACCCTGCTTCGTGGCGCGTTGTGCATCTCTACACGGCGTTTGTCGCCCTCCTCTGCCGACGCAAGCTCGTCAGCACTCGTAGTG
>JBBRYY010000157.1:0-5797 GCA_038237245.1 Gemmatimonadales bacterium | reverse complement strand
CTCGTTCGCGGAGTCGATCGTCCCCGACCCGCTGGTCTCACCGGTGGACTTCGCGACGGAGGTGACGCTGCTCGTCGACCGATGGCGCATCGACACGCTCATCCCGGTCGCCGAGGCGTCGCTGCTCGCACTGCTCCCGGAGCGCACGCTGGTCGGCGCAACGATCCCGTTTCCCGACGAGCGCGTCGTGCGCGCGGTGCTGGACAAGGGCGCGGTACTCGCCGCGGCGCGCGAGCTCGGCATCGCCACGCCACGGCAAGTGGTGCTCGCATCGAAGAACGATCTGCGCGAGATGGATCCGACGCAGCTCGACTATCCCGTCGTGCTCAAGCCCTCGCGCTCCGTGGGCGAGCACGATGGAAGGCGCGTGGCGGTCGGCGTGCTTCATGTGGCCGACGCAGCGTCGCTGCGTCCCATCGTCGAGTCGCTCGACGCCGCCGCGTTTCCGCTGCTCATCCAGCAGCGCATCATCGGTCCGGGCACCGGCGTCTTTCTTCTCGTGTGGGATGGTGCGGTGCGTGCGACGTTCGCGCATCGGCGCCTGCGCGAGAAACCGCCGTCCGGCGGTGTGAGCGTCTATTCGGAGAGCATCGCTTCCGATCCCGAGCTCGTAGAGAAGTCGAGACTCCTGCTCGAGTGCATGGGGTGGAATGGTGTCGCGATGGTCGAGTACAAGCTCGACGCGCGCACCGGCGTGCCGTATCTCATGGAGGTGAACGGACGCTTCTGGGGCTCGCTGCAGCTCGCGATCGATGCCGGTGTCGACTTTCCGGCATTGCTCATCGCCGCGGCGTCGGGCGAATCGCTGACGCCGGTCACCAGCTACCGGCGTGGCGCGCGCAGCCGCTGGTGGTGGGGCGACGTCGACCAGCTGCTCGCGCGCTGGCGCCGGAGCGACGCGAGCCTCGCACTGCCTTCCGATGCGCCGTCCCGCGCACGCGCGACGCTCGACTTCTTCTCGCTCATGCATCCGCACAACCGGAGCGACGTCTTCCGCGCGGGCGACATGCGGCCGTTCATCCGCGAAACGCTCGACTGGTTTCGCTGCCGATGACGATTCCGGCGAAGAGCGACACGCCGCTCCGCATCGCGCTCATGATCGAGTGCGATGGCCCCGGCGGCGCCGAGCTCATGATGCTCGACCTCGCGACCGAGCTGCGCTCGCGCGGGCACGAAGTGCTCCAGGTGAATCTCGCGAACGGCACGGGATGGCTGGGCGAGCGCTTCACGGCCGCGGGATTCAAGCCGGTGACGTTCGAGATCAACAGCCCCGTCGACTTCGCCGCGGTGCGCGCGCTCACCACGATCCTGCGTGACTTCCGCGCGGATGTCGTGCACAGTCACGAGTTCACGATGGCGATCTACGGTGCCGCCGCCGCACGCCGCGCGGGCGCGCGCCACGTGATCACGATGCACGGAGGGCTCTACTACGCATCCGCCTGGCGCCGCCGCGCCGCGATGCGCTGGGCCGCTCGCCGCAGCGAAGCGCTGGTCGGCGTCTCCGTCGCCACCGCCAACACCCTCGCGCAGGCGCTCGGCATTGCCCGCGAGCAGATCACGGTGGTGCCCAACGGCATTCCGCAGCGAAGCGGCGTGCGCGACCACGTCCGTCGCGAGCTCCAGCTTCCGGACGACGAGTTGCTGATAGTCGCGGTCGGCAATCTCTATCAGGTGAAAGGGCATGCCGTGCTCCTCGAGGCGCTCGCGATGCTTTCCGATCGCGTGGGGTGGCGGCTCGCCATCGCGGGGCGCGGCGAGGAAGAGGTACGGCTGCGGGCGCAGTCCGCAGCCGCGGGACTGGATGCCCGCGTACACATCCTCGGCTTTCGCGACGACATCCCCGACATCCTCGCGGCGGGCGACATCTTCGCGATGCCATCGCTCTCGGAGGGGCTGCCGCTCGCGCTCGTCGAGGCGATGTCGTTCGGGCTTCCGGTCGTCGTCTCGCGCGTGGGCGGAATTCCGGAGGTCGTCACCAACGATGTGGAGGCGCTTCTCGTGCCGCCGTCGGATTCACGAGCGCTGGCCAGTGCGCTCGAGCGGCTCATCGACAGCGCACTGACGCGACGCAGGCTCGGTGCGGCGGGGCGCGCCCGGGCCCGGCGTGACTACGCGATCGCTACCATGGCCGATCGCTACGAGCGACTCTACCGCGGGTTCTCACTCACGTAGCAACCGTCGTTCGCGCGGGGACCAGCTTCTCGATCGCATCGAGCAGCACGCGTGCCTGCGCCGAGCGGCTGAAGCGGTCGTCGCGCGCCACCCGCGTCGGCCGCACGCCAGCGATGTGTTCGCGATACCGCGCCGTGATCGCCGCCGCTATCGCGCCGGCCTCCGGCGCCACGACATCCGCCGCCGAGCCGCGCAGCAGCTGCGCGATGCCGCTCTGCGGCTCGGCGATCGTGAGTAGCCACGAGTCGAAGCGGACGTACTCGAACACCTTCGCAGGAATCGCGAGCGTGTTGCTCCCCGGAAAGATCACGAGCATCGATGCGCCGGCGAGGAACTCCAGCGCCGCCTGCTGCGGTCGCGGCCGCTCGACCGTCACGTAGTCCGCCATCCCTTCACGCATCGCCATCCCGAACAGCGGCACATGCTCCTCGCCATCGAAGCGTCCGAGGATGTCGATGCCGAACTGCGCCGGTGTGAGCGATTGCGCCTTGATCACCTGTGCCGCCGCGCGAAAGAGCAGCAGCGGATCGCGGTCGAGATAGATCGTTCCCGCATAGCCAATGGTGAAGCGCTCGGCATACCGATGCGGAGGAAGGGGATCATCGTCCGAGCCGTTCATTACGGTGATGATCCGGTCGCGCCACGCCGGGTACGCATCCGCGAGCGCGCTGCGCGCGGGCTCCGTGTTTGCGACGATGAGCTTTGCCTGGCCGACGCACGCGCGCTCACTCTTCTCCGCGCGCTGATACCAGAGCGGGCTCGCCACGCTCTCGCGCAGCCACGGCTGCAGGCTCCACGGGTCGCGCATGTCCATTACGAATGGCAGCCCGGTCGCAAGCGAGATGAGTCGCCCCGCTTCGTGACTCATGTGCGGCGGCGCCGATGTGATCACGGCTTCGTGCACGCCCTTCACGATGATGCGTTGCGCGAGTGCGGACGCGGCATGCGCCCATCGCAACCCATGCGTGACCTCGAGCCATGCCCAGTACGTGCGAAGCAATTGGCGCGGCGTGCGCGCGCTCGCGCGAATCTCGGAACGGTCGAGCGCTTTCGGCCGCTCGCGCACATCGGGCCCCGGGCTGGCGTTAACCGCGCTCGCACTCGCCTCGACTTTCTTTTTCGGCCACACCGTGCGATACACGCGCCAGAGCACGTGCTCGATACGCTCGGAGATCAGCTCAGGATCCGAAACGCCGTATACGCGGACGCCGGCCGGCAGCGAGTCGAGCTTCGCCCCCACCGGTGACTTCGGCGCACAGGTGATGACGTCGAGTCCCCAGCCGCGCTCCGTCACGGCACTCGCGAGCTTCTCCCAGCGCCGCGCGCCAATCGTCGTATCCGGCGGAAAGTGGTAGCTGATCACGAGTAGCCGATGCGCACCCTGCGTCGGCGTTCCCGCCTTCTCCCAGAACGGCGCGTCGCTCCGGGCGCTGCTCACCGCGCGTGCTCCCGCACAATGGACACGAACGCGAGCGCACGCGCACGATGGCGCCACGCGATCATCGCTCCGTACACCATGATGCCCACGAGCACTTCGATCACCAAGCGAGTCACCGGAGCGAGCGTATGAGGGAGCACGACCTGCACGATGCCGACCGCCAAAGCCATAATTGCGGTCGAGCTCACCGCGGGCCAGAGCGTCCTGAAATATGCCCCCGCCGGCATCTCGAGTACACGAAAGGCGAGACGATACTGGGGTGCCACGACGATCGGATACGCGACGATCCACACCGCCGCCACGCCACCGACGCCCCATTTCGTTCCAACCACGAAGAGCACCGGCATCACGCACGCGGCGATCACCGAGTACCACATGCTTTGTCGCGAATTCCCCGTGTAGATGAGCACCTGCGGCGTCACCGTGTCGATCGACCGCACGCCGCCATACAGCGCGAGCAGCCGCAGAGGGACGATCGCTCCGGCCCACTGCGGGCCGAGCACTACCGGCACGAATTCGCCAGCGATGAGTGCGAGCCCCGCCGCCGCGGGAAGCGTGATGAAGGCGAGTCCCTCGACGACCCCGAGAAAATAGCGGCGCAGTGCAACGATATCGTGCTGCACCGCCGAGAAGATGCCCGGCGTCACGCTCGACACGAGTGAGCTGATGCGCTCCACCGGCATCGTCGCAATCTCCCAGCCAAGCGTGTACGCGCCGAGCGACTGTTTGCCGAGCACGCGCCCGACGACGGCGAAGTCCGCGGTGTTGTACGTGTACCACGCGAGCCGCCCGACCACGATGTGCCACCCCACGTGAAGCGCGCCGCCGATCGTGTCGAACGATGATGGCCACGCGAGCTTGTGCGGCCGCCACCAGAGCGCGAGCAGCGCGCCACACGCGCTTCCGACGAGACTGCCGAACACCAGCGCCATGTACCGCAAGCCACCGATCGCGAAGGCGAGCATCGTCAGCATCTGCGCGAGATTCGTGATCCCATCGATCATCGCGAGACGCGGATACGCGAGATCGCGCGCCAGCAGCGACCGCGGAAGCACGCCGAGCGAGCCGAAGACGAAATTCAGACTGAGCACCGAGATGATCGTCGCCACCGCAGGCTCACCATAGAATCGTGCGATGAGCGGCGAGACCGCCACGGAGCTCGCGGCGATGACGAGCCCCACCAGCACGCTGAAGCCGCCCACGCGCGCGATCTGCTCCTCCGTGAGCTCGCGATGCCGCAGGATCGCCGCCGTGAGCCCAAACTCGTTGACGAGCGTCACGAGGCCGAGGTAGACGGCGGCCATCCCCATCAGCCCATAGTCGGACGGGGACAGAATGCGCGCGACGACGAGGGTAGCCGCCCAGCTCAGAAGCTGGGTTGCCCACTTCGTCCCCCCCGTCCACGCGATGCCCGATACCAGCGACCGGTCCAGCGCCTGGCTGTCCGTTGGAGACGGGGGGAGTACTACGATTTCGTCGGCGATCGTCGGCTCATCTGTATGGTACGACCAGCGTGAGCGAGCGGTGAAACCGCATCGCCGCGCGAAGAGAGATCAGGGAGCTATCGAGCATGAGCCGTGCCCTCGGTGGGGACGAATCGACTGGTTGCGCCGTCCATTACAGGGGCCGACATTTGCTCGGCCCGCCGTATCCTTCCGACGTGACCGCTCTGTCCACACCACTCACTATCTTGCATCTCCTGGCCCCCGCTCCGGTAGGGGGACTCGAGACCGTCGTCTCGACGCTCGCCCAGGCGCAAAGCCGTGCTGGGCATAGAGTAATCGTGGCGCCAACCCTCTCGGCGCCACGCGAAGGGGAGGGCTTTCTTGCCTCGCTGGCCGGTACCCGGGTGGAGATCGCCCCTCTCGCCGTTCCCGGTCGCAGCTACCTCCGAGAGCACCGACTGATCGGTAAGATCATTCGCGCGAAACGTGTAAACGTCGTCCACACACATGGTTACCGGTCCGATATCGTCGGCGGGCTGGCGGGTCACCGGAATGGTTTGCCAATAGTAACCACCGTCCACGGTTTTACCGGTGGGTCGCTCAAGAACCGCTTCTTCGAAGCGGTGCAGCGCCTCGCCTTTCGTCGCTTCGACGCCGTCACCGTCGTCTCCCAGCCACAGTACGACCTCCTTCGGGCCGTCGGCGTCCCCGAGAGCCGACTCCACCTCATCGCCAACGCCCT
>JBBRYY010000156.1:0-5881 GCA_038237245.1 Gemmatimonadales bacterium | reverse complement strand
GATGACAGCTCGCTCGATGCGCCCTCGAATCTCCCGCCGCCCACGTGGCCTCGCGTCGCACGTCGTGCTTCTGACGGGCGTCTCCGCCGCCGCGATCGCTGCATGCGCGAAAGTCGGCGAAGATGTGTTCAACCACGAGTCCGCACCGTTCGACGAACCGCTTCGCGATTGGGTGCTCGCCCATCAGTCATCGCTGGCGCGCAGCGTTTTCCTTCTGGCGACGCACGCCGGTTCGCCCAGGGTAGTCATTCCGAGTACTGCGGTGGTTGCCGCATGGCTCTGGCGCCGCCAAGGACTTCCCATCGCCGCCGCCGTCGTCGTGGCCCCGGCCGTAGCCTCGGCGGCCTTTCTCCTCGCGAAGCAGATCTACGCTCGCGAACGCCCCGCGGGCGGCGCTCGCTTGCACGAGTTGACCTACTCGTTTCCAAGCGGTCACGCCACTGCATCAGCGGCTATTTTCGGAACACTCGGCTACGTGCTTTGGCGCGAGAACATGCTGAGCCCTGCGGAGGCGGTGCCGCTCGCAACGCTGCCGACGCTGCTCATAGGTTCGAGCCGCGTCTATCTCGATGTCCATTGGGCGACCGACGTGCTCGGAGGATGGAGCGTCGGTGTGCTCGTCGCGATGATGAGCGCATTGGTCTACGAGCGAGTGCGCGCAAATACGCGGAATGCTGGGCGCGCATGGTGACTGTGTCCGCTTTTCGCTGGCCGCTGCGCTAGTCATTGCATAGCCCTCATCTCCCGTCCCTCACCTGGAGTGTCACATGCGCATTAGCCTGCAGGAGAATTCTTTGGCTAGGCTCGCTTTGACGCGAGGAATCGCCGCAATGATGGCGGTCGTGGCTCTGGCGGCGTGTGACCAGCCGACGCAACCCAGCGCGCTGCTCCCAGCGCCGACGAGCTCGAGAGTCGACGCGGGACAAGCCACCGTGACTGTATTTGCATCGGGATTGAACAATCCTCGCGGCCTTCGCTTCGGGCCCGACGGATATCTCTACGTGGCCGAGGGCGGAACCGGCGGGAGCAACTCCACCATCGGTCAGTGTGATCAGGTACCGAGCGTCGGGCCGTACACGGGAAGCACGACCGGCTCGCGAATCTCGAAGATCAGTCCCGCCGGCATCGTGTCGACAGCCGTCGATAATCTTCCGTCGAGCAGCACGAACATGCAGACCGGACAGCTGACGAGCGGCGTCGCCGACGTTGAGTTCATCGGACACACGCTGTACGGGCTGCTCACTGGCGCAGGTTGCTCGCATGGCGTTCCGTCGATTCCCAACCAGATATTTCGCGTCGACAGAAATGGAAGCTGGAGGACGGTCGCGGATCTCAGCGCGTTCTACAAGAGCCACCCCACCCTTCACTTCGAACCGGACGACTTCGAGCCGGACGGCACGCCGTACAGCATGGTCGGCGTTCGCGGACACCTCTACGTCGTAGAGCCGAACCACGGGTCGCTCGACCGCGTCTCACCCAACGGAAATATCAGGCGCGTCGTGGACATCTCGGCAACGTTCGGCCACATCGTGCCGACGTCCGTGTCGTACCACGGAAACTTCTTCATCGGCAACCTCGGCACGTTTCCGGTAATGCCGGGAAGTGAGCAAATCATTAAGGTCACGCCGAGCGGCAGGCTCAGGACGTGGGCGACGGGGTTGACCACCGTGCTCGGCAGCGTGTGGGACCATCGTGATCGCCTGTACGTGCTCGAGTCGACGACGGTGCCAGGCGCTCCAACGCCGTTCACCGGACGGATTCGGCGCATCGATCCGTCAGGGCGGATGACAATGATCGCCGACAAACTCTTTCTCCCGAGCGGCATGACGCTCGGTCCTGACGGCAATCTCTACGTGTCGAACGTCGGCTTCGGTCCGCTGTCTCTCGTGGCTGGCCAGGGTCAAATTCTCAAAGTACAGATCCACTAGTCCGACGTCGCCCACTCAGGATCCGCGCGGTCACTCCGCGCGGATCGCTCGCACTCGACCAACGTCGTCGAACAGGAAATTTTGAATCGGGGTCGTGGAACGCTTCCGTGCGATCTCTCGCGATCCGACTCTGCTCGATTGCTCTCGATTGCGCTGTCGACTGAACCCGATAGGACGCTTCACGCTTGACCGTACGCACAAAGTGATCGACGTCTCGCGGCAGCGGGAGAGGAGCAGCGATGGCTGCTCCACATATTTACTTTCGACGAGCAACACATCGATACTTGACATACTACTCATCAAGTCTTTGTGAGAGAATGCCTTGTCAGCCTCCGCTTCCGTCCCGCATCGCCTACTTCTCCACCGTTCGCCGCGGCCAGAAGGTCTTCGCGAGCGCGAAGGCGAGCAGCGCCAGCAGCAGGAGTTGCGCGAGCACGGTCTCCCACGTGGGGTAGATGCCCAATGATTCCACGCTGGAAAAGCCGGGAATTACGGACATGGAGATGACATTTCCCTCTTGCAGCTCGCGGATGCCCTTGCCCATGAAAACGAACGCCATGTAGTACAACAGGAGGCTCGTCACGCCAAAAAACGGTCGCAGCGGAATGCGCACGCCGTACCGATAGAAGAGCGTGAAGATGATCGCGAGTGCCGCGAAGCCGACGACGATGCCCATGGCGATCGGCAGCGCGAGGGATCCGCCCTCACTGAACAACGCCTGATAGAACAGCGCGGTCTCGGCGCCCTCGCGATACACCGCAAGGAAGGCCACGAACGCGAGCGCGCGGCCGCCTCCTTGCTCGAGCGCCGTGGTGACCTTGTCGCGGATGAACTGCTGCCACTTCGCGGCTTCGACGCGCGAGATGAGCCAGTAGCTCACCGAGAAGAGCACCGCGACGGCAATGAGCAGTGTCACCCCTTCGATGATTTCGCGGCTCGCCGGCACTGCGGCGAGCGCCGTCTCGATGACCACCGCGGTCAGCGCGCTCGCCACCAGACCAAGACCGACGCCGAGCCAGATGGAGCGCAGGCGCTCGCGATGACCGGTCTTGAGCAGAAACGCCACGACGGCTCCTACGACGAGGATGGCCTCGAATCCCTCGCGCAGGATGATCAGAAAGGATTGCCAGAATGCCTGGCTCCCGCTGCCCGTTGGCTTCGTCAGCTCGATGATGGCGGGGAGATCGGCTTCGATTGCGTTGCGCGCACGCTCCGCGCCGTGGATGTCGCCGCTCCGCACCGCACCCTTGAAATCGGCGAATAGTCGCTCGACGGAAGCAACGAGACCCGGACTCTTTGCACGCGCGCGCGTCTCGAGCGGCTCGAAGGCGAGGTACGCGTCGAACGCGCGGCGGCCGGCCTCGCGGGCTTGGCCGATCCGCGCCGCAGCGAGCGACTGGTCCATGAGCGCTCGCACGTTGCGCCCGACGACGGCCACGTCCGCGCTGTCGCTGGTGGCGAGCGCGTGCGATGCGGGCGCGCGGAGGGCGAGCTCGCGCAGATACGCGATAATGCTTTCCACCTCGCCGTCGGTGAACGCGCCGCCCCCCGGCCGTTGCGTTCCGAGCATGCCGAGCTTCACCTCTTGCGCGAGCTGATCGTCGCTCTGTTCCGACTGCCACGCGAACGAGCCGACCTCGGGCGGCAGCCTCCCGAGGTCACGCGCGATGAGGGCCTCGCCCTCCGCGACCTGCGCCGGCGAGGTGCGGAGCGTCATCAGATACCACACGATGTTCCATCGCTGCTCCGGCGTCAGGACGTCGGCCGAGCCAGTCATCTGCGTACCGGGGATGCCGACTGATGCGACCCGGTACATCATCGCCGGACTCACATTTCTCATCGTCGTTCTCTCACCGATGGCGGGCGGCCTGGGAACGCTGCCGACCGCCGCCGGCCCATCGCCTCGACCGAGGGCGCCATGGCACCTCGCGCAGCTCTGTTCGAAGCGCCTGCGCCCGTCGTTGATATCGATTGGGATGCGCGGAAGCTCCAGCGCAGCCTGCGTCCCGATCGTATCGGCGAATCGCTGCTGCATCGCCGCGAGGAGCTGCGGTGGGCGCCCCGCCTCCGCTGCTGTGATGAGCGAATCGAGTATCGCTCGCGCGCCCACGATGCGTTCTCCCGTGAGCGGCGCTGCATAGCTCCGCGCCTCGCGCAAAAAGTCGATGGCCTCCCGTTGCTCGGATGCGTCCACAAGCCTGCCCTGCGCATCCACTCCCTTGCCATACTCTGCGACCGCGACGCTCACAATGCTGGCGATCCGGCGCACCGGATCTTCCTGCGCCAGGAGAGATGTCGCGCCAAGCATGAGCACAACCACGCGAACGGCTACGCGACCGAGAATCGTTCGGAAGTTCATTGTAAAGAAATTCTATCGGGATTCTCCGCGAGGCAACATGATGCGCGTGCCGGACGACGGAGGTCGCTGTCAGGGTTTCCCCGTACGGAGTGTAGGGGAAATCCTCAGTCCGGTTCATCCATCGCCCGACGGACGAGAGCCAACGATTCGATGCGGCGGACGGCTCCCGTGCGATTTCGCATCAGAACTTGCACATCGCCGCCGCTACGAGATTCCGCGCGTGCTCCTGCTGCTTGCGACGCAACACGAATTGCGTTCCGCTGCACGCGCCGCTGCACGCGCCGCTGCACGCGCCGCCGCAGCGGGCATTGGCGCGGCGATGGGCAGAGTATAAGCTGACTGGACGGTCGGGGATTCAGAGGCGCAGACAGCGGGGGCAATGAGCAAAGCCGAGGAAGGCAAGATCGGGCTGTGGGCCGTTGTCGCCATCGGTGTCGGCGGGATAGTGGGCGGCGGGATCTTCGCGGTGCTCGGGTTGGCGGTGCAGTTGGCGCACGGTGGCACGCCGGTGGCGTTCGCCGTCGCGGGCGTCGTGGCCCTGCTGACTACGTATTCGTACGCGAAGCGCTCGGTGGCATATCCGAGTCGCGGCGGGACGGTCACCTTCCTCAACGCACGCTCGGCGCCGGGATGATCGCCGGCAGTCTCAACGTGTTGCTGTGGCTGAGCTACGTCGTGACGGCCTCGCTGTACGCCTTTGCCTTCGGCAACTACGGCGCATCATTCCTGCCGCAGGCTTGGCGGGCGATCGGCGCGCACGCGCTCACGGCGGCGCTGACACTCGTCGTCGCCAACCTGTTCGATCTCACCAGCATCTCGACGTTGGGGAGCGCCGGATTTCTGTTGATCTTTGCCGCCGTCAATCTCGGCAATGCGCGGCGCGCAAGGGACACCATAAGTCACGCATGGATTTCCGCGATCGGGGCCGCGGCGTGCGTCGCGGCACTGGGCGCTTTGGTGTGGCAGACGGCGACGAACGCCCCTCTAAAGTTGTGGGTGCTGGCGGGCATGATCACGATTGCCGTGGCGATCGAGGCCACCTACCGGCTGGTCAGGGGAGCCGCGCCGGCGTCATGAATGGACGCATTTTTCCGCGCTCGACGGCATTCGTTCACCAGCAGCGATACTCTTACGCAATGCGACCCCTCCGAAATTCCATCAACGTCACACACTGGGGCGTCATCAGTGTTGTGGAAAGCGATTGTCGCAACGCACGCCACTGCGCTCCCGATCGGGGCTCGCATCGTGCACGCGACGATGAGCAGTGAGCTGTCGCGACGTGAGTGAGGAACATGCCAAGGCCAATTGAAATCGCCGTAGAGTGCCGACAGGAACTGGTTGCACTCAGCACGACGTACGAGCAGGCGAGCTGGAAGTTCAAGATCGAAAGCTCGTTTCCGCGCTGGCGCGATCGTACGGAGCAGCGCCTTTCTGCAGCCGTGTCGCAGAAGGCGTCTTCCGAGTTCGGACGCCTGCAGCGCAAGCCGAGACCGAACGAGTCATGGATCGATGTCGTCGCGAAGAATCTCGCGTTCCTCGAGGAGCTCATTCACGACGTCCAGATACATCCGGATGAGTACGGCCCTTCGGTTAT
>JBBRYY010000155.1:0-5911 GCA_038237245.1 Gemmatimonadales bacterium | reverse complement strand
TTCATCGGGCGCCTCTACGGCGTCGCCGACGCGCCGTCGCGCATCGAGCCGCTCCTCGTCGAAATGGAGCTGCTCGAGAAGCGCGGCGTTCTTCCCGCGGCACTCTCGCGCGGCATGCGGCAGAAGCTCGCCATCGCGTGCGGGCTGCTGCACGCTCCATCCGCTCTCCTCCTCGACGAGCCGCTCACGGGGCTCGACCCCGCCGGCATGCGGCGCATGAAGTCCACGATCGCCGCACGCGCGCGCGCCGGCGCTGCCGTGGTCCTCAGCTCGCATCTACTGCATCTCGTGCAGGAGCTCTGCACCCGCCTCCTCGTCATGCAGCGCGGCCGCGTCATCGCCCTCGGCACACTCGCCGAAATAGTTGCGGAACGCCCCGATCTCTCCGGCCTCGCGCTCGAAGATGTTTTTCTCGCGCTCATCGACGAAGGAGAGCGCTCCGAGTCGTCGCGCGAGCCGGCGTGAACGACGCCCTTCGCTACCTCCTCTGGCACAGCGCGCGAAACCGCCTGCGCGGCCAGCTCTCGCGTCTCAAGCGACCGCGCTACCTCCTTGCCCTGCTCGCGGGCGCGCTCTACTTCGGCGCGCTCCTCTTCAACTCGCAGATGCCCAGCCCGCTCGCCGGCTCCACCTCGAGCGAGCTCGGACAGCTCCTCTACACCGCGATCATCTTCGTCACCATCGCGAGCGGATGGGTATTCGGCAGCGACCGCCCCGCCCTCGTCTTCTCGGAGGCCGAGGTGCAGCTCCTCTTCCCTGCACCGCTCTCGCGCTCGGCCCTCGTGCGCTACAAGCTGGCGCAAGCGCAGATCATCGTCCTCTTCAGCGTCGTGATCTGGGTCATCCTCCTCCGCCGCGGAGGAACGACGCTGCCCTTCTGGATGCGCGCGATCTCGCTCTGGATCATCCTCTCGACGATGTATCTGCATCGCGTGGGCGCCTCCCTCGTGCGCACGAGCGCCGTGTCGCACGGTTCGCGCGGCATGCGCAACAACGCCATCCCGATCGCGATCGTCTCGGCGATGGTCATCGTCGTCGGCTGGACGATCGTGCGCGCGATCCCCGCCGTGCGCTCCGCGATGCTCATCGGCGAAGGCAGTGATGCACTCGCGCGGCTTTCCGCGAGTCAGCCGCTGGCTGCGATCCTCTTCCCCTTCCACCTGCTCGTCGCTCCCCTCTTCGCCGACAGCGCGAAACACTGGCTCCTCGCGATTCTTCCCGCGTTCGTGCTGATGGCGGCGCACTACCCGTGGGTCACGCGCACCGATGCCGCCTTCGAGGAGGCAGTGGCCGACGCTGCCGCAAAGCGCGCGCGTACGGCTGCCTCCACACGCAATGCACGACGGCACCCCACCGCGCTGGCGGAGGGGGCGGCGCCGCGTCCGTGGTTCGCCCTCGCGCCGGTTGGGCATCCGGCGGTTGCGATCGTCTGGAAGAACGTGCTCGCCTACACACGCGCACTCCGCCTCACGACGCTGGCGATTCTCGTCTGCGGCGTCGCGATCATTGGCACCGCGGTGTATTCGGAAGTCGGCGACCTGAGCGAGCTCGCCTCGATCGGGGAGATCCTCTGCGCGATCCCGATCGTCATGCTCGTCATCCTCGGACCGGGCTTCGTGCGCGCGGACCTTCGGCAGGATCTGCTGCAGCTCGATCAGCTGCGCAGCTACCCGCTGAAGGGATCGATGATCGTCGCCGCGGAGATCGCGAGCACGACGGCGATTCTCACCGCGATGCAGTATCTGCTGCTCGTGCTCGCGATCTTCCTCTCGTCGTTCGACCGGCACGCGCCCGTGCCGATTGCACCCGCCGCGCTGATCGCGCTCGTGGTGCTCCCCACGCTCAACGCGATCTCGCTCACCGTCGCGAACGGCGCCGCGCTCCTCTTCCCTGGGTGGGTGCGGCTGGGCGACGGCCGCGCGGCCGGAATCGAGGCGATGGGGCAGAACGTGCTCGCGATCTTCGTGTCGCTCATCATCTCGCTCCTCGCGCTGCTCCTGCCACTCGCGGTCACGACACTCATCGCCGGCGCCATCGGCGCGCTGACCTCGCGCGGAGTCGACGCGTGGGCGTTCGTGCCGGCGGCGCCGGTGGGCGCGCTCATCGCCTTCGGTGAGCTGTGGCTGGTCATCCGGTGGCTGGGACGCGTGTTTGCACGCACGGATCTCGCGCAGATCGAGCCACCGGGGTGATTGCGCGACGCATGTGTCGCGTGCACGGGCTTCCGATGGCAAGATTCAGGGAGGCGGCGCTCGGCATGATCTCCATGTGATGGCGCAGCCACAACGTCGATCGAGGTTACACGAACAGTGGCAATATCAATAGTACGGATCATCATGTACGTGCAGGAGCTTCCGAAGGTCACCCGCTTCTACGAGCGCTACTTCGGCATGAAGGCGCTGCCGTCCGACGGGAAGGGGTGGGTGGAGCTCGTCAGCGACGGTGGCGGCTGTGTTGTCGCACTGCACCAGGCGAGCCGCGCGCAGAAGAGCGGCGCCGCGATGAAGATCGTCTTCGGCGTTCCCGATGTGCCGGCCTTCGTGCTCGCGTGCGAAAAGGACGGGCTGAAATTCGGACCCGTTCACGATGTCGACGGTCTCCACTTCGCCAACGTGAAGGATCCGGCCGGGAACTCGGTACAGATTTCGAATCGCATAACCCCGCAGGGCTAATGGCAGCCGCGCTCGATACGGTGCTCATCGTCGATGATGAGCCGAAGATCAGGGCGCTCCTCCGGGATGCACTCGTCGCGGATGGCGTGGCCGTCGTCGAGGCATCGACCGGCGCCGAGGGAATCGGCGCGGCGCTCGAGAGCAGGCCACAGTTGATCGTGCTCGATCTCGGGCTCCCTGACATGGACGGCGTCGACGTCTGTCGCGCCGTCCGCGAATGGTCGAGCGCGCCGATTCTCGTCGTCTCGGCGCGGCACTCCGAGGAGGAGAAGACCACGCTGCTCGACGCCGGCGCCGACGACTACGTCACCAAGCCCTTCGGCGTCCCGGAGCTGCGTGCGCGCATCCGTGCGCAGTTGCGTCGCGCGCGCATGCGCCCCGTGCCCGGCGGCGATGTCCCCATTCGCGTCGACGATCTGGAAATCGATCTCGCGCGCAAGATCGTGCGCCGCGGAGGCACGGCGGTGCATCTCACCCCCACCGAGTGGGAGCTCCTGCACGAGCTCGTGCGCAACGATGGCCGCACGCTCACGCATCGGCAGCTCCTCCACAAGGTATGGGGGCAGTCGTACGGCGATCCGCAGGGCTATCTCCGCGTGTACATCGCACATCTGCGCCGAAAGCTCGAGGAGGACCCGTATCATCCGCGGCTGCTGCTCACCGACGCCGGCGTCGGTTACCGCTTCGACAGCGAGCCTGCGCAGCCGTGATGCTCACACCGCACACGATTCTTGGGATGCTCTCTGCGGCCGGATTGATCGGCGTCGCGAGCTGGATCGGCAAGCGGTGGGGCGTTGGCGCCGGTGGATGGTTCGTCGCACTGCCGCTGCTCTCGGGGCCGGTGCTGCTCACCTACGCACTCGAGCGCGGCGCTCCGTTCACCTCGCAGGCATGCCTCGGCGCGCTGCTCGCGACGATTTCGCTCTCCGCCTTCGCGCTCGCCTACGCGTGGACCGCGCGGCGCGCCTCGTGGCTTCCGTGCTGCACCCTCGCCTGCGCCGCATTCCTCGCGTGCACGTGGGCACTCCAGCATCTTCACGCGCCGCCGATCGGCTTCACCTACCTGCTCGCCTGTGCGGTGCTCGGACTTTCATTGCGCATGATGCCGCCTGCCTCAGTGACGGCTGCGGGAAGGCGCTCGCCCGCGTGGGACATCCCGCTGCGCATGGTGCTCGCCGCCGCGCTCGTGTGGGTGCTCGCCACTATCTCGAGCGTAGTCGGTCCGCGCGTGAGTGGACTCATCACGCCGTTCCCGATCGCGTCGATGATTCTCGTCTCCTTCACGCATCACACTCACGGCGCGACGGCGGTGAGCACCTTTCTGCGCGGACTGCTCACCGGACTCTTTTCGTACTCGGTGTTCGTACTCGTCGTGGGTGTCGCGATCGGCTCGTGGTCGATAGCGCCAACCTTCGTCGTTGCGGCGGTCGCCACACTCGCCTTTCACGCGGGCGTCTGGCATTTCGTCAGTCGCCCGGCGCTCGCACCGTCGATGGCACAGTGAGCCGCACGAGACGATTCGCCTGGGCGGGATGGCTGGCGGCGCTCGCGCTGTCGACGCTCGCGATGTACTTCCTGCGGGACGACCTCGACAAGGCGCACGTCGCGCTTCTCTACCTCGTACTCGTGCTCGGTGGCAGCGCCACGGGCGGGCGCGCCGTCGGCCTGACGCTCGCGGCGATCGCCTTCTTCGCATTCGACACGATCTTCCTGCTGCCGTATGGCACGCTCGCCATCCGCAATCCGCTCGACTGGCTCGTGCTGCTCTCCTTCCTCGTCACGAGTCTCGTGGCGACGCAGCTGCTCAACACCGCGCAGGAGCGCACGGCCGCCGCGCAACGGCGCGCGAGCGAGATCGAGCGCCTCTCGATCCTCGGCGCAGAGACGCTGAATGCCGGAGTGGCGACGGAGGCGCTCGACGCGATCGCGGAGGTCATCCGGGCGACGCTCGCCGTCGAGCGCTGCGAGATTCTCGCCCACTCCGCCGGCCCGGGATCGGAGCCCATGACGTTACTCGCGCGCGCAGGCGCCGCGCCCACCGACGGCGCGAGTGCTGATCTCGCCGCCGACGGACTCACCGCGTGGGTGGCCGAGCGTGGACTTCCGGCTGTGATGCGCGGCGATCACACCTCGCAGGTTGGGGCGACCGGATGGGAAGCGGATGGCGATCCGTGGCTGTCACAGGGCGATGTCCGCGAGCTGCTCGTGCCGTTGCTCGCGCGCGCGCGCGTGGTCGGTGTGCTCCGCATCGTGAATCACGAGCAGATCGAGCTGCGCGTCGATCAGCGGGAATTCCTGCGCGCGCTTTCCTATTACGCCGCGCTGGGCGTCGAGCGCGTGCGACTCGTGGCGGCGGCCGAGCGTGCGGAGGCCTTCCGGCAGGCGGATGCACTCAAGTCGGCGCTCATCGCGACCGTGTCGCACGACCTTCGCACGCCGCTGACGACGATCAAGGCGCTCGCCCATCGACTCGCGCTTGGCGGCGATGCGGACGCGCGCTCGATCGAGGAGGAGGCCGACCGGCTGTCGCGCTTCGTGGGGGATCTGCTCGATCTATCGCGCATTGCGGCGAACGCGATGCCCGTGCGCGTGGAGCTCAATGCGGCGGAGGAGCTCGTGGCCGCCGCGCGCCAGCGGCTGGGCGGCGCGCTCGAGCATCGTGAGCTGCGCGTGCTCGTCGACGAGGGTGCGCCACTGCTGCTCGGACATTTCGATCTCGTGCAGTCGGTACGCGTGCTCGTGAATCTCATCGAGAACGCGCTCAAGTATTCGCCAGACTGCGTCATCGAGCTCGCGGTGGCGCGGCGCGGCGATCGGCTCGTGTTCGAGGTGCGCGATCGCGGACCGGGGATCCCGCGCGGCGAGGAGTCGCTCATCTACGAACCGTTCTACCGTCCCGCCGGCACGCGCCCCGATGCGGGGGGCGCGGGACTCGGCCTCGCGATCGCGCGCGGCCTCGCGGAGGCGCAGAGCGGCGCGGTGCGCTACACGCCCCGCGAGGGAGGTGGGAGCATTTTCACCTTCGAGCTCCCCGCTGCGAACGCTCCGTCGCTGAGCTGATCGCACGGACAAGGCATCAACTCCGCGCGGCGGTCTTCATGATTTTTTTATCCGCTGCAGCGCGAATTTTCACGCCGCGTTAATGCCGTAGACGATACCCTCCTCTCGCGCCCCGCAGGCCGGGACTTCCCGGAGGAGAGCTTTTTATGCACGACCTGCTCTACGTACTCGGCACTATC
>JBBRYY010000154.1:0-5953 GCA_038237245.1 Gemmatimonadales bacterium | reverse complement strand
GAGGATCTCTCGCGCACGTGCGACACTCGCTCCCGGAAGCGTCGTCGGCATGAAGAGCACGCTGCCTTCTTCCATCGGCGGCATGAACTCGCTTCCCGTGCGCGACCACGGAATCCACGTGAGGATCACGACCGCGACGGCAGCGGTGATCACGTGCCAGCGATGCCCGAGTACGAACGTAATGATCGGACGATACACGGCGATGAGCACTCGGTTCACGGGATTGGCGCGTTCGCGGAAGATTTTCCCACGCACGAACAGTCCCATCGTCACGGGGACGAGCGTCAGGGACAGGAGCGAGGCGGCGGCCATGGAAAGCGTTTTCGTGAAGGCCAGTGGCTTGAACAGCCGCCCCTCCTGCCCCTCCAGCACAAAGACCGGCACGAACGACACCGTGATGATGAGGAGCGAGAAGAAGAGTGCGGGCCCTACCTCCTTCGCAGATTCGGCGACCACGGCCCATCGTTCGCGAGTGCTCAACACCGACGTGCTCAGCCGCGCATCGGATGTCACAGCCGCGGATGAGCCCAGCTTGGCGTCGATCGCGCGCTCGAGATGTTTGTGCATGTTCTCGATCATCACGATCGCCGCATCGATCATCGCGCCAATGGCGATCGCGATCCCGCCAAGCGACATGATGTCGGCGCCCACGCCGATCCACCGCATGGCGATGAAGGCCATGAGGATGCCGACGGGAAGCGTGAGGATTGCCACGAGGGCGGATCGCGCATGCACGAGAAACAGGATGCAAACCAGGGCGACGATGAGCGACTCCTCGAGCAATTTTCCCCGGAGGTTTTCAATCGCGCGTTCGATGAGATCGCTCCGGTCATACATCGGGCGCACGACGACTCCGGGGGGCAGACTCGATTGCACGGCCGCAAGCTTGGCTTTCACACGCTGTATCGTCGTGAGCGCATTCTCGCCGAAGCGCATAATGACGATGCCGCCGACCGCGTCCCCGCGCCCGTCGAGCTCTGCGACGCCGCGGCGCACTGCCGGACCAACAGTCACGTGCCCGAGCTCGGCGACGCGAACCGGCGTGCCGTTCCGAGTCGCTCCCACGACGACGTTCTCGATGTCACCGATCGACTTGAGGTATCCAAGTCCCCGCACCATGTATTCGCGCTCGGACAGCTCCATTACCATTGCGCCCACATCATTGTTGGCGTTCTGGATGGCGCTCATGACGCGCGTGATGGGAATGCCGTAGCCTTGGAGCTTCACGGGGTCGAGATCGATCTGGTACTGCTTTTCGTAGCCGCCGATGCTCGCGACTTCCGAGACACCTGGCACCGCGGTGAGCTGATACCGGAGATACCAGTCCTGTACGCTTCGAAGCTGCGCGAGATTCAGCCGGCCCGTGGTGTCCTCGAGCGCGTACTGGTACACCCACCCAAGGCCCGTCGCGTCCGGGCCAAGCGTCGGCGTGACCGTCGTCGGCAGCTTGCCTTTGATCCCGTTGAGATACTCGAGAACGCGCGAGCGCGCCCAATACAAATCCGTCTTGTCGTCGAAAATGATGTAGACGAAGGAGATGCCAAAGAACGAGTAGCCTCGCACGACGCGCGCGCCCGGAACCTTAAGCATCTCGGCCGCGATCGGGTACGTGACTTGATCTTCCACGATCCGCGGCGCCTGTTCGTTGTATTCGGCCTGCACGATCACCTGCACGTCCGAGAGATCCGGCAGCGCCTCGAGGGGCGTGCGCTTGACCGCCAGAATGCCGCCCACGACGATGGCCGCGGTGAACAGCAACACGAGCAGCGTGTTGTGCACGGACCAGTCGATGATGCGCTTGAGCATCGGTCGTTACCTGGGCGGGGTCTGCGGACGTTGCGGCGCTGGCGTCGGAGCGACCTTTGCTCCCCCGCTCGGAGGCGCGATGTCCATTCCGGGCATATTCGCCATGCCTCCCAGTGCGGAACCGAGATTCGACTCCGCGTCCACGAGAAACGTGGCGGAGACCACAACCTTTTCCCCGGCGACTACTCCGCTGAGGATCTGTGCGCGGTCGTCGCTCTTCGCTCCGATCACGACATCGCGCGGCTCGAGCATTCCGTCGGTGCGCTGAACGAAGACGAGCGATCGCTGCCCCGTTTCGAGTACGGCCGAGCGAGGCACCGAGAGAACGGGTGTCCCGCTGGTCGTGTTCACCAGAAGCGTTGCGTACATCCCCGGTTTGAGCAGCAGGTGAGGATTTGACAGCGCGACGCGCACACGAGCAGTGCGTGTCTCCGCGTCGAGCGTTGGATAGATGTACGCAATGCGCCCCACCCGTTTAGCGCCGGGGAGTGCTTCGAACTCCACGATGACCTGGGCGCCGACATGCACGAAGGCCAGATCCTGCTCATAAATCTGCCCCTCGACCCACACGGTACTCAGATCCGCAACCTTATAGAGTGGCTCGCCCGCCATAATTTTCTGACCAGCAAGGACACGTTTCTCGAGAACGATGCCGCTGACGGGCGAGCGAAGCACGAGAGTTTTTTGAACTGCTCCGGTACGCTCGAGTCGCGCCACATCGGACGGAGCGATATCCCAGTATAGGAGTCGGCGCCGGGCCGATTCGATCAATCCGCTGGCGCCACTCACTGCGTCGCTCGTGCCTTGTTGCACGTCGGCGCTCAAGCGCTTCGCGAGGAGCAATTCTTCCTGCGCCGTGACGAGCATGGGCGAGTAGATGGAGAACAGGGGCTCACCGGCGTGGATGGGCTGCCCGGTCGCATCCACGTAGAGATGATCGACCCAGCCATCGAGCTTAGGTGCGATGGTCGTGACTGTTGTCTCGTCGAACGTGACTTGGGCTACGGCGCGCACCTCGCGCCGCATCGATCCAATGGTGGCGGCGGCGAAGGCAACGCCAATGCGTTCCTGGTCTGCAGGAGAAAGAGAGATCGGATGCGCGTGATCACCGCCGTCAGCGGTGGGCGTGGCTGCACCGGCGCTCGCCAGCGCCGCGGCGGATTGGGCGAGCGCACTTCGGTGCGCGGTAACCCGGGTGACCACGAGTACAATCACTAGTGCGAGCACCAGAACAGCAACCATGGACGCGACTAACATAATGCGCCCGCGCGACGTCACGGGCTTGCGCCCAAAGGGCGACTGCCGTGCCGTTGAAGGGGACTGGACGTCCCGCGCCGACGCACCTGGTTCGTTGGGTGGTTGGGCGGTCATGGTGGTCCCCCCGCCGCTGGAAGGGCGCCGGCGATCACCGTGGCGTCAAATAGTGTCCGCGCTACGAGCATCTCCATTTCCGCCCATGCTTTCCCTTCGTCTGCCTGAAATCCGATCAGCTCCTGACGATACCGATTTACGCCCAGTTGGTTGTCGAGGAGCGTCATGAAGTTGACCCCTCCCACCCGGTAGGCGGCGAGCGACGAGGACACGGTGGCGGTCGCCTCCGGCAACACCGTCTGGCGATACAGGTCGCCCAAGTGGCGGGCGCGCAGGAGCTCGACGTACAGCTCACTGACGCGGCCGCGCGTGTCGGCGCGCATCGCATCGAGATCAGCCGCTGCCATGCTGCGCATCGCCGTAGCTTCTTCGCGCAACCTGAGCTGCCGCTGCCGCGCGTACACGGGGATGGATGCGCCAAGCATGAAGCTCAGCATGCGATCCTCGCCCATGACGCCGGGGCGCTGCCCGTATTGCACGCCGACTTCGAGATCGGGCCAGATCGCGCTGCGCGCAAGCCGTGCGTTTGCATCTGCTGCGCGAAGATCTTCCTGCCCTGCGTGTAGCATCGGCCGTGCTTCCAGCGCCCACGCTTGCAGCGAGTCGAGCGATGGAAGTTCCGCTGGAAATGCCGGAAGCGGGGCAGAGGGTACCGGCGCATCCGCCGGAAGGTCGAGTAGCGCATCCAACCGCGCTGCCATCGTTGCGCGCATCGCTCGCAGGCGCAGGATGTCGTCGCTCATTCGCGCGACCTCGACCTGCGCGCGCAGCACGTCGGCCTGTCGCCCGTCCCCCACCGCGTACATGCTTTGGGCGACTGATCCAATATCGCCCAGCAGGCGCTTCGATTCGGTCGCGACCTGGATAGATGAATCGGCGCGATAGATCTCGTAGAACGCCATCGCAACCTGGTTGCGCTGCTCCCACGATACCTCCTCCGCTCGCGCAGACGATGATGCTGCCTGTGCCTCCGCAACGCGCCCAGCGTACCTGAGCTTGTGAGCAATTGGCACCATCTGCGTCAGCTGCAACTGATTCATTCCCAGCGGGTCCATCTGCCGGAAGCTCGGTAACTCGCGATTCATAATGCCGAGCTGTAGCTGCGGATCCGGCGGGAGGGTCGCTGACGAGACACGCGCACGCGCTGCGCGGGCTTGAGCGCGCGCCGCAACGACTCGAGGACTACTCGTGGCCAGAATACGATACCAGTCTCCGAGTGTGCGGGCCCGGTCTTGATCGACGACGATGTTACCAGGTGCAACGATCGGCGCCGTGCGCGCTGGAGGAGGTGCTTGCGCACGCAGCACGAACGACGTGGAGCACGCCACGAGCACGAGGATGCCCGTAGCCCGTAGAAACGCGATTGATAGTCGCGGGATCGACACCACGCTCGCGTGATCAAGAGTGCGAGCGATGCAATTAGACCATTCCACTGCGGCATTCGCCGGTGACTGCGTCACCACCGATGACATGTTGTGCTCACCGACTGTGTTTGTACATGAGATCAACGAGTTCGTCGTACATCTCACTCGCCTCCTCCCCACCAACGCGTATCGCCGACGTTGCACAGTACTTGAGATGATTCCGCATCAGCTCCCGACCCACCGCGCGCAGCGCTTCGTGCACGCTCGAGATCTGCGTGAGGATGTCGGCGCAATAGCGATCGTCTTCCACCATCTTCTGCAGCCCCCGCACCTGTCCCTCGATTCGACGCAGCCGGGTCAGATTGCGCGCCTTCGCAGCGGGATCCACGCCGACCGCCTTTCGACCCGCATCCTCGGCCGCGCATCCGCACGGGGCCTGTATCACCGGCAGTTCCTTCGTCACAGTTCTCGTGGCCATGTCCTTCGTAGTCCTCTTGTAGTCAGGTTGTGCGAAAGCTGCGCAAGCGGAGACTGTTCATCACGACGCTCACGGAGCTGAATGCCATCGCGGCGCTCGCGAGGATCGGACTCAAGAGCAGGCCAAACGCGGGATACAGCGCACCAGCGGCGATGGGAATACCCACGACGTTATAGAGGAATGCCCAGAAGAGATTTTCCTTCATGGTCCGCATCGTTCTCCGCGAGAGGGCAATCGCTTGCGCCGCGCTTCGCAGGTCGCCGCGCATGAGCACTACGTCCGCCGCGTCCGCAGCGATATCGGTGCCCGTGCCCATCGCCATCCCGACGTCGGCCTGCGCGAGCGCCGGCGCATCGTTAATGCCGTCGCCGACCATGGCGACGACTTTCCCTTCCGCCTGCAGGCGCTTGATCTCCGCCACCTTTCCCTCGGGGAGCACCTCAGCGACCACGTGTTCGATTCCCGCCTGGCGCGCAATTGCATCCGCTGTGCGCTGATTATCGCCCGTCAGCATCACGACTTCCAGCCCGAGCGCACGCAGCTGCGAGATCGCGGCGCGGGAGGATTCCCGGATCGGATCGGCTACCGCGAGCAACCCCACGAGCGCTCCATTCGCGGCGACGTACATGGGTGTCTTGCCTTCGGCCGCAAGCCGCTCAGCATCACTCTGGAGTGAGAGCACCTTGATTGCGTAATCGGCCATGAGCGCCGCGTTGCCGACAGCCATCGCCACTCCGTCCACCACACCGACGGCGCCACGCCCCGTCACCGACTCGAAGGACTCCGCATGTGAGAGTGCGAGTCCGCGATCCTTCGCGTGCCGCACGATGGCATCGGCGAGTGGATGTTCACTGGAGCTCTCGACGGATGCGACGAGGCGCAGCAGCTCGGATTCGTTCATCGCACCGTCGCCCGGAACGAGCACGATATCCGT
>JBBRYY010000153.1:0-6001 GCA_038237245.1 Gemmatimonadales bacterium | reverse complement strand
GATCGAGCGCCGCCGCTTCGCCGACCGTGACCAGCTCGGCCTCTTTTCCGCCTTTCCAGCGGCCGAGCCAGGGGAGGCTTATGTCACGATGTCTCCGATTGCCCGGGCAAACATCGCTGCGGGACACACGGTGCTACTGTCCGCCGCACAGTACATGGCGCTGTCATCACCGGTGGCGCGCCGGCTGTACCGGCTAGTCGAGGTCGCCCACGAGGAGGGATCCGAGCTCTGGCGCGTTACCCTGTCGCACCTGGCAGAACAGCTTCCCCTCGCGCAGCGTTATCCATCGCACCTCCAGCGCGTCTTGCAACCGGCGCACGAGATGCTGATCGCGGCCGGCCTCCTGCGCGGAGTGACCGTACAGCAACACGCGCGTGAGTGGTATGTTGAATACACGCTCGCTGACCGAACTCATACGTAGCGCGAGCAGAGTTATTGCTGTCCAACTCGTTGTCCCCCTACCATCGGAGTGCTCGTCATGGCGACCAAGCTCGAAAAGACCCTGAAGCGTGAGATCGACATCGATGGTGCCGCGTACATGGTTGCGATCTCCCCCGAGGGAGTGAAGCTCACCCAGAAAGGCTTCCGCAAAGGTCCCGAGCTCACCTGGAAGCAGATTCTCGTGAGCGGCGGCGGCGCGACGCAGGCCGGAAGCGAAGGCGGCGGAGAGTAAGCTCTGCCGCATTATTCGCGCGAGTGAGACGGGAACTATCCTCTCGCGCGATCAGTATGTCAGAGGAGATCGGTTCTCCTCATTCCAGGTGTTTATGTCTCGTATTCGCACCGCGGCGCTCCTCGGCGTCATCGCGCTGCCGATCGTCATCGGCGGCGCTGCCATCGAGCGGCGGTCCACCCGCGACGGCGCTCACGTGTTCGACCAGGTGCTCTCGCTGGTCAGCGACCGCTTCGTCGACACGCTCCAGCAAAACCAGCTCTTCGAGAAAGCTGCGCGCGGTCTCGTGCAGCAGCTCGACGATCCATATTCCGAGCTCTACACCCCCGCCCAGCTCAAGCGATTCTCCACCGTCGCTACCGGCAAGTACGGCGGCATCGGAATGCAGATCGAGCAGCAGGAAGGAGCGATCGTCGTCGTCCGCGTATTCGATCACACGCCGGCCGAGCAGGCAGGCGTCGGTGAGGGTGACCGCATCGTCGGCATCGACACCGCCTCCACGCGTGGCTGGACATCGCAGCAGGTCTCCGATGTCCTCGTCGGCACGATCGGCACCAAGGTGAAGGTGAAGTTCTCGCGCCCCGGTATCGCTCAGCCCATCGAGCACTCGTTCACGCGCGCCGAAATCCACGTTCCGGCAGTGCCGTACTCGATCATGCTCGACAACAAGATCGCCTACGTCCCCCTCCAACAGTTCAGCGAGAACTCCGCAGCCGAGCTTCGCGGCAGCGTCTATCGCCTCCTGCACGAGGGCGCGAAGGGAATCGTCCTCGATCTCCGCAGCGACCCGGGCGGGATTCTCGATCAGGGCCTCGACATCGCCGATCTCTTCCTGGCGAGCGGCCAGACGATCGCGAGCGTTCGCACGCGCACGGGCCCGCCGCAGCTGTTCACCACGCACGGCGGACAGCACGTCGCCGATGTGCCGTTGGTGGTACTCGTCGACGGCTATTCCGCGTCCGCGAGCGAGATCGTCACCGGCGCGCTGCAGGACCACGACCGCGCGCTCGTCATCGGCACGACATCATTCGGGAAGGGACTCGTGCAGACGGTGTTTCCTCTCGATGGCGGCTGGGCGATGAAGCTCACCACCGGCAAATGGTACACGCCTTCCGGCCGATCCATTCAGAAGAACCGCAAGCACATCGATCCCGACTCCGCCGTGGGCGCGGTGGCGATCAATGACACGAAGCCCGACTCGCTCGAGCAGGACTCCGTCAAGAAGCATCGCCCGCAATACAAAAGCGACGCGGGCCGCACGATCTACGGCGGCGGCGGCGTCACTCCCGACATCATCGTCGCAGAGGACACGGTCACGACGGCCGAGCAGGATTTCGCAAAGGCTATCGCGCCCAAGTTCCCCGCGCTCCGCGGTGTGCTCTACGGCTACTCGTTCGAGCTGAAGGATCACGTCACGAAGGACTTCACGGTGAAGCCCGAGTGGCGCGATGAGCTCTACAAGCGCCTAGAAGCGGCGAAGATCGTGACGGACCGCAAGCAGTACGACGCTGCAACTCCGCTCGTGAACCGCTGGCTCTCGCAGCAGGTCGCTCGGCTGGCCTTCGGCGACTCCACCGCCTTCCGTCGCACCGTTCCGGATGACCCGCAGCTCCGCAAGGCGCTCGAAGTCCTGCGCAAGGGGCAGACGCAGAAGGACCTCTTCTCCATCGCTCGGGCGGACGCTACACCCGGTCATTAGCTTTCCGGAATGCGAAACGCTCGTCAGGTAATCACTGCGGCCACGCTCGTGGCCGCAGTCGCTTGTCACGGTGCGGCCCCCCACCCTGCGCAGCCCGCCCCCGCTCCCGGCGCATCGCCACGCCCGGCCGAGCCACATCTCGCCAACCTCCGCCAGCTCACCCACGGCGGCGAGAACGCCGAGGCGTACTTCAGCACCGACGGCAAGCGGCTGATCTTCCAGAGCACCCGCGATGGCCGCAGCTGCGATCAGGAGTTCGTCATGAACGCCGACGGTTCCGATCAACGCCGCATTTCGGACGGCACCGGCAAGACGACGTGCGGCTATTTCTTCGGCTACAACACGAGAGTCTTCTACGCATCCACGCGCGCCGCCGACAGCGCGTGCCCGAAGAAGCCCGATCCCTCCAAGGGCTACGTCTGGGGGCTCGACAAGTACGACATCTACACGGCCAACCCCGACGGCAGCGGCACCCAGCGCCTCACCAGCAACAACGTCTACACCGCCGAAGGCACGCTTTCTCCCGACGGCAAAACGATCGTCTTCACCTCGCTCAAGGACGGCGATCTCGAGATCTACACAATGAGCGTCGACGGCTCGAACGTACGCCGGCTCACGAACACGCCGGGCTACGACGGCGGCCCGTTCTTCTCTCCCGACGGCAAGCGCATCGTCTATCGCGCGTATCACCCCACCGATTCCACCGAGCTCGCACAATACCGCGACCTCCTCAGCCAGTCGATCGTGCGGCCGAACAAGATGGAGATCTGGGTGATGAACGCCGACGGGAGCGACCAGCACCAGCTCACGCACCTGGGCGGCGCCAACTTCGCCCCCTTCTTCACGCCGGACGGAAAGCGCATCATCTTCTCTTCGAACTACACCAACCCGCACAGCGGTGAGTTCGATCTCTACCTCATCAACGATGACGGCAGCTCACTCGAGCAGGTGACGAACGCCACCGGCTTCGATGGCTTCCCGCAGTTCAGCCCCGACGGCAGGCATCTCGTCTTCGCCTCGAGCCGCAACGCGACCGGCGAGCACCAGCTCGATCTCTTCATCGCAGACTGGAAGCCTTGACGTGCACCATCTGACCACAAACCTGGAGCAACGATGATCGGACTCGGCGCACTTCTCATCATCGCGATTGTCGCGCTGTGGGTCATCACCAGCACGGTCAAGATCATCGGCCAGGCCGAGGTGATGGTGATCGAGCGGTGGGGACGCTTCAATCGCATCGCCCGTTCGGGACTCAACTTTCTCATCCCGTGGATGGAACAGGGGAAGACGATCGACGTCCGCTACTTCGAGGCCGATCCGGGCGGCGTCAAGCGCGTCACCTCCGGCTCCACGTCACGCATCGATCTCCGCGAGCAGGTGCTGAGCTTTCCGAAGCAGCCGGTCATCACGAAGGACAACGTCACGATCGACATCGACGCGGTGCTCTACTACCGCATCGCCGATCCGCAGAAGGCGGCGTACGCGATCCAGAATCTCCCCTTCGCACTCGAGACGCTCACGCGCACTACGCTCCGCAACATCGTCGGCGACATCGAGCTCGATCAGACGCTCGCCAGCCGCGACATGATCAACAAGCGCATGCGCGACACGATCGAGGAAGCGTCGATCGGCTGGGGGGTCGACGTCACGCGCGTCGAGCTGCAGGCGATCGAGCCGCCGCGCGACATCCAGCAGTCGATGGAGCTCCAGATGCGCGCCGAGCGCGAGCGGCGCGCCGCCGTCACGAACGCCGAAGCATCGAAGAGAGCCGCGATCCTCGAGGCGGAAGGTGTCCAGCAGTCGCAGGTGAGTCGCGCACAGGGAGAGTCCGAGGCGGCGGTGCTCCGCGCGAAGGGGCTCGCCACCGCTCGTCTCGCGATGGCGGAGGCCGAGGCGCAGGCGATCGCGCGCATCGCCTCCTCCCTCCCCGAGGGTCAGGCCGCGATGTACCTCCTCGGCATGAAGTACCTCGAGGCGCTCCCGCAGCTCACGCAGGGAAAGGGGACGACGATCTTCCTCCCCGCCGAAGCCGCTGGCGTCATGGGCGCACTCGGCGGCATCAGGGAGCTGCTCGTCCGCTCATCGAGCGACATCCCCGCGGGCGCAGCCGGTCGCGGCGCGGCGCCGCCGCCGCGCATTGCTCCGCCCACGATCACGCCGGCATATGTGCCGCCACCGATCCCCGACTCGGATAACAAATAGCAGTGGCCAGAATCACTCGTGATCGCGCGCAGCGAATCGCGCGCGGTCACGCCTGCGAAAACTGCGGCGAGTACAGCTACAAGAAGCTCACGGTGAAGCCCGCGTCGAAGGAACAGCGCGAAGGCGTTGATGTGGCATGGATCGCGTCGAAGACGTGCGGCGTCTGCGGCGCAATCCACGACATGGGCATCGATGCCGAGGGCGAGATCGTCTACGGCGGTTAGTACACGCCCCCGACATCGCGTTTCACTTTCCGCGTCGCCGAGCGGGTGGTCACGATTGGAAATACGGACAACGAACGGAATGAACGGGCCACAGACGGAAAGTGCATTTCGCAGTCTCCGTTTTTTGTCCGTGCCGTTGTCAGTTTGTCGTCGCGTTATCCAATCAGCTCGACGCTCGTACTTCCGCTCGACCCTCCGACACCCCTACCGCAACACCGGCAGGAACGGCGCAATCGTTCCGTCGTTCGGCGCGGGCGTTACTCCGAGCAGGCGTGCGAGGAGATCGTAGACATCGACGTTCGGAAAATCCGCGATCGTCGTCCCCGGCTTGAAGTCCGGCCCGTGCGCGAGGAAGAGCGCGCGCATGTCGGGGGTCGCGTTGTCGTAGCCATGCTCTCCGAGCACATCGAACGGCCTTCCGTGCCGCCATGCGATCATCCATCCGGGATCGGTCACCGCGATGATCGGCGTGATGCGCGCACTCGTGCCGTAGTGCAACCGCGCCGGGATCGCGGAATTTTTCCACACCGTGACGTGCGCCAGCTTCTTCAGCGTTGCGAACAGCGCATCGTTGTCGCCATCGCGCGCGATGATCGAGAGATTCGGCGACAGCGTCACCACCTTGACGCTGGCCGAGTCGACGACGTCGTCGAGGTAGACGACGTTCGCCGGCGAGACGAGCGTCATCCCGTGATCGGCGACGATGACGATGTCGACGCTGTCGTAGCGATGGCGCGCGTCGAGACCGGCGACGAGCTGCGCAAGCGCGCTATCGACGCGCAGCACCGCCGCTCGCGTCTCGGCCGCATCGGGACCATGATGATGTCCCTGCATGTCCGGCTCTTCGAAGTACCCCATGACGAGTCGCGGACGCTCGCCCGCGGGAAGATCGAGCCACGCGAGCATCGTGTCGACGCGCGCGGTAAAGGGAATCCCGTGGTCGTAGGAGTGCCAGTGCGCGGGACGCACGCCGGCGATCGGCGCATCCGAGCCCACCCAGAACATCGTAGCGGCGGGCGCGCCCTGCTTCGTGGCCGTGACCCAGATTGGCTCGCCCCCCCACCAGTACCCCTCATGTGCGATGGGCTTCGTGTAGACGAACGCGCTGTCGTGCGCCGGATCGAAGAAGCGGTTGTTCACGATCCCCGAGTGGTCGGGGTAGAGTCCCGTCGCGAGCGCGTAGAAGTTCGGGAAGGTGATCGT
>JBBRYY010000152.1:0-6084 GCA_038237245.1 Gemmatimonadales bacterium | reverse complement strand
CGAAGGCACCGGCGACGGGCTCGGCGTTTTCTCCGGACGCGTGAAGCGGCTCGAAGGCGGTCGCGTGCCGCAGATCGGCTGGAACTCGATCGACGATGCACACGATCCTCTGCTCGACACGGCCCCGTTGGCCACCGCATACTACGCCAACAGCTACGTCTGTCATCCCGACGACCTCGCGTGCGTGCACGCCTGGAGCGCGCACGGCACCACACGCTTTCCCGCATTCGTGCGCGCCGGTCGCACCGTCGGCGTGCAATTCCACCCCGAGAAGAGCTCGACACCAGGCGTCGCGCTCGTGCGCGCATTCTTGCGCGAGGCTGCGCGATGATCGTGATCCCCGCGGTAGATCTGCGCGAAGGCGCATGCGTCCAGCTCGTTGGCGGCTCCTACGCCGACGAGCAGGTGCGCCTCGAAAATCCGCTCGAGGTTGCGCGTGGATGGGCACGTGCGGGCTTCTCGCGCCTGCACGTCGTCGACCTCGACGCAGCGACGGCTCGCGGCGACAACGCCGCCATCGTCCGCGACATCCTCTCCGAGGTCCCCGCGCACATCCAGGTAGGCGGTGGCGTCCGCAGCGGCGACACGATCGAGCGACTCCTCGACGAAGGCGCGACGTGGGTCGTCCTCGGCACGCGCGCGCTCGAGGAGCCCGAGTGGCTCGCCGGAACCGCGTCGTCGTTCCCTGGCCAGCTCATCGTCGCCGCCGATGTGCGCGAGCGACAGGTCGTCACGCGCGGATGGGCGCGTACACTCTCGCGCACCGTGCTGGACGTCATCGAGCAGCTCAACGACATCCCGCTCGGCGGCGTCCTCGTCACCGCGGTGCATCGCGAAGGACAACTTGCCGGCACCGATCTCTTACTCATGGAAGATGTGGCCGAGCTCTCTGCCCATCCGGTGATCGCGTCGGGTGGCATCACCACCGTCTCCGACCTGCGCGAGCTCGCCGATCGCGGCATCGCCGCCGCGGTTGTCGGGATGGCACTTTACACCGGCGCGATGGATGCGCGTGCGGTGGCCGAGGAGTTTGCAACATGAAATGGGAGCGAGCCCGATGACAGTCGTCGTGCGCAACACGCGCGAAACGCAGATCCGTGTCGAGGTTGTGCCTGGAAGCGGCACCTCGGAAGTCGACACCACGATCCAGTATCTCGATCACATGCTCGTGACGCTCGCGCGCTACGCGTCGCTCGATCTGAAGGTGAGTGCACGCGGCGACCTGCGTCATCATCTCATTGAGGATGTCGCAATCGCGCTCGGCGCGGCCATCGCCGCGCTCGTGCCGCCACGAGCCGCCCGCTACGGCGACCGCTTCATCCCGATGGACGATGCCCTCGTCCACGTTGCGCTCGATCTCGGCGGCCGGCCGTACTACGAGGGTCCGCTGCCGAGCGATCTGTACGACCACTGGTTTCGCTCGTTCGCGGACAACGCGCTCGCGACCGTGCACGTGCGCGTGATTCGCGGTCGCGACCGGCACCATGTCGTCGAGGCGGCCTTCAAGGCGCTTGGCGCATCGCTTCGTCAGGCACTCGTCGCCGACGGCGCGAGCGCGGTGTTCAGCACGAAGGGCGCGGTCGGACTCGAGGTCGGCTGATGCTCGCGAGACGAGTCGTCGTCTGTCTCGATGTACAGGGTGGACGTGTGGTGAAGGGCGAGCAGTTCGTGCACCTGCGCGACGTCGGTGATCCGGTGGAGCTCGCGACCCGCTACGAGGAGGAGGGCGCGGACGAGATCGTCTTCCTCGACATCTCGGCGACGGCGGATGAGCGCGCGACGCTGCTCGATGTCGCGCGGCGGACGGCGGAGCGGTTGTTCATCCCGCTGACGCTGGGCGGAGGAATTCGCACGGCGCACGATGTGTCGCTCGCGCTGCGGGCGGGCGCGGACAAGGTGAGCATCAACAGCGCGGCGGTCGAGCGCCCCGAGGTGCTCGAGGAATCGGCGGCGAGATTCGGCTCGCAGTGCGTGGTGGCGAGCATCGATGCGAAGCGCGAGGGAAATGGGTGGAGAGTGTACACGCGCGGTGGCCGCACGCGTACAGAGCTCGACGCGGTGGAGTGGGCGCGCGCCTGCGTGGCGCGCGGTGCGGGCGAGATCCTGTTGACCAGCATCGATCGCGACGGATCACGCGCGGGCTACGATCTCGAGCTGACGCGCGCGGTGGCAGCGACGGTCGACGTTCCGGTCGTCGCTTCCGGTGGCGCAGGTTCGGCGAACGATGTGCGCGAGGTGCTGCGGAGCGGCGGCGCCGATGCCGCGCTCGTCGCTGGAATGCTGCACGATGGGTCGACGACGGTGCGAGCGATCAAGGCGCTGCTGTCGTCGTCGGGACTTCTGGTGAGAGCCGTGGCATGAGCGAGTCTTCCGACATGCTTCTGGGCGCGGTGGAAGAGGTTGCCAGACTCGCCGGCGACATCGCGCATGCCTTTTTTCGTTCGCAGCTCGAGGTCGAGTCGAAGGCGGATGGCTCCCCGGTGACGATCGCCGATCGAAGCGCCGAGGAGGGTGCGCGGGCGTGGATCGAGCGGCGCTTCCCGGCGGATGGGATTCTCGGGGAGGAGCTTGGCCTCGCGCGTCCGGATGCCAGACGTCGATGGGTGCTGGATCCGATCGATGGTACGAAAACGTTCATACGTGGCGTGCCTCTGTGGGGGACGCTGGTCGGGGTGTGCGAGGGCGAGGAGATCCTGGCCGGGGCAGCTTATTTTCCGGCGGTGGGAGAAATGCTCGCGGCCGCTCGGGGCGAAGGGTGCTGGTGGAATGGGGGCCGCGCGCGGGTCTCCTCGCGTGCGATTGTGGGTGAGGCTACCGTATTGACCACTAACGAGCGGTTCCCGAACGATGTCGACCAGAGAGCGGGGTGGGAGAGGCTCGCCGAAAGAGCAGCGGTGAGCCGAAGTTGGGGTGACTGCTATGGCTACCTGCTAGTCTCGACAGGAAGGGCGGAAGTGATGGTCGACGGCATCATGTCCCCGTGGGACGCTGCGGCGATCATGCCCATGATAGAAGAGGCGGGCGGGGTATTTACCGACTGGAAGGGAACGCGCACCGCGTTCGGAGGAAGCGCCGTGGCGACGAATCAGGGCGTTGCCGCCGAAGCACGCTTGCTGCTCGAGTCTGGCACTACGAGGGAAGTACATGCTTGATCTGTCGGAACTGGATTACGAAAAGAACGGCGGTCTCATCACTGTCGTGACGCAGGACGCGGGGAGCGGGATGATCCTCATGGTCGCACATGCCGACAAGGCGGCCGTCGAGCGCACGCTGGTGTCCGGCGAGATGCACTACTTCTCTCGCACGCGCGGCCCGTGGCACAAAGGTGCAACCAGCGGGAACACGCAAAAGGTCGTGTCGCTCGCCGCCGACTGCGACGGCGATGTGCTGCTCGCGCGCGTCGTCCCCAACGGACCGGCGTGCCACACCGGCGCAATCTCCTGTTTTGTGGGCGCCGAGTCGATGGGTGACGCGCTGTTCGCCCTCGACGCGACGATCGCCGGGCGCGCGGTGGGTGCGGAGGTCGACAACAAGCACGCGCCGCATCCGCCGAAGCCGAAGGGGAGTCGCGACAAGGAGGAGAGCTACACCGTCCAGCTGCTCGAGGACCGCAACCTCCGTCTCAAGAAGCTCGGCGAGGAAGCGGCGGAGCTGATCGCGGCGTGCGCAGACGGCGACCTTCCGCGCGCGACGGAGGAAGTGGCGGATCTGCTCTATCATGCGCTGGTCGCGCTGCGCGCGGCGGGTGGCTCGCTCTCCGATGTGCAGCGCGTGCTCGCGAAGCGCGCGACGCCCGCGATGTCGCGCCGGGAAGCGGAGACCCCCACCGATCCCAAAGCCAAGAAGCGGCGTTAGACGGTGGCGACTTCCGCACTGACATCGCTGGCCAAACAAATCGAAGCGCTTCAACCGAAGCGCGACATACCGCTCGCACCGTACACGACCTTCAAAATCGGCGGGCCGGCGGATCTCTTCTGCGAGCCGACGACGACCGACGAGCTCGCGCTCGCGGTGCTGTCCGCGCGCGCTATCGGCGTGCCGTACTTCGTGCTCGGGCTCGGCGCCAACATCCTCGTTGGCGATCGTGGCTTTCGCGGGCTCGTGATTCGGAACGTCGCGCATCACGAGCGATGGTCCGCTGACGGGAAGCTTTGGGTCGAGAGCGGTGCCGTGATGCGCGATCTCATCTCCGAGTCGGCGCATCGAGGATGGTCGGGGCTCGAGCACTTCGTCGGCATTCCGAGCACCGTCGGCGGCGCGATCTGGCAGAACCTGCACTTTCTCTCTCCCGCTCCCGAGCGCGAGCGCACGGTGTTCATCTCCGAGGTCTTCGAATCCTGCGAGATCCTCACTGCCGAGGGAATTCGGAACACGGTCGATGCCAAATATGTGAATTTCGGCTACGACGACACGGTGTTTCACCACCGCGCCGACATCGTGCTCGCGGTGACCTTCGCCCTCACGAAGGGCGATCCGAACGTGATGTATCGCGTGATGCAGGAAAATTTGAGCTGGCGCGGCGCTCGACATCCCTGGCTCGAGATCAACCCGAGCGCGGGTTCGATTTTCAAGAAGATCGAGGGCGTCGGCGCTGGACGGTTGATCGACCAGCTCGGGATGAAGGGATTCCGCAGCGGCGATGCGCAGATCTCGCACATTCACGCGAACATTATGGTGAATCTGGGTCACGCCACCGCGCGCGAGGTGCGGGAGCTGATCACCACGGCACAGAAGCGCGTGGAGGAGAAGTTCGGGCATAAGCTCGAGCCCGAGATTGGCTTCGTCGGCGAGTTCTAACCGCCGATCGTATCACGAGCCGCGCCGCTATTCCGCCGCGATCGCACGCTCCCACGCCGCGAATGCGCGCTCCAGCTGGGTCTTCTCGCGTTCGAGCTCCGCGCCGAGCGATGCGGCCTTCTTCCCGCCGTTCCCGCTGTTGTAGAGCTCCGGATCCGCGAGCATCGTCGTGAGCTCCGCAACGCGCGCCTCGCGCTTCGCAACCTCCGTCTCCGCAGCGGCGGTTTCCTCGCGCGAGCGTTTCTTCGGCGCCGTCTCCTTCTTTCCGTCCTTCGCTCCCGCGCGCGTCTTCTGGCGCTCGCGCACACGCCGAGATTCCTGCTCCTCGCTCGCCGCGACACTCGCCGCATGCTCACGCTCCGCGCTCACCGTCTCCCATTCCGCGAAGCTGCCGTCGAAGTCGGTGATGTGGCAGTCGTGCAGAATCCAGACGCGCGTCGCGAGCGCGCGCAGCAGCGCACGATCGTGGCTCACGAGGAACACCGTCCCGTCGTACTGCTCGACCGCATCCTCGAGCGCCTCGATCGACTCGACGTCGAGATGGTTCGTGGGCTCGTCGAGCAGCAGCAGGTTCGCGCGCGAAAGCATGATCATCGCGAGCGCGACGCGCGCCCGCTCGCCACCGGAGAGCGTCGCCGCCGACCGCTGCACCGCGTCACCGCTGAAGCCGAAGCGGCCCAGGTGCCCCTGAATCGCGCCGCGTCCCCACATCGGACGCAGATCGTTGATCACGTCGTACAGCGATTGCGTCGCCGGCACCTGTGTGAGATCCTGCCGGTAGTACGCTGGCGTGATCGATCCGCCGAGCCGGATCTCTCCGCCTTCGGTGGCGCGGTCGCCCACCAGCGCGCGTAGCAGCGTCGACTTCCCCGCGCCATTCGGCCCGATGAATCCAATGACATCGCCGCGCTGCACGATCGCGTTGAAATTCTCGATCAGCACGCGATCGCCGATCGCGAGCTTTAGCTTCTCCGCCACGGCCACCTGATCGCCGCCCCGCTCGCCGACCTCGAGTCGCAGCGCCATCGAGTCTTCTTCGCCGGGCGGCGGCGTGAGGCGCGGCAGGCGCGCGAGAATCTTTCGCCGCCCCTTGGCCTGCTTGCTGTTCTGGCCGGCGAGATGGCGCCGGATGTAATCCTCCTGCTTGTCGATCGTTTTCCTCTGCTGCACGAAAGCGC
Source organism: Gemmatimonadales bacterium (assembly GCA_038237245.1). GTDB lineage: Bacteria > Gemmatimonadota > Gemmatimonadetes > Gemmatimonadales > Gemmatimonadaceae > FEN-1250. Next base: position 109 of record JBBRYY010000152.1, on the reverse strand, counting down.
GCTGCTGCTCCAGCTGCCGGTGCGCGCGCTGCTCGACGAACGCGGAGTATCCGCCGATGTACGCGGTGCCGCTGTGCGCCTCGACGTGCAGGATGTGATCGCACACGTT
>JBBRYY010000151.1:0-6126 GCA_038237245.1 Gemmatimonadales bacterium | reverse complement strand
GTCGCGGCAGCACGTACTCGACCGGCGCCTGAGGAGACAGAGACAATGCTGAGTCCAAAGCGCGTCAAGTTTCGCAAAATGTTCAAGGGACGCACGAAAGGCATCGCGACGCGCGGCGCCACGGTCGCGTTCGGCCAGTTTGGCTTGCAGGCGCTGGAGCCGGGGTGGGTCACCAACCGGCAGATCGAGGCCGCACGTGTGGCGCTGACCAGGCACATCAAGCGCGGCGGCAAGGTGTGGATCCGCATCTTCCCCGACAAGCCGGTGACGAAGAAGCCTGCGGAAACGCGAATGGGAAAGGGAAAGGGTTCGCCCGAGAGCTGGGTGGCGGTGGTCAAGCCGGGGCGAGTGATGTTCGAGCTGGAAGGAATCGACCGGAAGACGGCGGAGCGCGCGATGGGACTCGCGGCAGCGAAGCTCGGAGTGAAGTCGAAGTTCGTTGCCCGAGAGGAGGCGCACACCGATGCGAGCTGAAGAGATTCGTGAGCTGACCGACGACGAGATCGACACCAGGATCGCAGAGCTGGCGGAGGAGCGCTTTCGGCTCCGCATCCGTGGGGCGACGCAGACTCTGGAAGATCCGCTTCGCCTGCGCTCACTCCGCAAGGATGTCGCACGGCTGAAGACGATTCTTCGTCAGCGGCAACTCGCCGCGACACCAACACGCGCGGCGCGCTAACGAGGAGTGAGAGGCGACATGGCACAGTCAGTGAACACGGGCACAACCGGAAGCTCGGCGAAGCGTGGGGCGCGGAAGACGCGACTCGGCCTCGTCGTGAGCGACAAGATGGAGAAGACGGTGGTGGTGGCGATCGAGCGTCGCTTTCCGCATCCGCTTTATGGCAAGATGGTCACGCGCACCAAGCGTTTGAAGGCGCACAACGAGGACAACTCGGCGAAGACCGGGGATCGCGTGCGCATCATGGAGACCCGGCCGCTGTCGAAGGACAAGCGGTGGCGTGTGGTCGAGATCGTCGAACGCGCGCGTTAAGGGAGATCATCAATGATTCAACAGGAATCTGTCGTCAAGGTCGCGGATAATTCGGGCGCCAAGCGTGCGCTCGTGATCCGCGTGCTCGGCGGCACCAGGCGTCGCTATGCGGGGCTGGGCGATACGGTGATCGTGGCCGTGAAGGACGCCCTGCCGAATGGCACGGTGAAGAAGTCGGATGTGGCGCGCGCGGTCGTCGTGCGCACCGTCAAGGAAACGCGCCGGAAGGATGGCAGCTACATCCGCTTCGACGAGAATGCCGTCGTGATCATCAACGATGCAGGGGAGCCGCGCGCCACGCGCATCTTCGGACCGGTCGCGCGCGAGCTGCGCGAGAAGAAGTTCATGAAGATCGTGTCGCTCGCGCCGGAGGTCTTATAACATGCGCGATCTGAAGTACCGCGAAACGAAGCGCGCGAGATCGAAGAACGCGCGCCGTCATGCGATGAACGCCGAGCGTGTGAAGATGCCGGTGGTCAAGGGTGATACCGTGCGCGTGATGCGCGGGAACGACAAGGGGAAGGAAGGGAAGATCATCCGCGTGCACACGAAGACGGGGCGTATCGTCGTCGAGGGCGTGGCGATGGTGAAGAAGCACCGGAAGGCGCGCACGGCGGATGAGCAGAGCGGGATCATCGATTTCCCCGCGGCGATTCATCACTCCAACGTGATGCTGCTGGATCCGTCGACGGGCGAGCCGACGCGCACGCGCGCGCGGCTGGATGATGATGGAACGAAGGAGCGCGTCAGCGCGAAGAGTGGGGAGCCCATCCCCAAGATCGTTCCAGAGCGCTGAGGAGACTGAGCAATGGCGACCAAGGAAAAAGAAGGAAAGGAAGGGAAGAAGGAGAAGGGCGCGTCGAGGAAGAAGGGCGGCGACAGACAGCAGGAGGCGCCGAAGGAGCACACGGGCGTCGGACTGCCCGTCGTCGCGCCGCGCCTCAAGACGTACTATGACGAGACGATTCGTCCGAAGCTGCAGAAGCAGTTCGGGCTGGCGAATATTCACGAGATTCCGAAGCTGACGAAGATCGTGCTGAACGTCGGCGCCGGCGAAGCGGTGAAGCAGCCGAAGATCCTCGACGGAATCGTCGCGGAGCTCGAGCTCATCGCGGGCCAGCGTCCGGTGCGCACGCGCGCGAAGAAGTCCATTTCGAACTTCGGACTGCGGCAGGGGCAGGAGATCGGCGCGAGCGTCACGCTGCGTGGGGCACGGATGTGGGAGTTCCTCGATCGCTTCATCGCGGTCACGATCCCGCGCATCCGCGACTTCCGCGGGCTAGGCACGCGCTCGTTCGACGGTCGTGGGAACTACTCGCTGGGCCTCAAGGAGCAGGTGATCTTCCCGGAGATCAACTACGACCAAGTCGACCAGGTGCACGGCCTGGATCTGACGTTCGTCACCAGCACCAACCGGGACGATGTGGCGTTCGCGCTGCTGCGCGAGCTCGGCATGCCGTTCCGTGGGGACGACAAGCCGATCGTACCGCTGCCCCATGAGATGGTCTCCTGATGAACAGTCAGGGATCGCGTATTCTTTTTCCGAGAGACTGAGAAATGGCCCGTAAAGCCATGATCGAGAAGAGCAAGCGGAAGCCGAAGTTCGCGGTGCGGCAGCACAATCGCTGTCAGCGCTGCGGTCGTTCGCGCGCCTTCCTGCGCAAGTTCGGTCTGTGCCGTATCTGCTTCCGCGACCTTTCGCTGAACGGGTTCATCCCGGGCGTGCGAAAGGCGAGCTGGTGAGCGTTCGTAACCTTTATCGTCCCACACGTCCGTTTGTCGCGGATACGATGGGAGACAGGAATCACCGATGAGCATGACCGATCCGATCGCCGACATGTTGACGCGCATCCGCAATGCCTGCGGATCGAAGCACCGTCGCGTGGACATTCCGGCGTCGAAAGTGAAAGTCGAGATCGCCCGCATCCTCCTGGAGAACAACTACATCCGGGATGTGAAGACGGTGGAGACCGCGGAGGGCTGGAAGGTGCTGCGCCTGTATCTGCGCTACGCCGGAGAGCAGCCTGTCATCCGCGAGATCCGTCGCGTCTCCACTCCGGGGCTCCGGAAGTACGTCGGCGTCTCCGAGATCCCGCGCGTACGCAACGGGCTTGGCATGGCGATTCTCAGCACGTCGCAGGGGCTTATGTCCGACCGGCAGGCGCGGCAGGCGCGCACCGGTGGCGAGCTGCTCGCTCTCGTCTGGTAAGGAGCGCCTACCAATGTCTCGTATCGGAAAGAAGCCGGTCACGATTCCGAAGGGCGTCACGGTGACGCTCGACGGATCGAAGATCTCGGTGAAGGGGCCGAAGGGTGAGCTGAGTCGCTCGCTCCCCGCGGCGATGCTGGTATCGATGAAGGACAACGAAGTGATCGTCGAACGGCCGAGTGAGGAGAACGAGCACAAGGCGCTGCACGGCCTGACGCGCACGCTCGTCGCCAACATGGTCGAGGGCGTCACGACGGGCTTCTCGAAGCAGCTCGAGATCGTTGGCGTCGGCTACAAGGCCGAGGTTCGGCCCTACGGGCTGCAGCTCTCGCTCGGGTTCTCGCACGTGATCGAGTACAAGGCGCCCGTCGGGATCAAGCTGTCGGCTCCGCAGCCGACGCAGGTCACCATCGAGGGCGCGAACAAGGAAATGGTCGGACAGGTAGCCGCGGAGATTCGCAGCTACCGTCCGCCGGAGCCATACAAGGGGAAGGGCATCAAGTACGCCGGCGAGCAGGTACGTCGCAAGGCCGGCAAGGCGGGGGGCAAGTAAATGAAAGCCATTCATAAGCCGAAGACGCGCGCCGAGAAGCGCTTTCGCCGGCATCTGCGCGTGCGCAAGAAGGTCGAGGGAACGGAGGAGCGTCCGCGCCTCGTCGTGAAGCGCTCGCTCAAGCACATCTACGCCCAGATCGTGGACGACCAGGCAAACCGCACCATCCTCACGGTCAGCGATCTGACGGTGGGCGAGGGGAAGAAGGCGGAGCGTGCGGCCGCGGTGGGCAAGGCGCTGGCGGAGCGTGCGAAGGCAGCGGGAATCACCCGCGTGGTTTTCGATCGCGCCGGCTACCAGTATCACGGCCGCGTGAAAGCGGTGGCCGACGGTGCCCGCGAGGGCGGATTGGAGTTTTAACATGGCTGAGAGTCCAGTGATCGGTTCGGCGGGCGACGCGCCCGCACCTTCTGGCGGCGATCGTGCTCCTGGCGGCGGTGGCGGCGGCGCTGGTCGCGGCGGCCCTGGTGGCGGACGCGGTGGTCCGGGCGGCGGCGCGGGTCGCGGTGGTCCCGGCGGCGCGCGTGGTCGTGGCGGTCCGGGCGGCGGCGCAGGTCGTGGCGGCCCCGGTGGTAATCGTGGCGGCCCGGGCGGCGGTGCAGGTCGCGGCGGCCCTGGCGGCGGCGCGGGCCGAGGCGGTCCGGGCGGCGGTCGTGGCGGTCGAGACGGCGGCGGGCGGGGTGGCGACCGCGAGGGGAGTGATCTCCTCGAGAACGTCATCTCGATCAATCGTGTCGCGAAGGTCGTCAAGGGTGGTCGTCGCTTCAGCTTCAACGCGCTCGTCGCCGTCGGCGATGGACGCGGCAAGGTTGGCGTTGCGACCGGCAAGGCGAACGAAGTGTCGGAGGCGGTCCGCAAGGCCGTCGACGCCGCGCGTCGCAACATGTCGAGCATCCCGCTCACGGGGAGCACGATTCCCCACGAGATCATCGGTGAGCATGGCGCCGGTCGCGTGCTGATGAAGCCCGCCGCGCCGGGAGCCGGTGTGATCGCGGGCGCCGCGGTTCGCGCGGTGCTCGAGTGCGCCGGCGTTGGCGACATTCTGACGAAGAGCCTCGGATCCACGAACCCGCACAACATGGTGCGTGCGACGCTCGATGGACTGCATCATCTGACGACCGTCGAGCAGATCGCGCGCGAGCGCGACATCGAGGTCTCGAGCCTGCAGTACAAGTCGCGCGCGAAATCGAAGGAGATGGTGTAATGCCACGGACATTCGTATGGCATCCGGGGAAGGGCCCGGCGACGACTGAAGCGAACACGCTCACGAAGGGCGATGTTCGGATCGAGCAGGTGCGGAGTGGCATCGGCCACACGGCCCGGATGAGAGCGACGCTCCGAGCGATCGGGCTGCGTCATCATCAGGACGTCGTGGTGAAGCCGGACTCCCCCTCGCTTCGCGGAGCGATCAAGCGCGTGCGGCACCTGGTCAAGGTGACGCCGGTGAAGGAGTAACTCATGGCGACGAAAGAAGAAAAGGAGCCGGTCGAGAAGCTCGGCCTGCACAACCTCGCGGCGGCTGTCGACTCGCACCGGAACCGGAAGCGCCTTGGGCGCGGACCGGGCTCGGGCACCGGCAAGACGTCCGGCAAGGGACACAAGGGATCGAAGGCGCGCGCGGGGCACCACGGCCCGGGCGGCGGCAAGCCGCACTTCGAAGGCGGACAGATGCCTTTGACGCGCCGGCTGCCGAAGCGCGGATTCACCAACCCGTTCCGGGTGGAGAATCAGATCGTGCGCCTCGATGCGCTGAACGATCTCGAAGGCACAGAGGTGACGGCCGAGTCGCTGGCGGCCGCAGGGCTGATCCGCCGGAAGAAGGGACCGGCGAAAGTGCTGAACTCGGGTGCGCTGACGCGTGCGGTGACGGTGCGCGGCATCAAGGTGAGCGCCTCCGTGCGCGATGCGATCGTGGCGGCGGGCGGCGCCGTCGAAGAGTAAAATGGCGCAATCGAATCCAGCTGAAGCGGTAAAGAATCTCTTTCAGACGCCGGAGCTGAAGTCGAAGATCGGCTTCACGCTCCTGGCACTTGTGATCTATCGGCTCGGCGCGCACATCACCGCGCCCGGAATCGATGTTCGCGCGCTGATCGACTTCTTCCAGCAGCAGGCCGGCGGGCTCGCGGGGCTGTACGATCTCTTCACGGGCGGTGGTCTTTCGCGCGCGACGGTGTTCGCGCTCGGAATCGTGCCGTACATCTCGGCCAGCATCGTCTTCCAGATCATGGCGGCGGTGGTGCCGACGTTCGAGAAGATGCAGCGCGAGGAAGAGGGACGGAACAAGATCACGCAGTACACGCGCTACATGACGGTGGGAATCGCTGTGTTGCAGGCGTGGGGATACGCGCTCTTCACGGAGTCGCTGCAGGGCGC
>JBBRYY010000150.1:0-6133 GCA_038237245.1 Gemmatimonadales bacterium | reverse complement strand
TCCTGGTCGACGACCTTGTCGCTCGAGTCATGCATCACACCCTCGCAGAGCGAACGCTCGATGGCGATGCGGAGCTCGTCGAGGTCTTCGGGCGCCAGGTGTCACGTGGCGTTGCCGATGCCGCCCGTACTTGCGTGTGCGAGGTTTACGCTCGCGGACGAATCCAGCGAGAGATGCGGGCCGCTGCCAGATTTGGATCGCACCACGAGCGCCGCTAGCTCGCGAGCGCCGCGTAGTCGTCGCGAGTGGCCCGATAGCAGCTGCACGAGGCCCCCTCGAGCCCGACCCGATCCGTGATCGTGATGTTGCCGCGCGAGTAGCGGATGAATCCCGCCTCCTGCAGAATGCCTGCGGCCAACGTGACGGCCGGCCGGTGCACGCCCAGCATGTAGGAGAGAAATTCCTGCGTCAGCTTGAAGTGGTCACCCTCCACGCGATCGTGCGTGATCAGGAGCCAGCGTGCGCATCGCTGCTCGAGCGAGTGCAGCCGGTTGCAGGCGACGGATTGGGCGACCTGATTGAAGAGCGCGAGGGTGTAGCGCAGAAAGATCCGCTCCATGTGCTTGCTCTCGGCGACGACGGCGCGAAACGCCTCGGCCGTGATGCGATAGGCGAATCCGTCCACCTGGACGACCGCCCGCGTCGGCTCGCTGGAGGCGCGCAGCAACACCGGCATCCCGGCGAATCCCTCGAGGCCGATCGTGCCAACTTCGACGGATCCACCGTCGATCGCATGAATCATCGAGACGCATCCCGTCGTCGGAAAGTAGATGTACTCGATCTCCGCGCCCGCTTCGTACAGGATGTCGTGGGTCGTGAGCGTGACCGGCTCGAGCTCGCTGGATATCAGCGCGAGATCATCGGGAGAGAGCGCGGCAAGCAGAAGGTTCGCCGTTGCCGGACGGGCGCCGAGCGGAGGCGCTTTCATCTTGAGGTGCATGGGTCACTCCCTGATCCTGCCAAATGGGAACACCCACATCACGGCAGGAGGGAGAAAGCGGCGATGCCGCAAACCCTATGTCGATAGATGAATGCGTGGGATGCGCGATCACCACGATTCGAGTCGATCTTCGTTCCGAACTGTAACACACTATACAAAGGAAAAGGGCCTACTACTCGATACGGAAACGACTTAGGTGCCAGTAGCGGAGCCTGACTGCGTATTAGGCGTGAAACCCGGACAGGAGATAACGGGAAGCGGCGGATACCGTTGGAATGCAGGATCCACATCGGCGAGGCGGCACCGAAAGAAACGCGAGCCCCGCATGCTCTCTATGACGTGCACGTTGATACAGTGCACGCACAATCCCACCCAGATGCAATCATCTGTTGGCTCACTCTGTGACGGCACGTCCCTCCCCTTCGATCAGGGCGCGCGCGGCCGCAATCGCGTCGGCGCTCCCCGCCACCGCGAGCACATCGTCGGCGTGCAGCATGTCGCGCCCTCTCGGCACGAGCACCTGCTCGCCCGCACGCACGATTGCCAGCACCGTCGCACCCGTGCGCCCGCGCAGGTCGAGACTCGAGAGCGAGCAGTCGATCGCGGGACTTCCGCGCGTCACCTGCAGCGCGACCGGCGTTCCGAGTCCGGGGAGCACGAGATCGATTCTCTCCATTGCCAGACGCACGGCATCGGGCGCCGTGTCCACCATCATCTGCTGGCCGAGCATCGCGACGATCGCCTCCGCGCCCGCGCGCGCGTGTCCATGCAGCGACTGTGTGCTGCGCCAGAACGCGATGCCGAGCACCAGCGCCACGACGGCGAGCGTCAGCAGCCCGGGGGCCGCGGTGACGAACGGCTGCGTGATCGCGAGGAGCGGAATGATGATGGCGAGCATGATCGCGATTTGCAGGGTGACCGTGAGCGCACCGCGCGGCGCGGCAGCGAAGTCGACGCGCCCCGCCGCGACGCTCGGCATCGCGCGGACAGCGAGCGCGAAGCCGAGCTGGCGGGCCGTGCGCGCGATGCCGACGAGCGGAAGCACCGCGAGCGCGAGGGCGCCGATGGCGACGACCGTCGGAACCGCGGACTCGCTGACGCCGATCCACGACTGGAGGAGCGGGCCGATGCGCCCAATCTCCGCCCCTGCGCCGAGCACGATCGCGAGCAGTAGCGCCGCATCGATGCAGAGCAGCTGCCCCAGGCGTCGCGTGCGGGAGCGCTCCTTCACGTCGCCAGGAACCTTTCGCATCTGCTCCACCCAGCTGCCGTAGAGCGACGAGAACATCTGCACGCGCGGCGGCAGCTTGCGGTCGAGGAAGAGCGTGACGGGAGTGGCCGCGCTGATCAGCCAGGGCGTCGTGATCGTCGTCACCGCCGACACCGCGACCGCGATGGGATAGAGGAACGACCGCGTCGCGCCGTTCGCGAGTCCGATTGCGGCGATGATGAAGGAGAACTCGCCGACCTGCGCCAGCGACATTCCGCTCTGCACCGCGAGCCCGAGCCCGTTGCCGGTGAGAAAGGTGCTCACCGATACCGCGATCACCTTGCCGACGATCACCACGGCGACGAGCACGAGCACCGCGCCCCAGTGCTGCACGACGACGGCTGGGTCGATCAACATCCCGACGGAGACGAAGAAGATCGCCACGAACATGTCGCGCACGGGATGCACGAGATACTCGACGACCTTTCCCTCTCCCGACTCCGAGACGAGCGACCCGGCGATGAACGCGCCGAGCGCAACGGAGTAGCCGAAGGAGAGCGCGAGATAGGCGCACGAGAAGCAAACACCGATGGCGGCGACGAGCGTCGTCTCTTCGCTGCCGAGCTTGACCACAAGCCGCATGAAGCGCGGAATCAGCAACAGCCCGATCGACAGCAGCGCGACGAGAAATGTGGACAGCCGGATGACGGCGAGCCCGATGTCCATTGGCGAGAGGCCGCCGCCCGCCGCGACCGCAGTGAGGATCGCCACAAGGAGGATCGCGACGAGATCCTCGAAGAGCAGAATGCCGAAGACGATCTCCGTGACGCGCCCTTTCACTCCCCGCTCGACGAACGCCTTGCTCACGATCGTCGTGCTGGAGATCGCGACGATGCCGGCGGTGAAGAGACTCTCGAGCGTCGTCCAGCCGAGGAGATTGCCCACGAGAAAGCCGATTCCCATCATCAGGCTCGTCTCGCCGAGTGCGGCGAGCCCTGAAGTCACTCCGATCTGCAGCACGCGCCCGATGCGAAACTCGAGGCCGAGCGCGAACATGAGGAGGATGACGCCGAGCTCCGAGAGCGTCTGGACGATGGCGGGATCGGCCACGAGCGGGAGCGGCATCTTCGGACCAACGAGCAGCCCCGCGATCAGATATCCGAAGACGACGGGCTGCTTGAGGCGACGGAAGATCACCGTCGTCAGGGCCGCGACGCCGAGGACCAGCGCGAGTGTCTGCAGGAACACGGCCGAGGAGTGCATCCCGAAAGCTAGCCTCCCAGTCTGTCTCCCAGCTGGCGGCCCTTCGCCTGCTCACCGCGCAGCACGAGGCAGGTGCAGGTCGCGTGCACGACGAGTCGGTCGCGCTCATCGGTCACGCGGCACTCGACGAGGCCGGTCGACTTCCCGCGGTGCAGGACATGCGCGGTTGCGGTGAGTGTCGCACGCCACACGGGGCGCAGGAAGCTCACCTTGATCTCGAGCGTGGCGAACGATTCGCCGGCGGCGAGCGTCGTCGCGAAGGCGAAGCCCATCGCGGTGTCCGCGACCGCGGCGAGCACGCCACCGTGCAGAGTGCCCATCACGTTTCCGTGCTGGTCGGGATCCGCGTTCAACGTGAAGGTGGCCGTGCCCTCGCCGAAGCCACCCGGCTCCATGCCCAGCATCTTGCCGAGCGCCGGCAGCGTGATCTCACCGCTGGCGAGACGTTCGATAAAGCTCTGAACCGGCGACGACTCGCTCATACGCTCACGATCCCCACGTAGTTCTCGGCCAGGCTCGCCGCCGCCGCACGCGAGGATGACACCCAGCGGAGCTGCGCGAGCTGCAGCTTCCGCTGGAACCCATCGTCGGTGGGAAAGCGATGCAGCATCGTCGTCATCCAGTACGAGAAGTGCTGCGCGCGCCAGACGCGGCGGAGGCAGGTCTCGGAGTACGACGCAAGCGCGTTGGTGGAGCCGGTGCGGTAGAAGGCGTCGAGCGCGCTCGAGAGCACGCGCACGTCGGCGACCGCGAGGTTGAGCCCCTTCGCGCCCGTGGCGGGGACGATGTGCGCCGCATCGCCGGCGAGAAAGAGCCGGCCGTACTGCATTGGCTCCGTCACGACGCCGTGCATCCACGCGATCGCCTTCTCGACGACGGGACCCTCCGTGAGAGTGAAGCCATCGTCCGTCGCGAGACGAAGATGCAGCTCTTGCCAGATCCGGTCATCGGGCCAGTCCTCGAGCGTGTCCGTGCGATCGCACTGCACATACAGACGTGTGAGCGTCGGCGAGCGCATGCTGTGGAGCGCGAAGCCGCGATCGTGCGATGCGTAGATGAGCTCTTCGGACGAGGGCGCGACGTTGGCGAGGATGCCGACCCAGCCAAAGGGATACTCGCGCTCGGAGCGCGTGAGATGATCGGCGGGGATCGTCTCGCGCGAGACGCCGTGGAAGCCATCGCAGCCGGCGATGAAGTCGCACTCGAGCTCGATCGGCTCGCCGGCGATCGTGTAGCGGAGCTTCGGCGCGCTGGAGCTCACATCGTGCGCACTTACATCCTCGACCTCGAAGTGGAGCCGAGCGCCGCCGGCGATGCGCGCGGCGATGAGATCCTTCACGACCTCCTGCTGCCCATAGACGGTGATCGTGCTGCCGCCGGTGAGCTCGTCGAAGGCGATGCGATGATCGTGGCCCTCGAAGCGCAGCGCGATGCCGCGATGGACGAGCCCCTCGCGATCCATGCGCTCGCCGATCCCGGTATCGCGCATCAGCTGCACGGTTCCCTGCTCGAGGACACCTGCGCGCACGCGCTTCTCGATATACTCGCGGCTGCGCCGCTCGACGATGACGGAGTCGATTCCCGCGCGCGCGAGGAGATGCGAGAGCATGAGCCCCGCGGGCCCCGCGCCGATGATGCCGACCTGCGTCCGCTCCTTCATCGGCTATCTCGCGCGCGTCGTCGAGTTGATCTCGGCCACCACCTCGGCCACGATGCGGAAGGCCGCATTCGACGCGGGCACGCCGCAGTAGACGGCCTGCTGCAGGAGGATCTCCTTCACCTCGTTCGCGGAGAGATCACCGGATGCGAGCGCCGCGCGGACGTGCATCGCGAGTTCCTCCGGCTGGTTGAGCGCCACGAGCGTGCCGATGACGAGCACGCGGCGCGTGCGCGCGTCGAGCCCGGGGCGTGTCCAGATCTCGCCCCAGGCGTAGCGGGTGATGAGGCGCTGAAAGTCCTCGGTGAGCGGCGTGGTCGATGCGATCGCGCGATCGACGTGTGCGTCGCCGAGCACCTTGCGGCGCCTCGCCATCCCTGCGGCGTGCGGATCGTCGGGGGCGTCGCCAGTCGTCATGATCTCCTCGGTGCGTTCGGTTCATTCGCCATCGCGATATCTCTCGTGCGCGGCGAGCGCGTCGCCGATGAACGTTGCAGTCGCGCCGAGGTAGTGCGCGGGCTCCAGGAGGCGCTCGATCTCCTTGCGGCTCAGATGCTCGGCGACCTCGGGCATCTCGGCAAGCACGTCGGCGAGCGGCCGATGCTCGGCGAGCGCGCGCCTGCTCGCGTCGCGGATAGTGTGATGGGCGTCAAACCGTCCGAGGCGCGTCGCGAGGGCCATCGACACGGATTCCGAGCGCGACACGCCCTGCATCATCTCCAGATTGGCGCGCATGCGCTGCGCGTCGACCTCGAGCCCGCCGAGCATCTCGGCGGTGTGGCGAGCGGCGCCTCCCGCGAGGCGCACGATCTGGGGCAGCGTCTCCCACTCCGCCTGCCATCCGCCGAGCGCGCGCTCGTGCTCGTTCGGCATCGCGGTTAGCATCGTCGCGACGAGGCCGGGCACGCGGATCGATGCGGCGAGCACGACGGATGCGCCGACGGGATTTCGCTTCTGCGGCATCGCGGAGGAGCCGCCCTTCCCTTCCTCGGCAGCCTCGAACGCCTCGGCGACTTCGGTCTGCGACAGGAGCGCGATGTCGCGCGCGATCTTTCCCATCGTG
>JBBRYY010000149.1:0-6141 GCA_038237245.1 Gemmatimonadales bacterium | reverse complement strand
CTCGGCCGTCTTGTTGTTCGCCGGCGCGCGATCGAGCAGATCCAGCAGCATCGCGATACCACCGTGCGAGATCAGCTGGTTGACCGCGAGCCACACGGGTCCGCCGAGTGTGTCCGTCTCGAGCGCGGTGGCGACGAGCCGCTTCGGCTCGCAGGGATGCTGGCGCTGCAGCATGAGCGTGAACACGCGCCGCTGCGCCATGCGGTCGAGCGCCTCCTGGTAGCCCTCTGGATTCAGGCGGCGCGTATCCCAGTTGTCGACGAGCTGCTCCACCTGATCGCGCATCGCCGTCGATGCACCAGCGCGCATCAGCGACCCGCCCTTCTCGGCCTGCAGCGCCAGCTTGCCGAGGAGCCGTAGCAGCGATGACGAGATCGTCTGGTTCGACGCTTTTGCGGCGGCCTGCACGAGCGCGAGGACCGCGTCCGCCGCCAGATGTTGCGACGTGTCCATGACGAACCGCTTCCGCTTCTCGGCGTCCCCGCCCATTTCCATGAGGCGGTCGAGCGCGGCGGGCTGCAGCGACTTGATCAGCTCCGTGAGCTGGCTCGTGACCTTGATCGACTCGTCGCTCTGCGGTCCCTTGAGCGACTCGGTGAGCTGCATGAGAAAGCCGACGACCGATTGATCGTAGGCGGGATCACGCTTTTGGTTGAGCGCGCTCGCGAGGACGAAGGGGCTGAGGAGCTCTTCGTTGGCGGGGTCGTCGCCGAGCATCAGCGTCGCGCGCGCGAGGGCGATCCAGATCAGCTTCGCGCCGGCGCGCTTGTTCTCGTCGTCGGTGAGCCCACTCTCGTCGCCCATCAGCTCGAGCTTGTCGTACGTGAGCGTGGTGACGTTGATGTGCGGCCAGCGCATCGTCTGCGCGGCGATCGCGATCTGCGGCTTCTCGTTCTCCTCGATGGACGATGCGTAGAGGAAGTCCGCGAGCTCGTCGCGCAACACGCCGGGGAGAATGCGGATGGAGCCGATGCGCTGGCGATGCAGCCGCTGCGCGAGCTCCTTCATCAGCGAGTTGTTCGGATCGGTCGCGACGTTGTCGATGACGACCTGGTTCCGCGCGAACGCGAAGGTGACCGGCTCCTCGTCATTGAGAATGCCATCGAGACGACGCACGCACTTGTCGACCGCGGTGGCGAGCTGCGGATGCCCCTGCGGGTAGATGGCGTGCTTCTGGACGGCGACGGCGAATTCGATCAGAAATTCCGCGAGCTTCTTCGGAATCGCAGACTGATTCGGGTTCGACGACGGTGCGGCGGAGGGGTAGGTCACGAGTGCGAAATCACGTGTGCGAAAGAGGACATGCCAGTGACAGATGCCTGGGGAAAACGCAACGGCTATGGATTGCGGATATCACGATTTCGACGTTCGTGGAGGGAGAGAAAATCGCCTATCGAAGGTCGAAGCCCATATGTAGCAGAGATCGCTAAAACACACTAATTTATTTATATGGCGACGTTAATAAAGACAATATTGCGTCGCTAATACGCCAGTATAGCGCCTAATATCGCGTGCGTGCCTGAACTACCGGCTTCTGATGAGATTGCCGTAAAATACGGCCGTCACGTGACGGGCACTCCGCGTCACGTGCAAGGCACTAACGCCCTGCCACATATCACGTTGGCACACCCCCTGCCTCTTCCTCTGGCATCTCTCCAACCGGCGGCATGATGACACACGATCCCAGGAAGCAGCCAGCAAGCAACACGTCCACCGGAGGCGGTGCCGAGGCCGCCGAGGGACTGAAGGCGGTGTCGGGCCAGCGCGGCGGCGAGCCGACGCGCAGCGACACGGGCGCGGTCAAGCCGACCGCCAAACCCGCTGCCGATAAGATGAGTCACCCCGGCTCCGAGCCGCTCGAAGACCGCACCATGGAACACGAGAGCGGCTACGGCGGAAAAGGCGGCGAGCCCCGCGTCAGCTCCGACGAACGCGAGAGCACCGCCAAGGACGGCTCGTTGCGCTCCGAGTCGAACAAGCGTTAAGTCAGGGAGTAGTTATTGAACGCGGCGTGCACGACGCTCTCGATGAGTGCATCGCGCACGCCTCTCCCACGCTCACCAACCGACGGATTCGATGATGCCTCGCATCGCGAGAGCGCTCACTGGCGCCCTTTGCTTTTCGCTCGCCGCCACTGCCGCGCACGCCCAGGAGGCCGCTCCCTTGCACAAGGGCGATCTCGTTCGATTTCTCACTGGCTCCACGTATAGCAAACCCGAGATTGCCGCGATCATTCGGCGCGCCTGCCTCGCCTTCTCGCCCACCTCGCGCGACAACGAGAATCTGAAAGAGCTCGGCGCAACCCCCGCAGTGCTCGACGCGATGAAGACCTGCGCGGAGAACGGCAACAGGGTGGCGCGCGCCGAGATCGCGACGCCGGCGCCGATCCGTCCCATGGAAGTCGATCTTCCGTATCGCGGCTTCAGCGCGACCGCCGGCACCGTCGCGCTCTTCACCGTCACGATTCGCCGCGGGACGACACCCCTCTCCGGCGTGCGACTTCTGCTCCACGGGTCGCGCGACATCCCGGGCGGCGCACAGGCGGAGCTCAACGCGAACACCGACCGCGACGGACACGCGACCTTCTCGATCCCCGCCGGCTCGACCGCGGGGAACTACAATCTGAAGATCGCCGATGCGGACGGCGTGGAGATGATCGGCGTCACCGACTTCGTGCTCACGACGCTTCCGTCCGCCCCCTCGCTCGTCAAGGCCACGCCGCAAACGCTCGACATCGGCGCAGGCGCACGCGGCACGCGTGATGTCACCGTCACCGTCTCCGATCCATTCGGCAACCCTTCGCCGCTGCTGACCGTCGCGCTCAAGCAGTATCCGCTGCGCGGCAGCACCCCCGCTCCCACACAGATCACCGACAACGCCGGCGTCGCGCACTTCGCGGTGCAGGCGGCGCCACTACAGGATGGCGACAGTCTCGTCGTCAGCATCGGCGACCGCGCGTACGCCACGATCCGCGTCACCGCCGCCGCCGAGATCACGACGCTCCTGCTCGAGGCCGAGCGTCAGCTGAGTGAAGGGAGCGTCACTGCGGAGGGCGCATACGACAGCGTACTCTCGGTCGATCCGACGAACACGCGCGCGCTGATCGGGCGCGGCTACATCCGCTCCTCGCAGGGGAAGAACGAGCCCGCCGCGCAGGACTTCACCGCCGCGCTCAAGGACGGCGACGATCGCGCGGGTGCGTTGGCTGGACTCGGCTATCTCGCGCTGCGACGCAGCGATCTCACGACCGCGTCGTCGCGATTCGGCGAAGCGGTGAAAATCGACGCGGGCGACGCGGGCGCGGCGACGGGACTCGCGTACGCGGAGCTCTGGCGCATCGATCCGCGCCAGTCGCCGCATCGCGCTGCGGCGCTCGCGAGCCCGCGCCCCACGGCGTACCCCGCCGACGCGGCGAACGATCTCCGGGCGGGGATCGACTTCTTCGCCGCGCGCAATCTGAAGAGCGCGGAACGTTCGCTCTCGAGCGCGGCGTCCGCTGCGCCCGCGTGGCCGGACGTGTACTACACGCGTGCGCTCGTCTACCAGGCCGAGGGGAAGACGTCACTCGCGGTAAATGACTTCCAGAAATATCTGTCGCTGCGCCCGAACGCCGTCGATCGCTCGGCCGTCGCCTCACGCATCGGTGCGCTCGATCGCAGTCCGGGAAAGGCATTCGCGCTCGGGATCCTCCCGGGCGGCGGGCAGTTCTACACGCATCAGCCAGTGCTTGGCATCGTCGTGCTGGGCGGTGTGGCCGCGAGCGCGGTGTGGGCGCTCAAGTCAACGCCGATAATTTTTACGGATCCGTTCGGTCATCCATATCCGAACGGAACGGAGCGAAAGAATCTGACGACGGGTGCGGCGGTTGGCGGCGGGATCTGGCTGCTCGGTGCGATCGAGGCGGCGCTCCATGCATCGAGTGCGCGTGGCGATCCGTATCCGCCAGCGACGCTCGGCGCGTCGGCCGCGCGGAGGACGGCTGAGGGTCCGCATCTCGCGCCAACGGTGGGCTTCGATCAGGGCGGGCCGAGGCTCGGGGCGGCGCTCAGCTTTTCGATTCGCTGAGGCACTACCGGTTACGGCGTGACGGTCACGATGGCATTGCCGCTTTGCCCCTGCGCCGATGCGCTGATCGTCGCGAATCCCGGCGCCTGGCCCGTGACGACTCCCTTCTTGTCGACGGTCGCGACCGCATCGTTGCTCGAGCTCCAGTCGACTTTGTGGCCATGACCGTGGCCATTGTCCTGAATCACCGCACTTAGCTGCGTCGTGTTCCCTACGCTCACGATCGCGATGGCCGGAGTCACGAGGATCGAGGTCACGGGTACGGGATCTACCTGAAGAGTGGCGCTGCCTGACTGACCCCCACTGGTCGCCGCGATGGTCGTCGTGCCGGGCCCGGCGGATGTCGCATTTCCGGAATTGTCGACCGTTGCGACGGTGACGTCGCCGGAGCTCCAGGCGATGGTGCGACCGGTGAGAACGTTCCCCTGCGCGTCCTTCAGGGTGGCCGAGAAGGACGCGGAGTTCCCGTCGACGATCGTTTGACTTGGGGGGGAAACCGTGACGCTGCTGACCGGAGCAGCAGTGACCGTGAGCGACGCGGTTCCGGTCTTCGTCTCGCTCG
The DNA here is from genome assembly GCA_038237245.1 of Gemmatimonadales bacterium. Taxonomy (GTDB): domain Bacteria; phylum Gemmatimonadota; class Gemmatimonadetes; order Gemmatimonadales; family Gemmatimonadaceae; genus FEN-1250. The sequence goes on along the minus strand of JBBRYY010000149.1, from coordinate 1,514 downwards.
TCGCGGTGATGGTGACGGTGCCGGCTGCGACGCCCGTGACGACGCCGGTGCCCGGATCGATGGTCGCGATACTCGGATCGCTCGAGCTCCAGGTGACGGTGCGACCGGTGAGCGTGTTCCCGTTGCCGTCCTTGGTCGTGGCGGCGAACGCGGGCGCGTTGCCGTTCTGCACTACCGATTGGCTCGACGGCGAGACGGTCACGGTCGCGACGGGGGGAGGCGAGACGGTGAGCGTCGCGCTGTTGCTGGTGACGCCTTCACTCGATGCGGTGATGGTCGTCGTGCCGGCGGAGAGTCCGGTCGCGATCCCTGATGCGTCGATGCTCGCGACACCGGTGTTGCTCGAGTTGAAGGTGATCGAGCGTCCGGTGAGGACGTTCCCGCCCGCGTCCTTCGTGACGACGGTGAACGCGGGTGTGTTCGCGCCGGCGACGACGGATTGCGTCGTCGGCGAGATCGTGACGGATGCGACGGGGACTGCGGTGACGGTCAGCGTCGCAGCGCTGCTCGTCTTTCCTTCACTCGATGCGGTGATGTTCGTCGTGCCGGGTGCGACGCCGGTGGCGACGCCGGACGAGGTGATCGTCGCAACGCCGGTGTTGCTGGAATTGAAGGTGACGGTGCGGCCGGTGAGCACGTTGCCGCCCGCGTCCTTCGTGACGACGGTGAAGGCCGGCGTGCTGCCTCCGGCGACGACCGATTGCGTCGTCGGCGAGATCGTGACGGATGCGACAGGCACCGCGGACACGGTGAGCGTCGCGTTGTTGCTCGTCTTCCCTTCGCTCGACGCGGTGATCGTCGTCGTGCCCGGCGCCACGCCGGTCGCGACGCCAGTGGTCGCGTCGACCGTCGCGACGGCCGTGTTGCTCGACGCGAAGGTGATCGTGCGGCCGTTGAGCACATTGCCGCTTCCATCCTTCGCGACCGCCGTGAACGGCGCGGTGCTCGAGCCTACGAGCACCGATGCGCTCGTTGGCGAGATGGTGACGCTCGCGACCGGAACCGCGAGTACGACGATCGTCGCCGTTCCCGTCTTTCCCTCGCTGGTCGCCGTTACAGTGAGTGTGCCCGGCGCGATCGCGGTGACTCGCCCGTTGCTCGACACGCTGGCGACGTTGTTATCGCTCCCGTCCCACACGATGGTGCGACCGGTGAGTGGGTTGCCACTTCCATCCTTAGTCGTGGCCGTGAGCTGCACCGCCTGCCCGACGATGAGCGTGTCGAGCGATGGGGTGATCGACACCGATGCGACCGGCACCGCCGTGACGGTCACGGTCACCGTGGTCGAGACGCCGGAGCCGGTAGCAGTGACGGTGATGACCGCCTGGCCTACGGCGCCTGGCGTGACGAAGCCAGCGCCACTCACCGTCGCGACGCTCGAGTTGTTCGAGCCGAACGTGACCGGGCGGCCCGTGGGTGAGAGCGTGCCGCCGATCGAGTCGAGCAGCGTCACCGCGAGCTGCGTGCCTGCATCCCCTTGCGTGAACGCGAGCGCATCCGGCTCGACGACGATG
>JBBRYY010000148.1:0-6391 GCA_038237245.1 Gemmatimonadales bacterium | reverse complement strand
TGGCTGTTCGCGTACGAGCGGACGGACGTGGTGCCTGATGTGGTTACGCTCGCGAAGCCATTGGCGGGCGGGCTGCCGATGGGCGCGGTGTTGATGACGGCGGAGATTGCGGCGGCGGTGCAGGCCGGTGATCACGGGTCGACGTTCGGGGGTGGACCGTTCGTGGCGACGGTGGCGAAGCATGTCTTCGACCGGCTCTCGGATCCGGCGTTGCTCGCGCGCGTGCGGGAGAACGGAGCGTGGCTGGGCGATGCGCTCCACTCGATGGCGGCGCGGCGCGAGGAGATTCGCGCGGTGCGCGGGGTGGGATATCTGTGGGGGATCGACGTGTCACGGCCTGCGGGAGAGATCGTCGCGAGCGCGCGCGAGGCGGGACTGCTCGTTCTGACCGCCGGGGATTACACGCTGCGGCTGCTGCCGCCGCTCACGGCGACGCGCGAGGAGCTCGCGCACGGCCTCGAGCTGCTCGAGAGGGCGATGTCATGAGAGAGCAACTCACGTTGCGGATAGCACACCCTGCGGATGTCGCTTCGATCGTCGCGCTCGTGAATGGATATGCATCGGATAGCGTGATGCTGCCGATCAGCGCCGAGCGCGTGACGCTCGCGCTCGATGACTTCGTCGTCGCCGTCGATGCGCGCGGGCGCGTGCGCGCGTGCGGTGCGCTCAAGGAGTATTCGCCCTCGCTCGCGGAGGTCGCGTCGCTCGCGGTCGCGCGCGATGCGCACGGTGGCGGTGTGGGGCGCCGCGTGGTGGCGGAACTCGAGGCGCTCGCGCGGATGCGCGGAATCATCGAGCTGTTCGCGCTGACCATGACGGCCGGCTTCTTCGAATCCGTCGGCTACGAGGTGACGGAGCGCGCGCGCTACCCGGAGAAGGTCCGGCGGGACTGCGCGTCGTGTCCGAGGCGCTCCGCCTGCAACGAGGTCTGCGTCGCGCGAATGTTTCGCGCGGACACGCTGGAGATCGCGGCGTAGGACAGTCGCAGGCCCAGTGTGACCGAACTCACCAATCGCAGGAATCCCCGTTTTCGCAAACGTTCGCGGCGCCCGCGCGTCTCATCAGTGGCACGAGCGGAGTGTCTTCCGCGTTGTGATGGGTGAAGATGCGTGGTTCTTGCAATGAACAGGTGACCGGCACGTGCCGGACCGGAGCTGGCGCGCCGCGAAACATCGTGGAGCCTGGGCCGAGACTCATGAACAGCTTGGAGGGATTCATTATGAAGCGTACGGCGATCAGTGCCGCCGTTCTGGGGCTTGCATTATCCGCGACGGTTGCGTCCGTCTCCGCGCAGGCGATCGTGAGCAGCCCGGTGCGATTCGGCATCATGGGCGGAGCGACCGTTCCGCTGAGTGACCTCAAGAATTTCAACAAGACCGGATGGAATGCGGGTGCGCTCCTGAGCATCGGTGTGCCGCTCGTGCCGGTGAGCTTCCGCGTCGACGGGCAGTGGCACCAGCTGAGCGGGAAAGGGTTCGTGCAGGCGGCCGGCGCCGGCGGAGCTACGCAGAACGCGGATCTTCGCGTCATCGATGGCACGGCAAACGTCGTGTACACGTTCGGCGCGGCACTGCCGACCAAGTTCTATCTCATCGGCGGCGCGGGCGTCTACAACGTGCGCTTCAAGGATCCAGCAAGCGATGTGAGCGCGAGCGGAACGAAGTTCGGGCTGAACGCCGGCGTGGGGTTCAAGTTCCAGCTGACAGGATTCGCCACGTTCATCGAGGCGCGCTATCATAATGTGATCCACGGCTCGGCCGTTGGCAGCGACAACGCCAGCAATGCGAAGGCGCTGCAGTTCGTGCCGATCAGCGTAGGTATCACGTTCTAGTCTGCTCGGTGACAGCCAACACATTTCGATGAAGCTGTCCGCATTCATTGCGGGCAGCTTTGTTCATTGTAGCAGACGCGGCCGATAAAGACTCTCATATTTCGGCAACGAGCGGCTTCGTTTTTGCTTTTATGGGACACACGACGCAACTGACGTAGTCGCGAAACGTGTCCTTCAAAAGAAATGTGAGGAAATTATGAAACGTGTTCTTACAACCGCGGCCGTTCTGGGGTTCACCGTTTTCGCGAGCGCGAGGGTTTCCGCGCAGGCGACGAGCGAAATGGCGAACAAGTCCCCCATTCAGTTCGGTGTGCTCGGCGGAGCGAGCTTTCCCATCAGCGATGCGAACAATTTCCTGAAGACCGGCTGGAACGCGGGCGCCTTCCTGAACTTCGGCGCTGCAAACTGGCCGGTCGGCATTCGCGTTGATGGACAGTGGAACCAGTTTGCCTACAAGGGAACGAGTGGCAATCTGAAGCTCCGCGACATTCACGGAACGGCGGACGCAGTGTTCAACGTAGGGTCGGGCCAAGCCGCGAAGTTCTATCTTCTGGCCGGCGTCGGCGTGTACAACCTGAAGACCACGGGCAACTCGAGCGACGTGAATCTCAGCGACCCGTACAGCGTCACCAAGTTCGGCCTGAACGGCGGCGCGGGCCTCAAGTTCAACGTCGGCAGCCTTTCGCCGTTCGTCGAGGCGCGTTACCACTACATCTTCACGGGTAACAACGGCAATACCGACAACAGCTCGAAGTTCCAGATGATCCCGGTGAGTGTTGGACTGTCGTTCTAACGCGACTCCACACGCTTGAAAAACCGTCTTGCCCGAAATGGCAAGACGGTTTTTTCTTGTCCACGAGCATCGTGACTGTAGCTTTGGGCATGCGCACTTCCCCAGTCTGCCGCGAGCGATGAAGGCTCCGCGTACGTCATCGCTGTCGCAGGCATTCGACGAGCTTCGCTTCGGCGCCGAGCGCACGCTGAACCTGCGCACGCATCAACCATCGCGCGAGCAGGCGGTGAAGCACACCGAGAACTGGCTACGCGAGCGGCAGATGAGTCGTGCGACGGAGGCACTCGTCATCACGGGGCGCGGGAACAACAGCCCTGATGGCGTGTCGGTGGTGCGCGAGTCGATCGTGCAGCTTTTCGCGTCGCTGCGCAGGCGCGGCGTGCTGAATGAAGTGATCGAGCACACCCCCGGATCGTTCGTCGTCACCTTCGCGAAGCTCAGCGCGGTGCGCGATGCGGCGCAGCGCGCGCGCAACCCGGTCGAGCCGCCGCCGCGCGATCCGGCGGGACTCGCGGCGCTCGAGCCGGCAACGCGCGCTGCGCTGCGGCAGCTCGCGAAGCGCTCCATCGAGGAGCTCGGTGTCGAGGCGACGCCGGCATTCGTCGAGCAGGAGATGCTCGTGCAGTTCGGCGCGGCCGCCGCGGGTGTGCCGGAAGGACCAGACCGCGAAACGCGGCTGCGCGAGGTGCTCCACGCGGCGCTGCACGAGTACGACGACCGATGACGACCTATCTGCAGTTCGCGCTCGTCACCTTCACGTCGCTGCTTTTCATCGTGGATCCGGTGGCCGTCATCCCGACGTATCTGGTGATCACGCAGGGACAGTCGAAAGAGCAGCGCCACCGGACGGCGCTCCGCGCGTGCATTGCGGCAGGACTGCTGATGACCGTGTTCGGCATCGCAGGCACCGCGATCTTCAAGGTCTTCGGCATCACGCTCCCCGCATTTCGCATCGCTGGTGGATTGATCCTGTGGCTCGTCGCGCTGGACATGCTGCGCGGCCAGCGGAGCACACAGGAAAGCACCGAGGAGATCGTCGAGGGGCAGGAGAAGGAAGACGTCGCGCTCACGCCGCTTGCGATGCCGATGCTCGCCGGCCCGGGCGCGATCTCGACCGTGATGGTGCTGTCCGGACAGTCGCACTCGCTCGCTGGGAATGCCGCCGTCTATGGATCCGTGTGGCTGACGGCAATCATCTGCTGGTTGACGCTGCGGGCGGGCGACCGGCTCGTCAGCCTGATGGGACAGACGGGGATTCGCGTGATGACGCGCATCATGGGGCTGCTGCTCGCCGCGGTGGCGACGCAGTTCGTGATCACGGGAGCGCGCGAGGCGCTGAACCTCTAGCGCGACTACAGCTCCAGCATCGTACGCGGGCGATGGCGCGCGGGTGGCGGCGGAACGGGGCGGGGAAGATCCGCGGTCCCGGCGATCGCGAGCGAGCGCGGTGTGCGAATGGGGCCGCGCACGAGTCCATCGCGGATCTCGACCGCGCGGTCGCGACGAGCGCGCTCGACCTTCGGCTGGCGGCGCGCCTTGCGCTTCGCGATGCGCGCGAGTGCACGACGGAGTACCGCGAGCGATGCGCGCGGCACCATCTCTCCGCTCGCGCTCGCGTGGCGCGGCAGCGCAGTGGGCGCGCGAATCACCACCGGCCGTCGACGCGGAATCGACATCGCCGCGATCTCCTCGGCCGCGATCTCCTCGGCCGCGATCTCCTCGACTACCACTGCTTCCGGAATCTCGACCTCGGCCTCGACTTGTAGCGGCGACGCTGTGAGTGCGCGGTCGAGTGCCTCGTCGAGTGCATCGTAGTCGACGGTGGTAGCCTCGGGCACGTCGATGACGGGGCTCGCGGCCGGTACGCTGTCCGCCGCGAGATGCACCTCGATGTCGGCGCGCTCCTCGCTGCCGCGCATGTGCACAGCGCACAGCTCCTCGAGGGTTTGCCACACGTCGACATGCACCGACTGATCGAGCACCTGCTGGCGCGCGCGCGGCGGCTCCAGTGTGAGCAGGCCGACGCGCGGATTGCCACGCACCGCGTGCTCCCCTGCGCCAGCGCACAAACAGCCAAGCGGAAGCGCGATGTCGAAGAGTGCGGGAGTCTGTTCGATGAGATGCTGCGTGAGCTCCATGACGACATCGTCGCCGGTGAGCTCGATGAACGCACGACGCGCGACGCGCTCGACGTGCTCGCGCGCCGGAACGCCGCCGGGGAGCGAGTAGAATCGCCGGCGGTCGAGCGGCACGAGCGCGTCGAAGCAGTTGGGCTGCGCGCCGAGGACGATGCCGTGCTGGACGAATTCATCGAGCAGATCGGCGGGGCGTATGCGGGCGTCGATCGACTCGTCGTCTGCACCGGGGCACGCGCCGGCGTAGGTGATGTGCAGCGCCTGCCCGCTGAACGCTGCGCGGATGTAGCGCGCGGTCGCGACCGGGGGCGAGGCGAAGGTCAGCATGAACGGTTCGAGTGTCGTGCTCGCGCGGGTGAGCCGCTCGGTGACGAGGGGGCAGCTGCACATCACCGCGGATGGGTGCTCGTAGTCGGCGAGCTGTTCGAGGCAGCTTTCCGCGATCAGCTCGTCACCCCACGTCGCGGGCGCGGCGAGCTGGAAGCCGAGGGCCTGGCAGGCGAGCGCGAGTTGCACCGGCGAGGCTGGCAGGGCGGCGAGTACCGTATCGGCGCCGAGGATGATGAAGGGCGTCCCGTGTTCCGTCAGCGCGCGCGAAGAGCTCGACATTCCGTGGCTATCACCGAATGGGGAAACCGCTGTGCCCGCTCACTTTACGGCCCGTACATTGCTTTCAAGGGCGACACGACATGCGGCGTGGTAGCCAGCGTGCCTTGCTCAGGCGAACCCGGTGGTGCATGGCTCCGTCAACCGTCCTCATGAAAGAAATCACACGGATTGGCCGCGAGCAACGGGATCAAATTGCCGCTTACGGCGCGCGTACAACTTGGCCCGCTGGATTCACGATCTACGAGCAGGGGGGCGCTGCCGACGGCATCTTTTTGGTGCTGCGGGGGCAGGTGGTTTTGCGCAATCAGGTAGGCGCCAGTCGGAGCTTCGTGCCGTGGGTCGCGACGAGTGGGGAGACGTTTGGTGGGGAGGGGCTCGAAGGATCGTCTGTTTACGCGAGCCAGGCGCGCGCTGAAGAGGAAAGCGAGACGCTGCATCTGAGTTCCGCGCGATTCAGCTCGATGCTGCGCGAGCAGCCCGCCACTGCTTTGATCCTGCTGCGGCAGATCATGGCGGAGCGCACCGCGTTACTCGTGAAGTTCGGACAGCATGCGATGCTGACCGTCGAGCAGCGGCTGATCGCATCGCTCGTGCGTCTCGCGCAGAGTCACGATTCGCGAGCCGGAGGCGACACGCCCACGGTGCCTCGCCGCTTGCTCGGCGAATTGGTTGGTGCGACGCGGGAGTCGATCTCGCTGGTGCTCGGGCGGCTGTGTGCCGATGGACTCGTGCGGCGCGAGGGCGGCGGGCTGTACATCTCCGATTTCGACAAGCTCCTCGCGCGGCTCGCGCCGGCTGCACGCACATCGCTCGGCGACGTCGACGAGGGATCGGTCGCGAGCACGACTGTTCGGCGCGAGGCCTGATCGTCGCTGCGGCAGGGCGCGCGCTTCACGGAGCGGAGGTGCGTCGTTAGCCTTCACGCGTGACCGCCTCCGAGAGCATCGCCACCGTTCGCGTCCCAGCGTCCGCCGCAAATGTGGGCGGGGGCTTCGACTGCGTGGGGATCGCCGTCGATCGCTG
>JBBRYY010000147.1:0-6527 GCA_038237245.1 Gemmatimonadales bacterium | reverse complement strand
GCTCCGCCTCGACTTCGACTTCCACGGCCACGGCGGCTACGCGATCGCGCGCAAGAAGTTCGACGTCGCGCTGCCGGAGAACTACGCGTTCTCGTATCGCATTCGCGGGCAGGCGCCGGCCGAGAACTTCGAGGTGAAGCTCATCGACTCGACGGGCGACAACGTGTGGTGGAACAACGCCGTCAACGTCCGCTTCCCCGAAGAGTGGAAGCAGATGACGCTGAAGAAGCGTCACATCACCTTCGCGTGGGGACCGCGCGGTGGTGGCGAGCTTGCGCACCTCGCGTCGCTCGAGCTCTCGATCACGGCGGGAAGCGGCGGCAAGGGGACGGTCTGGCTCGATGCGCTGACGTTCACCCCGCTCGAACCCGTGCATGCGTACAGGGGAACGCCGGTCGCGATTGCGACATCGTTCGTCGCGGGGCATGCGCCTGCGATGGGAGTCGATGGCAAGGCGGCGACATCGTGGATGAGCGAGAGGTCCGCGAGCGCCGAGACGTACTCGGTCGACTTCGGTAGTAGCCGGGAGTATGGCGGCGCGACGATCGATTGGTCGACCGGCATAGCGCCCTCGAACTATGTCATCGACGTGTCAGCAGACGGCGCAAAATGGGACAGCGCGTACGCAGTGGTTGGAAGCAACGGTGGGCGCGACTGGATCTATCTCCCTGAGATGGAGTCGCGCTGGCTGCGCGTGCGCATTCCGGCATCGGCGAGCGCGCCACGCGCGTACGCGATTCGTGAGCTCTCGGTGATCCCGGTCGAGTGGTCCGCAACGCGGAATGCGTTCTTCGCGCACGTCGCCGCGAGCGCGCCGGCGGGGAGCTATCCGAAATATCTCGGCGGCAAGCAATCGTACTGGACTGTGGTCGGCGTCGATGGGGATGACGCCGAGGCGCTGATCAATGAGCAGGGAGCGATCGAGCCGCATGCGGGTGGATTCTCGCTCGAGCCTTTCCTGCGCGTGGGCGGCAAGCTCGTGACTTGGCACGATGCGAAGCAGTCGCTCGCGCAGCGTTATCTGCCTATCCCCTCGGTCACGTGGAGTGCAGGTGCGCTCAGGCTCGAGGTGACGACGTTCGCTGCGGGGCCGCTCGATTCCTCATCGCTCTACGCGCGCTATCGCGTCACGAACATCGGGAAGACGGCGGCGAAGCCGACGCTCTTTCTCGCGGTGCGGCCATTTCAGGTGAACCCGAGCTGGCAGTTTCTCGCGACGCAGGGTGGCGACGCACCGCTGCGCCACATTGCGTGGGATCAGTCGGTGCTCGCAGTCAACGACAGCTGGACCGTCGTGCCTCTCACCGCTCCCGCAGCCGTTGGCGCGTCGACGTTCGACGAGGGAGAGATCGTCGAATCGCTCCGATCCGGCGCGCTTCCCTCGCGCACCGAGGTCGACGATCCGATGGAGCACGCCTCGGCCGCGATGTCCTATCCGCTGTCGATCCCCGCGGGCGCATCTCGCGACGTGTACGTGCTCATGCCCTTCCATGCGAACGGAGCGGTGTCTCGTCCCTTCGCGCGCGATGAAGACGCGCGCGCATTCGTCGATGAAGAGCTCGCGACGGCGACGAAGTCGTGGGAGGCCAGCCTCACGCGCGCGAGTATCACGCTCCCCCGCTCTGCCGCACGCGTCACGGAGACGCTCCGCGCGCAACTCGCGTACATCCTCATCAACGATCACGGCGCGCAGATCCACCCCGGCGCGCGGTCGTACGCGCGCTCGTGGATCCGCGACGGCTCGATGATCGGCGCCGCGCTCCTCCGCCTCGGCCACCCCGAGCAGGTGCGCGCATTCCTCGAGTGGTACGCGCCCTACCAGTTCGCGAACGGAAAGGTTCCGTGTTGCGTCGACGCGCGCGGCGCCGATCCGGTGCCCGAGAACGACAGCCACGGTGAGCTCGTCTACGCGATCGCCGACTACTTCCGCTACACCGGGGACACCGCGTTCCTCGCGAAGATGTGGCCGCACGTTACCGGCGCGGTCGCGTACATGGATACGCTGCGAGGCGAGCGGCTCACAGCCGAGTACGAGCACGGTACGGCGCGCGCGTATCGCGGGCTTTTCCCGCAGTCCATCAGCCACGAAGGCTACTCGGCCAAGGCGATGCACTCGTTCTGGGACGATCTTTTCGGGCTGCGCGGCTACGCGGACGCGGCGTTCATTGCGACGGTGTTGCATCACGCGGGCGAGGCAAAGAACTTCGCCGCGAAGCGCGACACTTTCCGCGCGGACATCATGGCGTCGTATCGCGCGGCCATGGCGCAGCAGCACATCGACTTCCTCCCCGGCTCCGTGGAGCTCGGCGACTTCGACGCGACGTCGACGACGGTGGGCGTCGCCCCGGTGGGCGAGCTTGCGTCGCTGCCGGATAATGCGCTCAGAAGGACGTTCGACAAGTATTGGGAAAACTCGATGATGCGGCGCGCAGCGGGTGCGAAGTGGGACGCGTATACACCGTACGAGCTGCGCACGATCGGCACCTTCGTTCGGCTCGGCGAAAAGCAGCGCGCGCTCTCGATGCTCGACTTCTTCTTCGAGGGTCAGCGACCGGCGGCGTGGCTGCAGTGGGCCGAGGTGGTGTGGCACGATCGGGATACGCCGAAGTTCATTGGCGACATGCCGCACACGTGGGTGGGCTCGGACTACATTCGCTCCGTACTCGACATGTTCGCGTACGATCGCGCGTCGGACAGCGCGCTCGTGGTGGGCGCGGGGATCGCCGAGCGGTGGGTGCGCGAGGCGCCGGGTGTGAAGGTGCGCGCGCTCGGCACGCCGTATGGTCCGATTGATCTCGACGTTCGGGCAACTGGGCGCACACTCATCGCCCATTTGAGTGGCCCGCTGAAGATGCCGCCGGGTGGGATTGCGTTTCGCTCGCCAGTCGATCGCGCGATCGCGAGCGCGCGCGTGGACGGCAATACTGTGACGCCATCGTCGGATGGCGAGGTGATGGTTCGGCACCTCCCTGCGACGATCGCTCTGACTTACCAACGGACCAATGAACGCTAAGAGCAGCACGGTTGCGGTCGAGCATGAGCTCGCGAACGACCGCTATCGCCTCACGATCGCTGACGACGGCACGGGGAGCTCGCACTTCGGGGCTCTCGCGATCACGCGTCGCACACCTGACCACACGCGTGAGACGGATGCGTTCGTGCTCTACATTCGCGATCTCGAGAGCGGCGATGTCTGGAGCGCGGGTGCGGAGCCCGTGCGCAGCGCGTCTGATGCGTACGAGGCGGTCGCGCACGATGGGATCGTCACGCTCGTTCGCGAGCACGATGGCATCCGCACGACGCTCGAGGTGACGCTGGCGACGAACGCGCCCGCGGAGGAGCGCAGGCTGACGATCGAGAACTTGAGCGGGCGCGCGCGCACGCTCGACGTGACGACGTACGCGGAGCTCGTGCTCAACACGCCGATCGCGGACGCATCGCATCCGGCATTCTCGAAGCTTTTCGTGCAGACGGAGTGGGACGCGCATGCGCAGGCGCTGCTCGCGATGCGCAGGTTGCGCGCCGCGGATGACGAGCCGCTCTGGGTAGTCCACACGCTGAGAAGCGTTGGTGGTGCAACGAAGCTCGCGTATGAGACGGACCGCATGCGCTTCCTCGGGCGCGGGCGCACGACTGCGCGACCGATGTCGCTCGATGCCGGCGGCGCGCTGAGCGGGACGACGGGCGCGGTACTCGATCCGATCTTCGCTCTGCAGAGCGCGATCACGCTTGCGGCCGGCGCGCGCGCGGAGTTCGTCGCGATGCTCGGAGCCGGGCACACACGCGAGGAGGCGATGGCCATCGTCGCGCAGCGCGGTGCGCCTGTGTCGCGCGACGTGTCCGAGCGCGCGGAAGCTCCGAAGCCCGTAACCGCCGTCGTCGGTGATCGCTATCGCGCGGCCGAGGCTCCGAAGAAGACGATCGTCGCGAACGGTGACGAGGATCTCCGCTTCTTCAACGGGCTCGGCGGATTCTCGGAGGATGGCACGGAGTACGTCATCCGCCTCGACGCAACGCCCGCTGGGTTGCGCTGGCCTCCAATGCCGTGGTCGAACGTCATTGCAAATGAGAACGCCGGCTTCATCGTCACGGGCAGCGGCGCCGTCACGAGCTGGAGCGCGAACAGTCGCGAGAACAGGCTCACCCCCTGGTTCAACGATCCGGTCTCCGATCCGCACGGCGAGGCGATCTATCTGCGCGATGAGGAGAGCGGCGTCTTCTGGTCGCCGCTGCCGGGCCCGACTCCGGCGCCGCGTCCGTACGAGGTGCGGCATGGCTTCGGCTACACCACGTGGAATCACACGAGTCACGAGCTCGTGCAGACGACGACGACGTGGATGCCTCGGCGCGATCCGGTGAAGGTCGTGCGCATCAATCTCAAGAGTACGAGTGTGCGTCAGCGCACGATTAGCATCACGAGCTACGCGCACCTGGTGCTTGGCGGCGTACCATGGGTGACGGCGCGGAGTGTGGTGACGGCGAGCGATGCGGAGTCGGGGGCGATCCTCGCGACGAATCGCTCGCGCGGCGAGTTCTCGAATCGCACGACGTTTGCCGCGCTCGTCGCTCCGGCGGGCTCGAAGCCGAGCGTCACCGCGGACCGCACTGCATTTCTCGGTCGCACGGGCAGCGTGAGTGACCCGGCCGCGATGCACTCGGGCGAGCCGCTGGATGGTCGCACGGGCGCGGGACTCGATCCGTGCGCCGCCTTTCGTACGACGGTGACCATTCCGCCCGGCGCGACCGTCGAGATCGTGCTGCTGCTCGGCGAGGCCGAGAATGAAACGAAGGCGAGGTCGCTCCTACACACGTACGGCAATCTCGGCACGATCAACAAGTCGCTGGACACCGCGCGCGACTTCTGGCGCGACATGCTCGGCGGCGTTCAGATCGAAACGCCTTCGCCTGCGCTCGACATCATGGTGAATGGCTGGCTCGCCTATCAGAATCTGGCGTGCCGAGTGTGGGGGCGATCGGCGTACTATCAGTCGGGGGGCGCGTTCGGCTTCCGCGATCAGCTCCAGGACTCGGCCGCGCTGCTCTATCTCGACCCTTCGCTCACGCGCTCGCAGATCCTGCTGCACGCGGCGCATCAGTTCGTCGAGGGCGACGTGATGCACTGGTGGCATCCGCCCACGAGCAAGGGGATTCGCACGCGCTTCTCGGACGATCTGCTCTGGCTCCCGTACATCACGTCGTTCTACATCGCGAGCACGGGCGACCGCTCGGTGCTGGAGGCGTCGGCGCCGTTCGTCACGGGGCCGCAGCTCGCGGGGGACGAGGACGAGCAGTTCATGACGCCGACGGATTCGGGGACATCGGGTAGCGTGTACGAGCACTGCTGCCGCTCGATCGACCGCTCGCTCACCGCGGGCGTGCACGGCATCCCGCTGATGGGAAGCGGCGACTGGAACGACGGCATGAATCGCGTCGGCCGTGAGGGAAAGGGCGAGAGCGTGTGGCTCGGCTTCTTTCTGTATTCGATACTCGAAGACTTCATCCCGATCGCCGAGTCGCGTGGCGATACCGAGCGCGCGCAGAAATATCTTGAATTCAAGATAAAGCTCGGCGATGCGCTGAACGCGGCGGGATGGGACGGCGGCTGGTATCGCCGCGCCTACTATGATGATGGGACGCCGCTGGGAGCGGCGTCAGGCGACGAGTGCCGGATCGATGCGATCGCGCAGGCGTGGTCCGTGATCTCGGGCGCGGCGCCGGCGGATCGCGCGGAGACGGCGCTCGATGCGATGGAGGAGCATCTCGTGAGTGAAAGCGAGAAGCTCATCCGCCTGCTGACGCCGGCATTCGATAAAACGCCGCACGATCCTGGTTACATCAAGGGATATCTGCCCGGCGTGCGCGAGAATGGGGGACAGTATACGCACGGTGTGCTGTGGGGAGTGCGTGCGCTGGCGGAGATGGGGCGCACCGAGCGCGCGACCAGGCTGCTCGAGATGCTGAGCCCGATCACGCACGGGCGCACGCCGGAGGAGGTCGACGTTTATCGCGTCGAGCCGTACGTGATCGCTGCGGACGTGTACGGTGTCGCGCCCCACGTCGGGCGCGGCGGGTGGACGTGGTATACGGGCTCGGCCGGCTGGATGTACCGTGTGGCCCTCGAGTCGCTGCTCGGCCTTACTATAGTAGGGGGCGACCATCTGGAGCTGCGGCCGTGCGTGCCCGAGAGCTGGCCGGGGTTCAGCGTGCGTATGCGGCTGGCGGACAAGCGAACGCGCTACGAGATCGTGCTCACGCGCGCGGCGAGCGGTGTCGGCGAGACGCAGGTGCACGTCGATGGAGAGCCCGTGGGCGACGCGGTGCGAAGCGGAGCGGCAAGCATCGCGCTCGTGCGCGATGGCGGCGTACATCTCGTCGAGATCGCGCTCGCCAACGATCTCACGCCGCGCTACTCGTCCGCGAGTATCGCTCCGTGAGTGCGAATGACTTCGGAGTAGAAGCGGGCGCTGGACTTCGGCGTGCGCTCGAGTGTGTCGAAGTCGACGTGCACGATGCCGAAGCGTTTGCCG
>JBBRYY010000146.1:0-6598 GCA_038237245.1 Gemmatimonadales bacterium | reverse complement strand
TATTTCGTGTCCGGGTTTCACGCCTAATACGCAGTCAGGCTCCGCTACTGGCACCTAAGTCGTTTCCGAATCGAGTAGTACGCCCCGTTTCTTTGTATAGTGTGTTACAGTTCGGAACGAAGATCGACTCGAATCGTGGTGATCGCGCATCCCACGCATTCATCTATCGACACCCGGGGTTTGCGGCATCGCCGCTTCCTCCCTCCTGCCGTGATGTGGGTGTTCCCATTTGGCAGGATCAGGGAGTGACCCATGCACCTCAAGATGAAAGCGCCTCCGCTCAGCGCCCGTCCGGCAACGGCGAACCTTCTGCTTGCCGCGCTCTCTCCCGATGATCTCGCTCTGATATCCGGCGAGCTCGAGCCGATCGCGCTTACGACCCACGACATCCTCTACGAAGCCGGAGCGGAAATCGAGTACATCTACTTTCCGACGACGGGATGCGTCTCGATGATTCATACGATCGACGGTGGATCCGTCGAAGTCGGCACGATCGGCCTCGAGGGCTTCGCGGGGGTTCCGGTGTTGCTCCGCGCCGCCAGTGAGCCGACGCAGGCGGTCGTTCAGGTGGAGGGATTTGCCTATCGCATCAAGGCCGACGCATTTCGCGCCGTCGTGGCCGAGAGCAGGCACATGGAGCGGATTTTTCTGCGCTATGCCCTCTCGCTCTTCAACCAGGTCGCGCAGTCTGTCGCCTGCAACCGGCTGCACTCGCTCGAGGAGCGATGCGCACGCTGGCTCCTGATCACGCACGATCGCGTGGACGGCGACCACTTCAAGCTGACGCAGGAATTTCTCTCCTACATGCTGGGCGTGCACCGGCCGGCAGTCACGTTGGCCGCAGGCATTCTGCAGGAGGCGGGATTCATCCGCTACTCGCGCGGCAACATCACGATCACGGATCGTGAGGGGCTCGAGGGGGCCTCGTGCAGCTGCTATCGGGCCACTCGCGACGACTACGCGGCGCTCGCGAGTTAGCGGCGCTCGTGGTGCGATCCAAATCGGGCAGCGGCCCGCATCTCTCGCTGGATTCGTCCGCGAGCGTGGACCTCGCACATGCGAGCACGGGCGGCATCGGCAACGCCACGTGGCACCTGGCGCCCGAAGACCTCGAAGAGCTCCGCATCGCCATCGAGCGTTCGCTCTGCGAGGGTGAGATGCGTGACTCGAGCGACAAGGTCGTCGACGAGGAGCTGGGCAAGTCGCTGCGCGTCGCCTGCGCCAAGGCGCGCCTTCAGCGCATCCGCGCGGAGCATGTGCTCATCGACGTGAAGCAGCTCTGGCAGTCGATCCCGAGCATGCTTGCCACGCGCACGACGGAGCGGCTGGGTGAAATCGTCACCGCATGTATAGACGAGTACTACGCGAAAGGCGATACGCCGTCGCCTTGACGACCGGCGCACTGTTCTTGCTGTGTGATTTTCTTCACTTAGACACGCGTTGCACGGGTCAATCATCGTGTGCGTGAAGGGCGAGAGGAAGCGCCTCGTGGAGTCAGGTTGCACAGTTCCAACATTATTCACTCACGAACGGTTCGAGATGGAAACGGCATCATCTGGCAGATCACCGAATAGCACGCGCGCGACGTGCCCGGAGCGATGGCGCACCACTGCCTCGTCTTCGATAGCCAGACGATCTGCAGACGCTACTGGAAATATCCTGCCGACTGGCGTTTACTCGACGATGATCTGCTCCTCGACCTGATGAGTCAGCCGCGGCCGGCTTCCTGCTGACGCGCGTGCATTTTCGATAGCCACGAACGTTATCTTTCGCGGGTGACCAACTCTCCGCGCCGCCGCGCCTCCAGCGCCGCTCCTCTCATCGCCGCAATGCTTTTTCTCGCCGGATGCGGGATCAGCGCCGAGAGCAGTGAGCACACGTACCGCGGAGCAATGCTCTCGCCTGCGATGCCGCGCCCGGCCTTCACTCTCACCGACACGCATGGCCAGCCGTTCGATTTTCGCGCGCGCACCGACGACACGGTCACGCTGCTCTTCTTCGGCTATCTCAACTGCCCCGATGTCTGTCCCGTTCACCTCACCAACATCGCGACGGTGCTGAGCGGGCTTCCGTACGAGGTCACCGGTAAGGTGCGCGTCGTCTTCGTCACGACGGACCCCGCACGCGACACGCCAGAGAAGCTGCAGGCCTGGCTCGCGAACTTCGATCCGTCGTTCATCGGGTTGCGGGGAACGCCGGAACAAGTAAAGGTGATCGAAAAGCTCGTCGACGTCGCTCCCGCCGTTGCCGCCGCACCGGATTCCGCCGGCGCGTACGAAGTCGGGCACGCGGCGCAGGTGATCGCCTTCACCCGCGATGATAGTGCGCACGTCGTCTATCCCTTCGGCACCCGCCAGGCGGATTGGGCGCACGATTTACCGCTGCTCGTGAAGGTGAAGTGAGCGCATGAGCGTGCAGTGGTGGTGCTCGGCCCGCGGGATTCCATGGCGCTGGAGCTGGCAGGCGTATCCCGGCGTGTGGATCATGGTGGCGGGACTCATCGCGCTCTACTCGCGCTGGTCGAAACCGCTCTCCGGCGCGATGTCGCACGCATACGCGTCGACCCCCGCGCGGCGCGTCGGCGGCTGGATCGGCGTCGTGCTCGTCTGGATGGCGCTCGACTGGCCCGGTGGTCCGCTCGGGACCGGCTATCTCGCGAGCGTGCACGCCGCGCAATTCCTCGCTCTCGCGATGTTCGCGCCGCCGCTCCTGCTCCGCGGCATCGATGGCGATCGCATCCGCGCGCTGCTCGCGCGCGAGGGCACAGCGGCGAAGATCATCGTGACCGTCACCACGCCGCTCTACGCGATGATCGCGTTCACGATCGTGATGCTGTCGACGCACGCGCCGGGGATCGTCGACACGCTCATGCGCTCGCAACTCGGCGCGTTCGTGCTCGATATCGCGTGGTTTACGTCCGGGCTCGTATTCTGGTGGCCGGTGGTGATCGAGGTGCCGTTCCGCGAGCACTTCGGAGCGCCGATGCAAATACTCTACCTGTTCGCGGGAACGCAGGCGCACCTTTACCTCTCGATGTGGCTCCTCCTCGCGGAATACCCGGCGTATGGGATCTTCGAGCTGGCCTCGCGCGTCACCGGGCTGTCGGCGCTGGAGGATCAGCAACTGGCTGGCGGACTCCTGCTCACGATTGGTGGGACGTACGTGCTTGGGGTCATCTCGGTGCTCTTCTTCCGCTGGTTCGCGGAGCCGCCCGGGGAAGTGTGAGATTCTCGTAACGCGGCATGACGGCCATTCGTCGATAATGAACGCATCCGAAAGACCGGAGCGTGTCGACCCTGGGTCCAAATGTCCGACCAAGCCCCCGCAACCGAACCGACCTCGCGTTCCGTAGCAATCCTGGGCGCGGACGCTCTCATCGTCGCCCTGCCATCGACGCCCACACAGCTCGCAAACGCCTGCTTCGCCGGCGGCTTCGCGGAGGTGTTTCCGGCGACATGGGGCGATGAGCTGATCGCGTCCGGATGCCTCGAGCAGCTCGAGAGCCGCACCGGTCCCGCGATCTTCTGCGCGTGCCCGCTGGTGGCCGAGCAGCTGCGGGGCGCGGCGGAGCTGCGCCGCTTCATCGTGCCGCTGATCTCCCCGCCGGTCGCCGTCGCCCGCTATCTGCGCGCGCTCTTCCCCGGTGAGTCGCTGCGCATCACCTACGTCGGCGACTGCCCGGGCGCCGACGACGCGATCATCGACGAGCGACTTTCGCCGCACGAGCTCCTCTCCACTCTCGCCAAACGCGGCATCCTCCCGGCTACGCAGCGCCCCGATCTTGGCACGCATGCCGCGCACGATCGCCGGCGCTTCTACTCGATTCCGGGCGGGGTCCCCTCGCCCCAATGGCTCGCCGCGCAGTGGCCGAAGCGTACGCTCGTCGACGTGCACGCGGGCGACGCGCTCGCGACGCTCGCGAAACAGACGATGACGCGCGGCAACACGCTCATCGACTTCGCACCGCATCTCGGCTGCGCCTGCGCCGGAGCAGTGGGTGGCACGAACGCACAGGATTCGCGCGCGGCCGTCGTCGCGCACGAGCCGCCGCGCGCGCTCAGCGAGATCGTCGACGCCGCTGTGCGCGTGGAGGTGTCGCTGGCGCCAGCTGCGGATCGCAATCTTCCGGACGTCACCTGGAACGACTTCCTCGCGGCGCTTCCGGCGGCGCTGGCGATGCATCCGGAGGGAGCGACGACTCCGATCGCGCAGCCCGCCTCGCGCACCGCGCCGCGCCGCGCGTTGCAGCGGAAGGTGGCGTTGCCGCGCGCATACATGGCGGCTCGGCAGGGCGCGCGCCGCGATCGCAGCGCGCCTCACACGCCCGTGCGCCCGGGCCCGACGCAGGAGCTGAAGCACGCCGTGCGCCCGATGCGCGACGTGAGCGCTGCACGCGAGGCGACGGGCGCACCGATCGAGCTCGAGCGCTCACGCCGCGACGAGATCACGGCCGCGCGACCCAACGCGTGGATCGCGCGCCGCTCGTCGCACGAGGGAATGACCGGACCGCGCAATCTTCCGGCGCACCGCACCGGCCTCGCGACCCCCGACCGCTGGCTCATTGCCGGATTGATGCTCACGAGCAGCGTTCTCGTCGCGGTGCTCACGAGCGCACTCACGGTGCGCGGCATGGAGCAGAGCGGTGCCCCCCTCGCCACACCATCGGTCGCCTCGCACAACGATGCCGTCCCGACCGTCGCCACGGCTCCGGTGGTCATCGTGCGAGACACGACGTCGATCATCCGTCCGCCTCGCGCAAACGATTCTGTGATCGTCGCCAGCGCACCGCGCGCCGACAGCGCGCCGCAGCACGAGGATGGCGGCGCAGTCGCGCCGCCCCCGATGTCCGCGCTGCGCCTTTCGCCGATGCCGGCCCGCGTCGCCCGTGCGACGTCTCCGAAAACCGAAAAGCGCGAGCCGCCGCGCACCGAGCGGCGCCCGATCTCCGTTGCAGAGCACATGCGCGCGGCGCCGCCCGAGCACTCCGCACCGATCACGCAGACGATGCTGCCGCCTGCCGTGACGCTCCCCTCGCCCGTGACATCGGCGCCGACGACTGCGCCGGTCACGACGCCGGCGCAGCCGGTCGTGCAGCAGTCCGTGCCGACCGCTGCGCCCGCGACCCTCGCCGCCACACCACCGGCCGCGACGCCTGCCTCCGCGCCCGCCGCCAACAACGCCCAATTCCTCGAAGAGCTGCGCGCGATCCATGCTGAGATCGATGCACGCAAGAAGCACATGGACTCGCTCACGGCCTCGCTCGATTCGCTCAAGCGCATCAAGCCCTAGCAGCTGCCGCGGGGCGAGCCGTTCGTCGCCGCAGACATGCGATCGTTCCGCTGTTCGCCGGGTATCCCTATATTCAGGGAACCACTCATTTTCCGGCGGAGCAGACATGCAGGCAATTCGGGCGACAGCGATCGGCGCGGCACTCCTCGTCAGCACGGCGATCGGCGCACAGGGCTCCGGCGGCGTCGCGCCGAAGAAGCACGTCAACGCTTCCTCGAAGTCCGCCGTGCTTCCCGCGAAGGCTGCGCCCGCCTCCGCGAGCGCCGCCGCGACCTCCACCGCGCCCGACGTCAAAGTCAACGAGTTCCTCTCCTACGATCCTGCCGCCAAGACGATCGCGCTCAAGCTCTTCGCCGCGCACGGCTCGGTGAACGGCGGCATGAACTTCAACGGCAACTCCAACGGCTCCGCGACGATCACCGTCCCCGCGGGTTGGACCGTCTCATGGATGTTCAAGAACGAAGACGCCATCCCGCACTCGGCCATCATTCTGCCGAACAAGCAGCCGTTCCCCGCGCAGCCGCAGGATCCCGCGATCGCCCGCGCGTACACGAACGATGTCACCGCCGGGCTCGCGACCGGCAAAACCGATCAGACGACCTTCAAGGCGCAGACGCCCGGCGACTACCTCATCGCCTGCGGCGTTCCCGGACACGCGCCGAGTGGAATGTGGATTCGCTTCAATGTGTCGGCCGACGCAAAGGTCCCGACGTACACCTCGAAGTGACGCGCCGCGGTCGCACGCGGTGAGCGACAGGAGCGCTCGCTAGCGTGCGGCTGCGCACGAAGGTCGAGATCGTGACCGCCTGCGTGGCGGTGCCGTGCGCGCTCGAGCTCTTCTCTGCCAAACGGTCGTTCGCGTGGCTCGCGCGCACGCGCGCGGGCGACGAGAGCGTGGCCCCCGCCCGGCTTGCCCACCACGTCGACCGCATTCTGCATCGCGGCTTCTGGATCTGGCGTCACAGCTGTCTGCGCCGGGCGGCGGTGCTCGCCTATCTCCTCCGTCGCGCGGGCCACGATGCGCGCGTCGTGATCGGCGTGCGACGCAGTGAATCGGGGACGCTCGAGGCACACGCCTGGCTCGCCTGCGACGGGTGCGAGCCGTATCTCGAGCCCTCGGACTCCGTCGCGAGCTTTCAGCCACTCAGCCGCGCCTAGCGATCCGAACATCGCAGCTGGTTGATCCCGCCGGAGGCTCGCTATCTTTCCGCCTTCCTCTCTCCTGGCGCGAGCATGGATCGTCTACGGCAGCTCCACAACGCGGGCCAGTCCATCTGGCTCGACTTCATCGACCGCTCACTGCTCCGTA
>JBBRYY010000145.1:0-6613 GCA_038237245.1 Gemmatimonadales bacterium | reverse complement strand
GCGATCAGCGTGACGGTCGCGCCGCGCCGCCACGCGGCCGAGGCGAGCGCGACGCCCATGCGTCCGCTGCTCCGGTTCGAGAGCACGCGCACGGGATCGACGAGCTCGCGCGTGGGCCCCGCGGTGACGACGACGTGCTTGCCGGTGAACGAGGCATCGTCGAGCATGCGCGCGACGTGAGCGACGATGGTCTCCGGCTCGGGCATGCGCCCCTCGCCACTTCCCTCGCCCGCCGCGAGCGCGCCGACCTCGGGATCGAGCACACCATAGCCGATCTCGCGTAAATGTCTCGAATTCAAGCGAGTTTGCGGGTGCGCCCACATGCGGTCGTTCATCGCGGGGACGATGAGCACGCGCGCCTCGGTGGCGAGCAGGATCGCAGCGAGGAGATCGTCTGCGCGGCCATGCGCGGCGCGCGCGCAGAAGTCCGCGGTCGCGGGGGCGACGACGATCGCGTCCGCCGATTTGGCGAGCTTGATGTGATCGAGCGCGTGTCCCTGGGAGATCAACGCCGTGTGCACGGGGCGGCCGGTGAGCGCCTCGAAGGTGAGTGGCGCGATGAACTCGGTGGCGGCGCGTGTCATGACGACATCCACCGCCGCGCCCTCCTGCGAGAGGAGGCGCGCGAGCCATGCGGACTTGTAGCTGGCAATCCCGCCCGTGACGCCCAGCAGGATGCGGCGGCCTTCGAACGGTCTCACGAGTGCGCCGCTGTTAGCGGCCGCGCCGGGGCACGACGTGATACTTGATCGACTCTTCGCTCGTGAGCTCCTCGAGCGCCTTCGTCGTCAGCTTCTTCTCGTGAATCTCCGAGCTCATGCGCGGAAACTCGTTGAGGATGCGCGCGTACTTCGCCGCGACCAGAACACCGAGGTACTTGTTGGCCGCATGCTTCGCGACTTCGATCGGGGTGAAGACCTGCATCTAGTGCTCCTCGCTGTGAGTGTCCAGCTCCAGTTCCAGCCGCTCGATGATCGAGCGTACATCGCGTTCGACGTTCTGCAGCCGTTCCCTGCGCAGCCCCTCCGCATCGATGATGCGCGAGACGCTCGCCGCCGCATGATTCTGATCATGGTTCACGACTACGTACTGATATCGTTGTACCGCCTGCAGCTCCACGAGTGCGCTCAGCAGCCGTCGCTTGAGCGTCTCCCGCGTTTCCGTTCCGCGTCCGCGCAGCCGGTCCAGCAAAATCTCGCCCGACGGCGGCAGCACGTACACCAGCACCGACTCCGGAAAAGCGCTCCGGAATTGCATTGCTCCCTGGACATCGATGTCCATGATGACGTGGTGCCCCAGCTTCAGAACGCGCTCGACCTCCGAGCGCAACGTGCCGTACAGATTGCCGTGCACCTCTGCACTCTCAGCGAACTCACCGCGCTGCTGCCGCGCGAGGAACTCGCCGGTGGAGAGAAAATAATAGTCCAGCCCTTCGGTTTCATCACTGCGCGGCGGGCGCGTGGTACAGCTCACCGAATAGCCCACATCCTGTCGCACATCGAGCAGACGGCGGGCAATGGTAGTCTTGCCACCGCCCGACGGTGCCGAGAGGATGACCGGGAACATCTTCATTCGATGTTCTCCACCTGCTCGGCGATCCGCTCCAACTCTTCCTTTACCGCGACGACATCGTGCAGCATCGCGGCATCCTTCGATTTGCTGCCGGTGGTGTTCGCCTCGCGCAGCATTTCCTGTAGCAGAAATCCGAGACGTTTTCCCACCGGCTCCTTCTTACCACTCGCGAGCGTTTCGCGAAACGCAGAAACGTGCGCGCGAAAGCGATCCACTTCTTCGCTGACATCGAGCCGGTCTGCCAGCAGCGCGATCTCCTGCGCGAGTCGCTGCTGGTCGAGATCCACACCCTCCGTCAACTCCCTCACCGACTTCCTGAGCCGCTCCCGCTCCGCCACGAGCCGCTCCGGCGCCCTCGCCGCGATCCGGCCCAACGCGCTCTCGACCGTCGAGATTCGCTCCTCGAGCACCGCTGCGAGCCGCGCGCCCTCGATTTCACGCATGCGCGTCAGCGCGTCGATCGCGTCCCCTGCCAGCTTCTGCACATCGGCCGCCGTCCCCGCGTTCTCCAGATCGGGCTCCGACGCCAGCACGTCCGGAAAGCGGAAGATTGTCGCCAGATCCACCGGTCCGTCCAGACTGTGGCGCTGGCGAATGCCCCGCAGGAGCTCGGCGTAGCGCGCAACCTTCTGTTCGTCGATCTCCTGCATCGCGGACGCGGCGCGCTCGACTCGCGCGGTTGCCGTGACGTGTCCGCGGGCGACGCCCTTCCGAAGCTGCTCGCGCAGCTCGCCTTCCCATTGCGAAAGCGCGCCCGGCAGCTTGATGCTCGGATTGAAGAAGCGGTGGTTCACCGTGCGCAGCTCGAGTGTCACCTGCTGCGATCCGATGGGGCCCGCCGCCGCCCCGAAGCCCGTCATGCTTCGTATCATGTGGAATCGTGTAAGTTATGATGCCACAACGAGCTTGTCAATTCCAGAACTGCCAACGCACGCCGTATTCCAGGCGTTGCGGCGGCAGCCGATAGCCGCGTACCTGTTCGACCCGTGTGGGCGAAATCCCCGAGTAGGAGTTGAAGAAGATCGTGGCATCGAGGATGTGGAACTCGATCCGGCCGACGACCGCGTGGCTGAAGACGGCGACAATTCCGTTGGGGTCGGAGAGCGTCTCCATGGTGTTCGAGGTCGGGAACATGACGTCCTGCCGATACTCGTGCGCAACGCCGGCGACGAGCCTGAAGTGCTTCGAGGGAAAGCGCTGTAGCCACTGGGTATCGATGTAAAGCTCCTCGTGCGACTGAAGCTGCGGCCGGTAGTATCCCGGACTATTCCACCGTACCGCCCACAGGTTCAGTCCGATGTCCCGCCACACTTTGCCGCGGATCGTAGCAAAAGGTCCTGTGGCGGCCACCGTCGGCTCGTTCTTGAAGCTAGTATCGAAGGCAATGAGCCCCGGCACCACCGCCCTGGCCCGCCGCCAGATTCCAGCGGTGAACCACGCCTCGTGGAATTTAAGCCCCGCCTCGAGTCGAGCCGACAGCACGTCCTCATCGCCGAACGCCGTGCCGCCGTGTCGTCGGGTGACCGTTCCCGAGACGGCGAAAAATGGAAGCGGAGTCAATCGCGCCGTCGCCTCCTCGGTCGAGCTGCTGTCGCCGCCTCGCCGTTCCGCGTACAGCGAGAGCGCGAGCAGCCGGTGCTCGAAGCTCGCGCGCAGCTCCGTCGCGCTCACTCCGCCCGTCAGCAGCTGATGATAGCGCTCGGCGCCGCTCAGCCGCAGCCCCCATCGCGTCAACCCGCCGGTGACGATGTACTGCGTGCTCGTGCGCGACGTGTCGGCAGAATCCAGCGGGAGACTCGCGAGAGCGCTGAACGGCGAATGCTCGTCGAAGCTGGTGTGCGCCACCATCGCCTGCGCCCACACGCCGCTGTCCGGCGTGCCGTAGCCCGCGCGAAAGTACATGTCCGAGCGCTTGCGATCCTGACGCGGAATCGCGGGCTCGAGGATATCGGTTGCAATGTCGAGCTGACGTAAATCGCGCGTACGATCCGCGTGCATGTAGTAGCCGTCGACGCTCCAGCTCTTGTTCGCCCAGCCCAGCCGCGCGAAGAGCGAGAGCTCGTTTCCGCCACCCACCGCTTGGTCCGACGACGTGCCGTAGCTCTGGCCGCCGACCTGCAACAGCTGCCCGTGATCGTAGCGCTTGCCGAAGAACGCTCGATAGAGATTCGTGCGCTGATCTCCGGTGAGATAGTCGATGCGCGTGGACGTGGTCGTGCGCGTCACGGACCAGCTGCGACAGTAGACGCGAAGTTCGTCGGCGCCTCGCTCGACCGTCACCGCCTCCAGCGACCAGAGCTGCAGTTCGGCGAGATCGAGCGCGCCTCCGGCACGCGGATCGAGGTTGTCGATCTCCATGCCGTCGAGAAAGATGCGCACGCGTCCGGGATTTCCCGCGTAGGCGGCGAACTGCGGCGACGCGATGTTCCCCGTGGTCAGCGTCGTCACGCCCGGGATGAACTCGAGCAACTGCGTGAGCGTGAGTGCGCCGGTGGCGAACATCTCGTCGCGCGTCCAGCTGAATTGATCGCCGACGCCGAGCACCGGCGGCAGCTGCGCGTGCGCGATCGGCGCCTTGAGCGTGTCCTTCGGAATCTTGGTGGTCGAGTCGCCGGGGTGCAGTCCAAGCACCGTGATACTGTCGCCGATGACTGTGTCACCCACCGCGGCCTTGAGCGAATCCTGCTGGGGATGCAGCGCGTCCGGCTTCGCACTGATCGTGTCGCCGAGCGCCTTCGTCGACGCGGGCGGCTTGCGCGAGCGCACCGAGTCGGGATACGCCGTGGTGTCGCGTTGCACCTGCTGCGCGCGCACCCCCGGCGCGAGGGTCATCGCGAGCAGCGCCCCCGTCACGCAGCCGCGCCGGAGCGCGGCGACGGAGGTCAGTGTGCCCTCCCCCGTACGAAATCGACGAAGAGACTGACGGGGACGCCGGTCGGTCCCTTGGGTATAAATCCCAGGTCAGTCTCCGAATACGCGGTGCCGGCGATGTCCATATGGACCCAAGGAAAGGTCTCCGCGAATTCCTTCAGGAACATCGCGGCCGAGATCGCGCTTGCCGCGCGACCGCCCGTGTTCTTGAGGTCGGCGGCATCGGTGAGGATCAATTCCTTATAGTCGTCAAAGAGCGGGAGCTGCCACCCCGTGTCGCCCGACGACTTGCCGGCGGCGAGCACCTCATCGACGAGCGCCTGGTCGTTGCCGAACACGCCACTGGCCAAGTGGCCGAGCGCGACGACGCATGCACCAGTCAACGTCGCGGCATCGATCACCGCGGCGGGATCGAAGCGGCGCGCGTACGAGAGCACGTCCGCGAGGACGAGCCGTCCTTCCGCATCGGTGTTCACGATCTCGATGAACTTGCCCAAGTGACTTTGCACGACGTCGCCCGGATTCATCGCTTCGCCCGACGGCATGTTGGTGGTGCTGCCGACGAGGCCGACGACGTTGATCGGGAGATCGAGCGCGCCAATCGCGTCCATCGCGCCAAGCACGCCGGCGGCGCCACACATGTCGAACTTCATGTGCTCCATTCCCTGCGCCGGCTTGATCGAGATGCCGCCGGAGTCGAAGCAGAGTCCCTTACCAACGAGGACGACGGGTTTGCTTCCCGCCTTCCCCTTCTTGTGCTCGAGAACGATCAGCTTCGGATCCTGCGGCGTGCCCTGCGCAACGGCGAGAAACGATCCCATTTTCTCCGCCGTCATCTCGGTGCGGCCGAGGATGGTGGCTGTCATCCCGCGACGCTTTGCAATGTCGCGCGCGGTATTCGCGAGGAAATCGGGGGTGCAGATATTCCCGGGGAGCATGCCGAGCTGGCGCGCGAGGTTGATCCCTTCGCCGACGGCGACGCCGCGCTTCACGGCACTCGCGGCTGCGGCTTCATCGGAGACGAGGATCTGCGCGTTCTCGAGAAATGGCCTGCGCTCATCCTCCGGCGGTGCGCTGCGGGTGGTCATGTACTCCCACGCGCCCATCGTGAGACCGACGGCGACGGCTTCGATCGCCGCCTCGCTCTGCTCGTCGGCGAACCACGCGAGCGAGGGGGCGCCGGCCTTGCGCGCCTGTCGCGATGCGACGCTCGCGGCGCGCTTGAGCGCGGCCGTGATGCTCGCGGGTTTGCCGAGTCCAATCAGGAGAACGCGCTGCGGGCCCCTCGCGCCACCCGCGAGAAAGAGCGTCTCGTCGCGCGAGCCGCGGAAATCCTTGCGGTCCAGAGAGCGCTTGAGTGCGCCGCCGAGGGCGGTGTCGACGGCCGTGAGAGCGGGCGTGAGCGTGGCGCCCGAGGGGAGCGCGAGAACGAGCAAGGGCGCGTCGGCCGTGTCCGGCTGCGCGCGGCGTGTGGTAACCCGGAATTCCATTAAAGATGCTCCGAACGAAGTGCCCAAGGCGGGACTCGAACCCGCATGGCCCGAAAGCCACTGCATTTTGAGTGCAGCGCGTCTACCAATTCCGCCACTCGGGCGAGTGTTGGTGCTACCCCACGTGCTGCGATTGTACCCGCAGGAGCGGCTACGGTCGCTGGTGGTACCGAAAACGTGTGCCCTCGGCACGTAAGGTTAGCATGGACGACGGGGTTCGTCCACGTTTTGAGGCGCAGATGCTTCGAGCGTTGCAGGGTGGCAGCTGCGGGGCTAGCTTCGCCGCGTCACCGCCTCCGGAACCGCATGCCATCCATCGTTCGCAGCATCATCGCCATCGTCGCCGGCTACGCGTCGATGGCAGCCGTCGTCATCGCGCTGACGGTGCTCGTCAAGCGGAAGGCGCCCGAATGGATGGGAACGGTCGGCAAACCGAACACGACCTACATCTACGCGAATCTGTTTTACAGCTTTGGCGCCGCGATGATCGGGGGCTTCGTCGCCGCGCTGATTGCGCCGCGCGCGCCGCTCGCGCACGCGTGCGCGCTCGCGGGGATCGTCTTCGTGCTCGCCGTCGTCTCCGCAGTGCAAATGTCGAACAATCAGCCTCGCTGGTATCAGATCGCGCTCGCGGTCATCGGCCCGCTCGGGACCATCTTCGGCGGCATGGTGCAGGCGCT
>JBBRYY010000144.1:0-6689 GCA_038237245.1 Gemmatimonadales bacterium | reverse complement strand
TCGACGATGATGCGCTCGCCGATCGGCTCGCCGCGCCCACGAGTGGTGAGATCGTGATCCTCCGCCGTCACCGATGCGTGTCCGTATACCGGGCCCGTGAGCTCCGAGAGCGTCTGCGGCACGATGACGAGCGGCTGCCGCGGATGGCGGAGTGCCGTGCCGCGATAGCCCGCGAAGTCGCGCGGAGGGTGTACGTCGTCGCCGGGACGGCGATAGGTGGCACCGGACATCAATGCACTCGGGGTAGCAGGCTCTGAAAGGTGACGTGCGAACGATGTCTCCGCGCGGTGCGCGCGGCAACTCGCGAGCGCAACGGCTCGTGTGGTTGAAGGTTCGTTCCGCATGCTGCACATTGAGACATGATTGAAACCTTCCTGATGGAACGCATGCAGTCGACGTACGAGAACGTCGTCGACTTCGACCTGAGCGAGTCCGGTGTCCGCCCCGTGACGCTCAGGGAGATGGTGAAATACGGCTTCGACCTCGACGCGCTGATGGATTCTCCGCTGGGCTACAGCCAGTCGAACGGGACCATCGAGCTGCGGGAGCGAATCTCGGCGCTGTATCCGGGCTCGACGATCAATCACGTCGAGGTCACGAATGGGACATCGGAGGCCAACTACATCCTCGCGCTGACGCTGATTCGCGCGGGAGATGTCGTCGCGCTCCAGATTCCGAACTATCTCCAGCTGTGGGGTGTGCCGCGCAGCCTTGGCGCCACGGTCGAGCGCTTCGAGCTCGAGCGCGTGGACGGCACCTGGGAGATCGACTGGAAGGCGTTCGAGAAGGCGGTGACGCCGAAGACGCGATTCGTCTACATCACGAATCCGAACAACCCGACGGGCTCCGTGCTCTCGCGGAAAGCGATGGAGCGGATCGTCAAGCGCATCGACGAAGTGGGTGCGTACCTCATTGCGGACGAGGTGTACCAGGGCGCCGAGATCGAGGCGGAGCGCACGCCGAGCTTCTGGGGGATGAGCGATCGCGTCATCGTGACGAGCGGGCTTTCGAAGGCGTACGGAATTCCCGGGGTGCGCATCGGCTGGATGGTCGGGCCGCCGGAGGTCATCGCATCGTGCTGGACGCAGCACGACTACATCACGATCTGCCCGAACAAGATCTCGGATCACATCGCGCGCGTCGCGGTTTTGCCGGAGGTGCGCGCGTCGCTCTACGCGCGCACGCGCACGGTGCTGCGCGAGAATCTGCCCATCCTGCAGGAGTGGGCGGCGGAGATGGGTGACTTCTTCGAATACACACCGCCGCAGGCCGGGGCGATCGTCTTCATGAAGTACAACTCCGACACGCCGAGCATTCCGCTTGCGGAGCGAATTCTGAAGGAGCAGTCGACGCTGATCGTGGCTGGGCTGCAGTGCGGACTCGAGGGATACATGCGCGTCTGGCTCGGCTCCCGGCCCGAGTATCTGCGGGATGGGCTTGCGCGGCTGCGCACGGGACTCGCACCGCTGATCGGCGTCGGCGTCTAACCGGCGCGCGCCCGTGGCCGAATCGCTGCCGCAACCGATCGTCGTCAGCGCGGACGAGTGCGAGCGCGCGGTGCTCGTGCCCGAGCTCATCGAGGAGATTGCCGCGGGCTTCATCGCGTACACGAGCGGAAAGGTCGTGGTGCCGCCCGTCGGTCATCTTGGATTCACGGAGCCCGCGGGCGACGTGCATCTGAAGTACGGCTACGTGAAGGGTGGCGATGTCTTCGTCATCAAGGTCGCTGCCGGCTTTCCGCAGAACTCGGCGCGCGGGCTGCCGACGGGCGACGGATGCATGCTCGTGTTCAGCAGCCACACGGGATTTCTCCTCGCGGTGCTGCTGGATCGCTCACGACTGACGGATCTGCGCACCGCCGCTGCGGGAGCCGTGGTGGCGCGCGCGCTGGCGCCGACGGTGGTGAAGCGGATCGGGATCATCGGCACGGGCGTGCAGGCGCGGCTGCAACCGATGATGCTGCAGCACGTGACGACGTGCCGCGACGTCGCGCTGTTCGGACGCTCGCGCGAGCGTGCTCGTGAGTGTGCGGCTGATCTCAGCACGATGGGGTTTCGCGTGCACGTGTGCGCGAGCGCGGAGGAGGTTGCCGAGGGGTCGGAGCTCATCGTGACGACGACGGCGTCGCGGGGCGCGCACTTTCGTGCGGCGTCGGTGCGCCCGGGCACGCACATCACGGGGATTGGCGCGGACTCGCCGGGGAAGCAGGAGCTCGACGTCGCGCTCTTCACACGCGCCGAGATCGTCGTGGCAGACAGCATCGCGCAGTGCGCCGACCATGGCGATCTCGCGCCTGCGCTGGCGGCGGGCACGATCACGATCGATCGCGTGCGTGAGCTCGGCGCGGTGCTCGCGGATGCGCGGCTGGGG
Source organism: Gemmatimonadales bacterium (assembly GCA_038237245.1). Classification (GTDB taxonomy): domain Bacteria; phylum Gemmatimonadota; class Gemmatimonadetes; order Gemmatimonadales; family Gemmatimonadaceae; genus FEN-1250. The sequence continues at coordinate 4,319 of JBBRYY010000144.1, read as the reverse complement.
CGGACGAGCGAGGAGCAGATCTCGATCGCGGATCTCACCGGCGTCGCGGTGCAGGACATCGTGATCGCGAGCCACGTGCTGCGGCGCCGTGCCGCACCTCGAGGCTGATTCTTGACGTCAGGATGGGCGGAAGATAGGATTGAGCAGGATCGAGCCGCGAGCTCGGCGACATGTCACTGGTGATGGAGCTCACCCATAACCGCCGGGCACCGTACGGCTAATGGCTCCTACGCAACGACCTGCGTAGGAGCCATTTTGTCATCACGGGCGCAGGCACCGCGAAATGCAGAGGTGAAGGTGAGATTATTCTGGGCGATCGCAGTGGGCGCCGCCGCGGGTGGCGTGTCCCGATTCTATCTCGGATCCGCGATCCAGCAGCGACTCGGGGGTTCGTTTCCCTGGGGCACGATCGCGATCAACATCACGGGAAGTCTCCTGCTGGGATTTCTCATTCGGTATGCACTGGCAACCCCCGCGATCTCACTCGAAGTGCGTGCGATGCTCACCGTGGGATTTTGTGGTGGCTACACGACGTTTTCGTCGTACAGCTACGAGACGATGGTCCTTCTCGAAGAGGGGCAGATCGCCCGTGCCGCAGTGTACTCGATCGGGAGTGTAGTGCTGGCGCTACTCGCCACCTTTGCCGGCATGATGCTGGCACGCGAGCTGATCGCCTTCCGGCAACGATTCTGACGAGGGACGCATGGATACAGCGAACGGTGCACACGAGCTGTTGCGCATCTTCATCGGCGAGCGCGACAAGTTCGAGGGAAAACCGCTCTATCAGGCGCTCGTCGAACTGCTTCGATCGAAGCACCTCGCCGGAGCAACGGTGCTGCGCGGGATAACGGGATTCGGGGAAAGCGCGAAGCTCCACACCGACCGCTTCGAAATGCTGTCGCTCGACATGCCGATCGTCGTCGAGTGCATCGAACGCGTCGAGAACATCGAAGCCGTGTTGCCGGAGATCGAGCAGATGGTTGGAGGTGGACTCATCACGCGCGAACAGGTGCGAGTGGTGCTGCATCGTCCGGCCGCGCCCACCGGATCATGACGGGCGCTACGGTCGGCGCAGTCTGAACACCAGGACGCTCGCGTTCGGGCTCTCGAGCTTCCACCCGAGCGGCGAGTTCATTCCCACCGCGACGGCGAGATATTCGGTGCCGCCTACCGAGTAGGTGATCACCCCGCCCCCAATGGGCGCGCCCGCCGCGTAGCGCCAGAGCTCGTGACCGTCCGTCGCATCGAAGGCGAGAATGTTTCCTGCGATGTCTCCGGTGAAGACGACGCCGCCCGCTGTCGAGGTAACGCCGGCGATGAGGGGGACAGGCGATGCGTATCGCCACTTGATGCTTCCATCGTCTGCGTCTAGTGACGTAAGCCAGCCGCGGCGCGCGAGCTCGTTCTTCCCGAATGGTGCGAAGAGCGAGTTCGAGCCGGTCCAGGGGAGCGCTTCCTTGCCCCTATACTTTCCCGGCTGATCGGCGCCGTAGGTCGCAATCGTGGTGCACCAATCGACAGAGCCAACGTAGAGCATGTTGGTGCGCGGCGAATACGACGGGCCATTCCACTCCACGCCCCCATTCACGCCGGGACAGAAGCGCGCGCCCTTGCCCGTGAGCGGCGCATCGATGTTCTCGATCGTCGACACCGGCGTGGCATAGATTCGTTTTCCCGTCGCCTGGTCGGTGCCATAGACGTGACCATCCTTTCCGGCCACGACCACGAGATGCTGACCGCCGTGCGTCGAAACGAGCGACGGAGCGGCGGCGATGTCCCAGTCGTGATAGTCGTGCTCGAGCATTTGATAGAACGTCCTGAGCGTGCCTTCGCGCGAGTCGAGAGCAACTACCGAGTAGGTGTAGAGATTTCTCCCCGGCCTCACTCCTTCGATGAAGTCAGGCGCTGCATTGCCTGTCGGCGTATAGACCACGCCGGCGGCGGTATCGAGCGCGTACGATGTCCACGATGCGCCGCCGACCTTCGGAAAGCGCTCGGTGCCCTGCGGCCAGCTGCGCGCCGCATCGCCGTTCTCCGGAAGGATATCGAAGCTCCACACACGACCGCCGGTTATGGCGTCGAAGGCCATCAGCCTTCCCTTCACCGCGAAGTTGTCGCCTCCGGCATTTCCCATGAAGACCGTCCCCTTCCACGCGATGGGCGCGGCGGGGAAGGTCTCGCCAGTCGATGGGTCGCCGGCGACGGAGCTCCACAGCTCATCGCCGGTGGCGGCATCGAGTGCCATCACGCGACCATCATTCGCGCCGCGAAAGAGTCGCGCACGGTCGGGACCCGCGAGATAGGCGAGTCCGCGATTCACCTTGTTGGGATCGAACGGTGGTTTCGGATCGAAGTCGTACTCGTGCCGCCATCGCATCGCGCACGTTGTCGCATCGACGGCGTAGCTGTCGGTGACGGTCGTGAAGTAGAGGGTGCCGCCGACCGCGACGAGTCCCGTCTGCATGTTGGCCTTCACGCCGAGCGGGAAGGTGCAGGCGGGAGTGAGCGTGGCGACGTTGGCGGCGGTGATCTGTGCGAGCGGGGAGAAGCGGGTGCCGTCGTAGCTGCGATTGTACATCGGCCAGTCGGCATCGGCGTTCGACGCGGAGGCAGCCGGAGAGTGCGACCCGGAAAATGCGGGACCGCGCGTCGTGGTGCTCGAGCCTTTATGGCGCGGCACCGACGGCGGTTTGAGGAAGACGAGCTGCGAGCATCCGGCGGCGACCGCAACCACCATCAGCGAAATGCAGGCGCGCGCCACCTGTGATCGCAGCGCCGTTCGAGTCGACCACGCTTTCATTTACCAGCCTTTTCGCGAATCTTCCGCCGCGAGCTATCCCGGCGTCGGAACCCGGAAGTGGCAATTTGGGGGCCCGTCTCGATCGCAGGACTCGATTACGCGCGTGCCCGTTACTTCCGTGAGGATTTGCTCCACTACGTGGCACGTCTCGGAACATGCGGTGACCGCTTCGGAGAGCGGGCAGCCGTGTCCGCGAATGACGAAACCGTTCTCTTCGCGAACGACGTCGGTGGATCCACCGAGCTCATTGAGCAGCTCCGAGCCCGCGTGCACGCGGGCGGCGAGGGAGCCCGTCGCCTCCTCGGGCGCCATGCGATGGCCAACGCGCTGTAGCAGACGCTTCATCGCATCGGGTGTTTTGTGCGTTCGCAGCTCCGCGAGCAGCGCTGCCAGCAGCGGAGAATACGCTCGCGAGAAGAGCGGCTGTGCACCGGGGGTTATCGCGTAGACCGTCGCGGGCTTGCCGACGCCACCATCGCGACGGTTGCCGCGCGGCTCGACGATCTGCTCGCGCACGAGGATGACGAGGTGCGCGCGCACGGCATTGTCCGTGAGCCCGAGTTCCGCAGCGAGCTCGTCGACGGTGCGATGGCCACCGCGCAGCAGCGCAACGATGTTTCCGCGGGTCGTGTTGCCGTACTCTCGCTCCCATACGCTCATGCGCCGTCTCCCGTCGCTTGCCGATGGACCATCTGACAAAGATGCCTCGTTCGTCCGCTGGATGCCGCACCAACTGAGGCACCGGCACTCGCTTCTCTGCATCCTAGCCGCCGAAAATCAATAAGTCAAGGCAAAGCTTGACAAATTATTTCCCCACTGTCTTATTAAAAGAGTGCGGTGGATGCGCCCCGTCTGGCGGCGATCTCCCCTGCGCAAAACCGTTCGTACGGAGTAGACCATGCGCCTCACCTCATATCTGACAGCTGCCATTGCCATCACTGCTCTTTCGCTGGTGCCCTCGGTGGCCAGCGCCCACATCTCGCGCTCAGCGGCGATGGACGACCCGACGATCGCCGCCATCTTCGATGCCGCGAACACCTGGGACATCGAGACGAGCGAGATCGCGGTGAAGAAGGGCACCACGAAAGAAGTTCGCGATCTCGCCGCCATGTTCATCAGGGATCACAAGAACGTCCGGCAGCAGGGACGCGACCTCGTCAAGAAGCTCGGCGTCACGCCGACTCCGCCCAAGGACTTCGCCCTTGCTACCGACCACGAGCAGGCGATGAAGACGCTGAAGAGCACGAGCGGCAAGGCGTTCGACCGTGCGTTTCTGACGCACGAGGTGTCGTTCCACAAAGCGGTCATCGACGCCATCAACGGCACGCTCCTCCCGGCGACGCAGAACGCCGAGTTGAAGGCGCTCGAGGTGGCCGTGGCCCCCGCGTTCACCGCGCACATGTTGGCTGCGCAGCGCCTGCTCGACGGAATGAAGTAGTCGTCACGAAAGCTCGCACCACTCGAGAGCACGAAGGGGCAGCGAGCGCAAGCTCGGCTGCCCCTGTTTTTCATCCCGCCG
>JBBRYY010000143.1:0-6743 GCA_038237245.1 Gemmatimonadales bacterium | reverse complement strand
TGCCGCGCCCCGCGTAGGTGCACGCGGTCTTGAGATGCAGCGCGCCAGCGACTTCGACGGCGAGCACGATGTAACCGAGTGGTGACACGAGCGCGCCGAGCTGGTCGATGCCTTCCCGGTTCGTGCGGCTGGAGAGGCCGACGTAGATCGTCTTGCCGATGCGGACGACGTCGCCGCCGTCGAGCGTTGCGGGGGCGGTGAGACGTTTGACGGGACGATATTTTCCCACCGCCCGCTCGATGCTCGCCATCTCGGGAACGCGCGACTTCGCACCCGGGGTCGTCACGATCGCGATCTCGTCGAGCACCATCGCGACGTCCTCGACGAACACTGCGTCGGGCAGCGAATCCTCCGGAGGGAGATGGTCGACGAGCACTCCGAGCTTCACGAGTGCGGCTTCGTACGCCTCGTGCTGCCGGCGGGCGAGCGCGATGTCGATCGGTACGCGGTCGCGGAAGGTGAGCTCGCCGTGCGCGAGGGACTCACTTACGCCGCGGGTGATGGCAGTCAGCATTGGCGGCGGGTCGGGTGCGAGGGAGGGGAGAACAGGACCCGAAATATAGTGCGGTTTTGCGGTGTCGGCCGCACTTCGTGCGCGCGCGCGACTGCCTAACGGTTCACGGTGCGGAGTGTCGAGCGCGCGGGGCGGACACGCTGGCGTTGATCCTCTTCATCGTGGGCGCTGTGGTGTCCGGATGCGCGATTGCCCACTTGTCGAAGGCGATCGGGCCGACCTGGACCTCCGCGACGGTAATCACCCTGGCGGGCGTCACATTACCGCTCGCAGTAAGCTGCGCGGGAGTATACTCGTGAAGCTGCCCTTCGTCCTTGTCTCCCACCCAAAGATTTCCATTGTTGTCCCACGCAAGTCCAGCAGGTCGCACGGTATTGATCGCAATCGTTGGAAGAGGAAATCCACCCGCCGCCAGCTGCGCGGGCGTGAACATATCCAGCTCGTAGTGAAGCTCGTTCGCGACCCACAGATTTCCGTGCGTATCGAAGGTGAGAGCGCTCGGATCTGCAAACTGGGAATTGATGCGCATTGCAGGAGTCGTCGGTTGCGCCTGGTCGAGCTGCGCCGCCGAGAACTCCACCAACTGGTCGGCACCGGCTTCCGACACCCATGCATTGCCGGCGCTATCGAAGGTGATCGCCTGCATTCCCTGAGTGTACACGATCGTATCGACGACGCTGTAGGCGGCTGTGACGTTGTGACCGCCCGTGGAGACCTGAACCGCACTGAATCCAACGAGCCCCTTGTTGAAATCGGCAACCCAGAGAGTCCCGTGACTGTCGAATGCCATCTGCTCTGGAACGCTGAGACTCGGGCTGTCGAGCGTGCGGGAGATGGGAATCGGGCTCGGAGAATTTCTCGCGGCAACCGTGTACGCGTAGAGTGTGTCCGAGTACAGATGAGACACCCACATGTCGCCGTTGCCATCGAAGGCGAGCCCATTGGACACACCCACTGGCGTCGTGGCGAGCCTGTGGATCGCTCCCGGCGTCCGTAACTGCGCGCCTCCATACTCATTTACCGAGTTGGACACGTCCGAGGCCCAAAGCGCCCCGCGCTCGTGATCGAGCGCGTACGTCACGGATACCTTGGCCGTGTCACCCGCCGATACGACAGCTGGACTGCCCACGACTGAACCGGTGAACACCGTCTCGCCTACGATCGAGTCCGGACGTTCCGTCGAGTCGGCCGTGATGGTGTAGGAGCCCAGCGGTGCGTGTGGGATGATCGTTGTCGCCATGAGCGTTTGCGCGAAACCCCCAGGCCCTGCGAGCTGCACGGACGACGGCGCGAGTGGTGGGGAACTCACTGTCACGGCGAGCGTCCCCGTCGTGATCGGCGCGGTGGTCTTGTCGCTTCCGCAACCGAATGCGAATGCCGCCAGAAATCCGAACGTGGTTCGGTACAGGCTCGAAACGCGCATGCGAGTTCCTGGGGGGAGGGTCGGGACGTCGATGTGTCGGCGCGCGCCTATGATAGGTCCGGTGCCGCAGTGCGCAAGTAGCGCAGGCAAGCTAGAATGTTTCGGACCACTCGCTCCCGTTGCGCGCGACCGTCAGCGCGGAAGCAGCATCGCCTCTAGTGCGTCGGAGCTCAGCACTGCCGGCGCCCGCGCGAAGATCTCGCCGAACGACGCGGCCACGATGTCCGCGACCGTCGCGAGATCCGGCGCAACTTCGCCGAGCTCCTTCTCGACAGACGTCATCGTCACGCCGGCGAGGCCGCACGGCACCATCAGGTCGAAGTAGGAGAGATCCGTCGACACGTTGAGCGCGAAGCCGTGCCACGTCACCCAGTCGCGCGCGTGCACGCCGATCGACGCGATCTTTCTTCCGCTGGTCCAGACTCCGGTGCGCCCCTCGCTCCGCTCCGCGGGGATTCCGATGGAGTCGAGCGCGTGCATCAGCACCGCCTCCACCTGGCGCAGATACCAGTGCAGGTCCTGCTTGTGTCCGCGCAGGTTCACGATCGGGTAGCCAACCAACTGCCCGGGCCCGTGGAAGGTGACGTCGCCGCCGCGCTCCGCTTCGAAGAGCTCGACGCCGCGCGCCTCGAGCATCTCGGGCGACGCGACGAGATGCTGCGCCTTCGAGCTCCTCCCGAGCGTGACGACGGGCGGATGCTCGAGCAGCAGCAGCACGTCGTGCGCGATCTCGCCGCTAATGCACGCTCGGGCGACGGCGCGCTGGAGCTCGAGCGCGCGCGCGTAGGGGACGAGGCCGAGGTGCACTACGTGCATCTGCGGGAGAGATGCGAACGACTCCACTGTCGCAGCGCTCGAACTCGCCGCGACCGCCGATTCACGCATTGAGCACACGGCCCATCGAATCCAAAATCGCTTCCGCGATCGCCTCCGACAGCGTCGGGTGCGCGTGGATCGCGAGATTGACCTCCTCCACCGTGAACTCGTTCTCGCGCGCGACCACCAGCTCGTGGATGAGCTCCGTCGCGTGCGCGCCGATGATGTGCGCGCCGAGGATCTCACCGTACTTCGCGTCGCGGATGATCTTGACGAAGCCCTCCGTCTCCCCCGACGTGCGCGCGCGTCCGTTCGCCGAGAAGTTGTAGCGACCGACCTTGTAGTCGATCTTCTTGTCCTTCACCTGCTGCTCCGTCATCCCGATCGACGCGACCTCCGGATGGCAGTAGGTACAGCTCGGGATGTTGCCGTAGTTCAGCTTGTGCTCGCTCTTCCCTGCGATCACTTCGGCCGCCACGATCCCTTCGTGCTCGCCTTTGTGCGCGAGCATCGGGGGACCGGCGACATCGCCGATTGCGTAGATCCCTTCGACGTTCGTTTTCATCTGATCGTCGATCTTGATGAAGCCGCGATCGGTGAGCTTGACGCCCAGCGCCTCGAGGCCGATGCCATCGATGACCGGCGCGCGGCCGGCGGCAACGAGCACTTTCTCGAAGGTGAGCTCCTTCTTCTCCGGACCGCCGAGCGAGAGCGTGACGGAGCCGCTGCCGACCTTCGTGCCCTCGATCTTCGCGTTGAGGATCACCTCGATGCCGCGCTTCTTGAAGCTCTTCGCGAGCTCGGCCGCCACATCGGCGTCTTCCACGGGCAGCATTGTCGGCTGCATCTCGAGCATCGTGACCTTCGTACCGAACTCGTTGAAGACGTCGGCGAACTCGACGCCGACGGCGCCGCAGCCGACGATCGCCATCGTGGCCGGCGCCTTCTCGAGCACGAGCGCCTCATCCGAAGACAGGATGTTCTTCTTGTCGAGCGTGAGGCCGATCGACGGAATGCCCTTCACCCGCGAGCCGGTCGCGATGACGATCGCCTTTTTCGCGTCGTGCGTCGTTGCCGCGCCCTTCGCGTCCGTCACCGAGACGGTCTTCTTGCCGGTGACTGTGCCCGTGCCGAGCAGCCAGGCGATCTTGTTCTTCTTGAAGAGGAACTCGACGCCCTTCGAGTTCTGCGTGCTCACGGCACGTGAGCGCTTCATCGCGACGCCGTAGTCCGTCGTGATCTCGCCGACGTTGACGCCGAAGCTCTTCGCCTCGCGCGCGCGATGGGCGATCGCGGCGCTCTCGAGCAGCGCCTTCGCAGGGATGCATCCCCAGAGCACGCAGGTGCCGCCGAGCCCCTCGCGCTCGACGACGCCGACGGTGAGCCCGAGCTGGGCGCAGCGAATCGCACCCACGTAGGCGGCGGGGCCGCCGCCAAGGAAGATCACGTCGAAGGAAGCCATGGTCAGTTCGATCCTGTGGTGAAGGCGGTCATCGGCTCAGAACACGAGCATGAGTGGATTTTCGATCAGGCGGCGGAGCGTCTGCATGAACTTCGCACCGGTGGCGCCATCGACGGCGCGATGGTCGCAGCTCATCGTGATGCGCACGCGTGTGCGCACCGCGAGCTCGCCATCGATCGCGACGGGGACATCGCCTACCGCGCCGATCGCGAAGATCGCCACCTCGGGCGGATTGATGATCGCGGTGAACTCGTCGATGCCGAACATGCCGAGGTTGGACACGGTCGCGGTGGCGCCCGTGTATTCCTCGGGAGCGAGCTTCCGTTCGCGCGCGCGCTTGGCGAGCTCGCGCGACTCGCGCCCGATCTCGCTGATGCGCTTCGTGTCGGCATCGGCGATGATCGGCGTGATGAGCCCATCTTCGACGGCGACGGCCATGCCGAGGTGCACGCGGTGGTGGCGGCGGATGGAATCGCCGAGCCAGTGCGCGTTCACCTCGGGATGCTGGCTCAACGCCGTCGCGACTGCCTTGAGGATGATGTCGTTGTAGGAAAGCTTGAACTCGTCGCCCATCGCGATCATCTGCGCGCGTAGCTCCCGCACGCTGGTGAGATCGAAGTCGGCGGTGAGGAAGAAGGTCGGGATCGGACCGTTCGACTCGGAGAGTCGCCGCGCGATCGTCTTGCGGATGAGCGTGAGCGGCACGTCCTCGAAGTCGCCAGCGGCGCTGGTGCGCGGCGCCGACGGCGCGGTGCGCGCGCCTGGTGTGACGGTCGGGTCGGTGCGCTTCGCGTCCGGCGCGAGCTCCATGTTCGCAGCGGCTTCGATGTCGCGGCGAATGACACGGCCACCGGGCCCGCTGCCATGCACTGCGGCGACATCGAGACCGCGCTCGGAAGCGAGGCGGCGCGCGAGTGGCGACGAGCGCGCCCGTCCGCCGCCATTCTCGGCCGCGGGCGCAGCCGGCGCAGCAGGCGCCGCCGGAGCACTGGAAGCCTTCGGCGCCAGGGGCGCCGCCGGAGCACTCGGCGCCGCAATAGCAGGCGCCGCAACCGCAGTCGCCGCTGCAGCCGCCGGCGCCTTCTTCAACAGCGCATCGATGTTCTCGTCCTTCGCCGCGATCACCGCCAGCAGCTCGCCCACCGGACGCGTGTCGCCCTCGGCCGCGAGCCGCGCGCGCAACACGCCGTCGCCGCGCGCGGTCAGCTCCATCACGGCCTTGTCGGTCTCCACCTCCGCAAGCACCTCACCCTTCGCGACCGTGTCGCCCTCGTTCTTCAGCCACTTCACGAGTCGTCCCTCCTCCATCGTCGGAGAGAGCGCCTCCATCGTCACCTTCGTTGCCATCACATCCTCCGGGTCGAGCTCAATCCGCTACTCGAGGTACAGCACTTTGCGCACGGCGGCGATCGTCTTCTGCGCGTCCGGCTTCGCGGCACGCTCGAGATTCTTCGCGTAGGGCATCGGTACGTCCACCTGATGCACGCGCAGCACCGGCGCATCGAGATAGTCGAAGCAATCGCGCTGCACGTAGTCCACGATCTGCGCACCCATGCCGCACACTTCCCATCCTTCCTCGACGACCACCGCGCGATTCGTCTTCTTCACCGATTCGATGATCGTCGCAGTGTCGAGCGGGCGCAGCGTGAGCAGATCGATGACCTCCGCGCGAATGCCATCCTTCGCGAGCAGATCCGCCGCCTGGTTCGCGACGTTGATCATCTTGCCGTAGGAGATGATCGAGACGTGATCCCCTTCGCGCTTCACCTGCGCCTTGCCGAGCGGGATGGTGTAGTCGCCATCGGGCACTTCACCCTTGACGTTGTAGAGCATCTCACCCTCGAGCACCATCACAGGATTGTCATCGCGGATCGCGCTCTTGAGCAGCCCCTTCGCGTCGTAGGGCGTGCCTGGCGCGACGACCTTGAGCCCCGGAATGTGCGCGAGCCACGACTCCCACGCCTGCGAGTGTTGCGCAGACAGCTGCAGCGCCGCGCCATTCGGCCCGCGGAAGACGATCGGGATGTTGTACTGTCCGCCCGACATCGACAGCATCTTCGCCGCGGCGTTCACGACCTGGTCGAGCGCGAGCAGCGCAAAGTTCCACGTCATGAACTCGATGACCGGCCGAAGCCCGACCATCGCCGCGCCGACGCCGACCCCTGCGAAGCCCAGCTCCGTAATCGGCGTGTCGACCACGCGCATCTCGCCGAACTCCTGCAGCAGCCCCTTGGACACCTTGTAGGCGCCCTGATAGACCGCGACCTCTTCGCCCATGAGGAAGACGCGATCGTCGCGCTGCATCTCCTCGCGGAGCGCCTGATTGAGCGCGTCCCGATACGTGACGATCGCCATCAGCGCGCACCCTCGACGGAGCTCGTCGTGCTGTCGCTCGTCGTGTCGACGTAGACATCCTCCGTGAGCGCCTCGAGGGGCGGCTCCGGACTTTCGTCGGCGAAGTTCCACGCGTCTTCAACGATCGCGCGGACCGCATCGTCGATCGCGGCCATCTTGTCGTCCGACCACTC
>JBBRYY010000142.1:0-6836 GCA_038237245.1 Gemmatimonadales bacterium | reverse complement strand
TGCCGCTGGTGGAGTCATCACGCCGGAGTTCTACCTCCAGCTGATGACGATGCACGGCACGATCATGGTGTTCTTCGTGCTCACCACCGCGCCATTCGCGGGCTTCGGGAACTTCGTGCTTCCGCTGCAGGTTGGCGCCGAGGATATGGCGTTTCCGCGATTCAACATGATGTCGTTCTGGGTGACGTTCGTCGCGTTCCTCGTGCTCGTCACCGCGTTCTTCGTTCCGGACGGTCCGCCGCTCTCTGGGTGGACGGCGTACGCCCCGCTCAGCGCAGTGGGCAAGGCAGCCGGCCCGGGTCAAGGACTCGGGCAATCGCTTTGGGTCGTGTCGATCGGGATCTTCTGCATCGGCCAGCTGCTCGGATCACTCAACTTCATCGCGACCACGCTGGATCTTCGCGTCAAGGGAATGACGCTCGCGCGGCTTCCGCAATCGACCTGGGCGTGGTTCATCACATCGATCATTGGGCTCATCGCTTTCTCCGTATTGCTGCCGGCCTGCGTGCTACTGCTTCTCGACCGTGTGGCGGGGACCAGCTTTTTCATCCCTGCCGGACTCGTCATCAGCGACGCTCTACAGCCGCACTCCGGTGGCTCTCCGCTCCTCTACCAGCATCTCTTCTGGTTCTTCGGACATCCCGAGGTCTACATCGCGATCGTCCCCGGCTTCGGAATCGTCTCGACGATTCTTCCTGCGATGTGTCGCAAGCCGCACCTCGGTCCCAGGGTACTCATCGCGTGCGAGCTCGCCATCGCGGGGCTGAGCTACATGGTGTGGGGACATCACATGTTCCTCAGCGGCATGAGTCCGATGTCGGCGACGTTGTTCTCCGTCCCGACACTGATCATCACGATTCCCGCCACGATCATCACGCTCCTCTGGCTCGGCACGATCTACGGATCCAAGCTCAGGATCAACACCGCCTCGCTGTTCTGCCTGGGATTTGTTTCCGTGTTCGTCACGGGAGGACTGAGCGGCTTCTTCCTGTCGCAGCCCTCGATCGACACGTATCTGCACGGCACCTACTTCGTCGTCGGCCACTTTCACTTCGTGATGGGCGTCGCGGCAATGTTCGGTATCTTCGCCGGCACCTACTATTGGTTCCCGAAGATGTTCGGTCGCATGATGAGTGAGACGCTCGGTAAATGGCACTTCGCGCTCACTTTCATCGGCGTCTATGCCACCTTCATGCCGATGCACTGGCTGGGGCTCGCTGGGAACGTGCGCCGCTATTCATCGTTTCCGAGCGACTACATGCAGGGCTCACTCACGCTCCACCGGTTCATCACCTTCTCCGCGCTCTTCCTCGGCGCAGCGCAGCTGATCTTCCTCGTCAATCTCCTGTGGAGCAGACTGCGCGGTCCCGTTGCACCGGACAATCCGTGGGAGGCGACCTCGCTCGAGTGGAGCACCACGTCTCCGCCGCCGTTTGACAACTTCGGCGGTAGACATCCCATTGTCCGGCACGGTCCGAACGAATACGGCGTCGCTGGTCCGCGCGGTGACTATATCATGCAGACGGATCCGCCAGTCGTCGGCGCGGAAGGAGCGTGACCATGCAGAAGAGCATCACCCCTCCGTCCGCCGCGCATACCGGCGTATGGGTTGGCATTGCCGCGATCATCATGTCGTTCGCTGCGTACACGAGCGCGATGGTGGTCCGCCAGGGCTCACTCCCGGAATGGCACCACTTCAAGCTCCCGCCGATTCTGTACTGGAATGCGCTCGTGTTGATGGCCAGCAGCGTGACCCTCGAGCTCGCGCGCCAGCGCATCGGCGGCCCGTTCGACCGGCTCGGCCGCGGCACGACGTCGCGTGCGTGGCTCTCGTGGTATCGCCTCACGATCGGCCTCAGCTTCGTCTTTCTCATCGGGCAATATCTCGCCTGGCAGCGTCTTGCTTCGGAAGGGCTCTATCTCGCGACGAGTCCAAGCAGTGCGTTCTTCTACGTTCTGACCGCGTTGCATGCGCTGCATCTGCTCGGTGGAATCGGCGCGTTGTTCTACGCGCTGCATGTCCTTCGCGCCGATGATGGTCCGCGGCCCGTCGACGTGCTGTCCGCGGTCGCAGTGTACTGGCATTTCATGGCCGTACTCTGGGTCTATCTCCTCGTGATTCTGGCGCTCTGGGTATGACCACGATTTCGGGAGGCGTCGTGACCGATTCGGTTCTGCAGGCAGAGGCCGTGCACGGTGCGGCGATGGAGCCATCGCCGTTTCTGATCTCGAGCAAGAAGCTGACGGTGTGGCTGTTCATCGTGGCCGATGCCGCGACCTTCGGCGCCATTCTCTTCGGCTACGGGTATCTCCGCTTCGGCAGCCCGAACTGGTCGAAGCCATTCGCCTTCTCGCCGAATATCATCAACGGCCTGGCGATGACGGTCATCCTGCTCACGAGCAGCCTGACGATGCTCGGCGGCGTATCGGCGGCGCGAGAGGGCCGGCGCGACGCGACGATGAAGTGGCTGGGCGCGACGGTGTTGCTCGGCCTGCTGTTCGCCACGCTGCATCTGCGCGAATGGGCGGGCATGTTTCACGAAGGGTGGAGTCTCTCGAAGAATCCGATGGGTGGCTCGGTGCTCGTTGGCGCGCTGTTCTTTTCCATCACCGGTCTCCACCTACTGCACGTCATCAGCGGCGTGATCGCGATCGTCGTCATCGCCATCGGATTCCAGACGCGGCGCCTGACGGCCGGCCATGTCGAGACCACCGGTCTCTATTGGCACTTCGTGGATCTCGTCTGGATGTTCGTATTTCCGCTCCTGTATTTGCTGAACGTCCACTGAACATCATGAGTCATTCAATGACGACATCGGGAACGACCACCGAGCCGGGGATGAAGGTGTACGTGGCCGTCTGGCTCGGCATGATCGTGATCGTCGCGATCGAGGCAGCGCTGGTCTACGCGCGAGTCAACTCCGGCACGCTGGTCGCGGCGCTACTCGTACTGGCCTTTCTGGAAGCCGCAGTGGCGCTGCGCTACTTCATGCATCTGAAGTACGAGGTGCCAATGCTTTTCTGGACACTCATTCCAGGGCTGCTGTTGGCTTTCCTCATGATGAACCAGTTCTGGGCAGATGCGGCGCGGTTGAACACGCTTCGCTTCCCCGTTCCGTAAAAGATTCCAATGCAGCCGATCGAGCATATGGTTGGCCCGATGATGATGGCGATGCTCATCGTCGCCGCGCCCGCGTGTGTGGTCTTCATCGGGCTCATGATCATCAGTTGGCGCAAGCGGCGCGGAGACGACGCGCCGTAGGGGCCTGAGCGCGAGCGTCAGTGCCGGCCGAGATCGGGGAGCGTGAACACGAACTCGCTTCCCGTCGCTGCCGTGTGCGCGAGCACGAGCGATCCCCCGTGCGCTTCCGCAACCCATCGTGCGATGGCCAGACCGAGTCCCGCGCCGACGCCAGCGGAATCATCGCCATTCTGTGTGTGTGGCGCGGAATCGCGCTCGCGGGAGTGATCACCGCGATAGAAGCGATCGAAAATGTGAGCCGCAATCTCGGTCGGGATGCCGGGCCCGCTGTCGCGAACGATCACGCGGTAGCAGCCCGGCTCGTTGCGGAGCGCGATCTCGACGCAGCCCCCTTCGGTGCCGTATTTGAGCGCGTTGTCGAGCAGATTGTGAATCAGACGCCGGACCATGTCTTCATCGCCGCGAACCGCCGCTTCCGATGATACGTCGGACGTCAGCGAAATTCCGCGGCGGCTCGCGAGCGAGCGCATGATGCGCGCGCAGTCCGAGATCACGTCGTCGAGATAGAATTCGCGGAGCTGCAGCGGCTGCTGTCCCGCATCTGCGCGCGCCAGGAGAAAGAGATCGTGTACGATGCGCGAGAGCCGCCGAGCCTCCGCACGCACCACCGACAGCGCCTCGCGATATTCCTGCGGAGGCCGATCGGTCATCGCCAGCGCAATGTCCGCCTCGCCGCGTATGATGGATATCGGCGTGCGAAGCTCGTGCGACGCGTCCGCCATGAAGCGGCGCTGATGGTCGAAGGCGCTTTCGATGCGCGACAATAATCCGTTGATCACCGTCGCCAGCTGTCCGTACTCGTCGTAGACGTTCGGTACCGGCAAACGCTCGTGCAGCGTGCTCGTGCCCATGTGCGCCGCGTGTTCGGTCATCGCGATCACGGGACTCAGACTCCGACGCGTGAGCAGATATCCGCCGACGGCGACCAGCAGCAGCGCCGTCGGGAGCACGAGGAGCAGCACCGCGCGCACCGATTCGAGCATCGCGCGCTCCTTCACCAGCGGCCGTGCGACGACGATGACGTACGAGCGCTCGTCCACCTCGACGGGGAGCATGCACACGCGCACGCCGCCTCGTCTGTCGGGCAGTGTCACGAACTCCGGACGGGTGAGATGCCGGCCGCCGATTATCCGGCCCAGCGGCGCAGGATCGAACGGCTGAAGAACTTCGTCACCCGTCGCCTGTGATTCGCCCGGAGCCGTCGTCATCGCGACGATCTGTCCGCTCAGGTCGATCACGCCGATGTCGAGATCGCGAAACTCGAATTCCGCAAGCGCCTCGGCCGCAGCAGCAAAGTCCGTGGGCGTCTGGTACCGCTGCGCGACATACTCGATTCTGAACGCCGCCGCCGTTTCCTCGAGATACTGGTCGAACCGCCGCCCGGACATCTGCGCAATAAAGTTGTACGCAGCGATCGACAGGGCCAGCAGCAGAACGGCGACGATCGCCGTATGCCAGAGCGCCAGGCGAACGCGTACGGACTCGATCACGTAGGCTGGTTTCGCTTCAGCTCGGCCAGCATGTAGCCCGCGCCACGGCGGGTATGAATCATCGGAGTGTCCGACACCGAATCGACCTTTCGCCGCAGGCGATTGATGTACACCTCGATCGCGTTCGAATATGGATCGTGATTGTCGTCCCAGACGTGCGCACAGATCTCCGCGCGACTCACGACCTGCCCCTCGTGTCGTGCCAGGAACGCCAACAGCGTGAATTCCTTCGTCGTCAACACGACAGTGCGCCCCGCGCGATCGACCGTGTGGCTGGCCATGTTCATGCGCAGGCTGCCGATCCGGACCTCGACCGCGAGCAGATCGGCGCTTCGCCGGCGAAGCAGCGCGCGCAGGCGCGCCAGCAGCTCGGCAAACTCGAACGGCTTCGTCAAGTAGTCGTCACCGCCTGCGTCCAGGCCGGTGATCTTGTCGGCAATCGTGTCGCGCGCGGTGAGCATCAGCACCGGTGTCTTGGTTCCGTTGCGACGCAATTCGCGGCACACCGAAAAGCCATCGCGTCGCGGCATCATCACGTCCAGAATGATGATATCGTAGTCGTTGACCATCGCGTGGTAGACGGCGTTCTCGCCATCCCCAACCACGTCCACCGCGTACGCCTCCTGACGAAGCCCCTTCGTCAGGGTTCTGCCAAGCTGTGCGTCGTCCTCCGCCAGCAGTAGCCGCATCGGCGATTCCTTCCGTTAGGCGTTACCGTACGATGTGAGCTGTACCTTAACCCCACATTACAAAGCTTGCTCGAACGGACAATTTTATATCCGGAACGATGGTTAGCCACACCATGCGTGCCTTTACTTCCGATGCGTGTGAGCGGCGACACAATCAGGAGGAAGCCTCGAACGTCCCCGCTCCCGGGTGAGACATTGCGGGTCGATCGCGCGTTTCTCGATCGAGCGCTTCAATCCCCTGTCCAATGTCAATGCGGCACACCTTGCCTACCGTGGAAACAGCCTCGATTTTCGGCCTGAGATCGACCCGGAGTGAAGCTGGCGTTTCGAAGCGGCCGTGTCGATATACTCGCGCCTCGATCAGTGGCCGCTACCGGCCGCGGCCGCTACTATGGAGCATGACGCCCCCGCGCGATTCGATCTCCGACGAGCTCGAATCCCTCGTGACGCGCTTTGCGCGCTTTGCCGGCCGCATCGCACACGACCGAGGACTCCATCACGAGGACATCGACGAGCTGCTGCAGGAGCTGCGTGTTCGCTTCTGGCGCGCGCGCAAGGACGGACTCCGCGATCTCTCCGCCAACTACGTCCGTCGCGCCGCCGTCTCTGCCGCGCTCGACATCATTCGCCGCCGCCGCGTCGATCGCAACGTGTCGCTCGAAGAGATCGACGCCGGCGCGCGCCCACTCGCATCCGCCACTGCGGGCCCTGCGGAGCTCCTCGACCAGAGCGAGCTTGCGCAGCGCGTCGCGCGCGCCGTCGATGGTCTCGCACCCGCTCGGCGCATCGTGGTGCGCATGTACCTCGATGGTTACCGCCGCGAGGAGATCGCGGCGCTGGTGCGCTGGTCCGACGCGAAGACACGCAACCTGCTCTATCGTGGCCTGGCCGATCTGCGGGCAGTGCTCCTCGCACAAGGGATCGGAACTCCGGAGGACGTGCAATGAACGACGACGAGCTACGGCGCGAATATCAGCGCTCGAAGAAGACCCCACCACCCGGTCCGCATCCCGAACCCGAGAGGATTGGCGAGCACGTAGCGGACACGCTTCCCGAGGCGGAGCGCCTCGAGCTGCTCGAGCACGTGCTGCGCTGCCCGACGTGCGGCCCCGAGCTCGATCTGATCCGCGCCGCAAGCGAAGGCGCGCGCGCGGCCGAGCGCAGGATGGCGTCGTCTCGATGGATGGCGCTCGCCGCCGCCGCACTCATCCTCGTCGGCATCTGCGCGCTCACGCTTCGCGGTCATCGCACCGTCGTCCCTCCGGACGTGATGCGCGGCGGGCACATCGCTGTAGGAGTGATCGAGCCCGTGTCCGGCTCGACCATCTCCTCACCGGTCACCCTCGCCTGGCACCGTCTCGATGGTGCGCAGAGCTACAACGTCGAGCTCCTCGC
>JBBRYY010000141.1:0-6982 GCA_038237245.1 Gemmatimonadales bacterium | reverse complement strand
TCTCGTCCCTGGCAGCTGATGGGCGACCTGTACGCGAACCGGGGCGATCACGCCAAGGCGATCAAGTATCTGCAGCGCGCGCACAACCTCGAGCCGCAGAACGACAACATCGTGTTTTTCTATTCGGAGCAGCTGCACGCGATCGGCGCGTACGAGGGTGAGCTCGCGCTGCTGCGCGATGCGGCGAAGGAAAATCCGGCGAGCGAGCAGACGTGGGTGATGTACCTCGTCGCGCTTGGCACGCGACGCGGCCCGGACTCGGTGCTGGCGGAGCTCGCGCGCGTCCCTGCGCACGATTCGACGAGCCTGAACTGGCACGCGGTAATGAAGGGGGAAGCGTACTTCAACAAGGATCTCCCCGACTCGTCGATCGCGGTCTACCGCGCGGCGCTGGTGCGGCAGCCGCACAGCGGCAACCTGCACTATCTGCTGGCGAACATGCTGCGGCAGACGGGAAAATTTCCCGAGGCGGCGAAGGAGCTGGCGGTCGCGGACTCACTGAAGGGCGCGAGGCCGGAGGCGATCCTGCGCATGAAGTCGGAGCTGGCCCTGGCGAGAGGGGACAGCGCGGGCGCGCGGAAGGCGATCAGCCAGGCGATCCGGATCGCGCCGCTGGACAGCTCGCTGGTGATCTTTCAGAAGACGCTCGGCCGCTCCAGCTGAGCCGAGCCTGAGCGCCGTTACGGCGCGCCCGCATGCCGAGCCGTGAGGACGTTCTCCACGCGCTCCGCCAACGCTTCCTTCGCCGTGATGTGAATCGCGATGAGATTCCCCGAGACGATGTAGCGCGGCCGCTGGCCGGTCGGCTGCGCGGGAATCGGCATCGTGTCGAGCGTCGCGGCGTCCTTCGCTCGCTCGGAAGCGGTCGGATAGACGTAGATCTCGAGCGGGCTCCCGCTCACGGCGAGGAGGTCGCCGGCGAGGGAGAGCCCCGCGTGATGGACGACGCGGGCGCTGTCACTCACGACGAGCCCCGCCTCCCCGAGCCGCTTCACGATCTCGGCGCGATTCCACTCGTCGGTTTGCGCGGCGAGCTTCTCGCCGGCCGTCGCCGCGACAGCGGAGTCCGCGCTCGGCGCTTTCTGCAGCGGCGCGTCGTGATGCGAACACGCGACCAGAGACAGCGCCCCTACGAGCGCGAAAGCGCGAACGTGCGTCACACCGTCTTTATCTCCGCCACCAGCCGCGACAGCGACGCTTTCGCATCGCCGAAGAGGAGGCTCGTCTTGTCGTTGTAGAACAGCTCGTTCTCGATGCCGGCGAAGCCGGGATTCATGCTGCGCTTGAGCACGATGACGTTCTGCGCCTTGTCGGCATTCAGGATCGGCATCCCGTAGATCGGGCTCGTCGTGTCGTTGCGCGCGGCCGGATTCACGACGTCGTTCGCGCCGATCACGAGCGCGACATCCGCCCGCTCGAACTCGCCATTGATCTCATCCATGTCGTAGAGTCGATCGTAGGGAACGTTCGCCTCTGCGAGGAGCACGTTCATGTGTCCCGGCATGCGGCCCGCGACCGGGTGGATCGCGTACTTCACCTCGCCGCCCTTCTTCTCGATGAGCTCCGCGAGCTCGCGCACCTGATGCTGCGCCTGCGCCACCGCCATCCCGTACCCCGGAACGATGATCACGAGCTTCGCGTAGGCGAGCTGAATCGCCGCGTCCTCGGCGCTGATGGAGCGCACGCTGAGCCCCGTCGCGGTCTTCGCGGACACGGAGGGGGCGGCGCCGAAAGCGCCGAAGATCACATTGTTGAACGAGCGGTTCATCGCCTTGCTCATCACGATCGACAGAATGAATCCGGATGCGCCATCGAGCGCGCCCGCGATGATGAGCACGTTGTTTCCGATCGCGAATCCCGTCGCCGCCGATGCGAGCCCCGCGTACGAATTCAGCAGCGAGATCACGACGGGCATGTCGGCCCCGCCGATCGGCAGCACCATGAAGATGCCGATGAGCAGGGCGAGCCCGATCATGGTGTAGAAGACGACCGCGTTCTCCGGATGCACGATGAGATACGCGAACATCAACACGGTGAGCGCAAACAGTGAGATGTTGACCGCGTTCTGCCCTTTGTACGTGACCGAGCGACCAGTCACGACCCCCTGCAGCTTGCCGAACGCCATGAAGCTGCCGGTGACGGTGAGTGCGCCGAAGAGGACCTCGAAGCCCACCGCTGCCATCTTCCCGGTACCGAGGTCCACGCCGTGCATCCAGTACTCCGCGACGCCGACGAGCGTCGCCGCGAGCGCTCCGAACATGTGCGAGATCGCGATGCGCTGCGGCATCGCGGTCATCGGGACCTCGGTCCCCATCGGGATGCCGATGATCGTGCCGAGTATGAGCCCGCCGGCGATCCAGTCGAAGCGCACGATCTCGTGCTGTACGAGCGTCCCGACGATCGCGAGCAGCATTCCCACCGCGGCGTATTGCATCCCTCGCCGCGCGCTGTCGGGCTTCGTCAGGCTCCTGAGCCCGAGGATGAAGAGGATCGATGCGACGAGATAGGTGAGCTGCGTGAAGGTCTCGCGCATTACTTCCCTGCCCCCGGCTGCGCGCCGTCGGCTGGAGCCGCCGGCTTCGCCGCGGCGGGCGCGGTCGGCTCGTGCTTGAACATCTTCAGCATGCGATCCGTGATCACGAATCCGCCGACCATGTTGATCGTCGCCGCCGTCACCGCGACAACGCCGAGGATCGTGCTCACCCTGTCGCGATTCGCGCCGGCGACGACGAGCGAGCCCACCAGCGAGATCGCCGAGATCGCGTTCGTCGCCGACATGAGCGGCGTGTGCAGCAGCGGTGGCACGCGCGTGATGATCTGATAGCCGACGAACGCGGCGAGCATGAAGACGTACAGCTGCATGAACAGCGTCAGAGTCATACCACCGCTCCGTCATGGGTGACGACCATCGCCTTCGTGATCTCGTCGGTGAGGTCGATCGTGAGCGCGTTCTCCTTGATCAGATGCTGGAGGAGCGTGAGGATGTTGCGGCTCAGCATCTGCGACGCGTGAAAGGGGACGGTGGCCGGTAGATTCACCGCGCCGATGATCGTGACGCCGTTCACGCGGATGGTTTCGTTGGGCTTCGTGAGCTCGCAGTTCCCGCCCGCCTCGGCGGCGAGATCGACGATCACCGACCCCGGCTGCATCGATTCCACCATCGCCTTCGTGATGAGCACCGGCGCCGCACGTCCTGGAATCAGCGCCGTCGTGATGACGAGATCCTGATTCACGATGTGCCGTGCGATCGCGGCGAGCGTGCGTTCGCGCTCATCGTCTCCCTGCGCGCGCGCATAGCCGCCCTTCGTCTCCGCGTCCGCAGCCACGAGATCCGAGCCCACGAACGTCGCGCCAAGGCTCATCACCTGCTCTGCGGCGGCGGCGCGCACGTCGAAGGCTGAGACGATCGCACCCAGTCGTCGCGCCGTGGCGATCGCCTGGAGCCCGGCGACGCCCGCACCGAGCACGAAGACACGTGCGGGCGGGATCGAGCCGGCCGCAGTCGTGAGCGACGGGAGGAACTTTGGAAGCGCGGCAGCGCCGATGAGCACCGCCTTGTAGCCGGAGACGGTGCTCTGCGAGGAGAGCATGTCCATCGACTGCGCGCGCGTGATCCGAGGAACTTTCTCGAGAGCGAATGCCGTGATCTTCCGCGCAGCGAGTGCCTGGATCAGATCGGTGCTCGTCGCGGCGGGGAGGGAGGAGATGAGCACGCTCCCCTCGGGGAGCAGCTTCGCCTCGTCGAGCGTCGGGGGCTGCACGCGCAGCACGATCGCCGACGTTGCGTAGAGGGCGGCGGCCTCGGCCACGAGCGTGGCGCCCGCCTTCTCGAAGAGCGCATCGGGAAAGCCTGCAGCGGTGCCCGCACCACGCTCCACGAAGAGCGCCGCCCCCGCCTTCACGAGCTTGGCGATGCTGTCGGGGCCGAGCGCGACGCGCTGCTCGCCTGCGGTGCGCTCCTTCGCGACACCGATGTTCATTGCTCGGTCACACGCTTCAGTGCGTCGTTCATAGCCTCATCCGCTTGAGCCGCGACTACGCTACCGCGCGCCGCGACCGCTGACAAGCACTGGCGGCGAACGCCGGGGGCACGATGCGTGCGAATCCCGACCGTGAACGCGCCGCGGCCGCCAGGTCGCCGGCGCCAACTTCGAGGAGCACCATGGCACTCAGAACCGGGGAGCTGTACCGCTGTCCGAACGTCGACGGCTGCGGCTGCGAGATTCAGGTCACTCGTGGCGCGAAGCAGGGCGGCGGGGGCGACAAGAATCCGAGCTGCTGCTGCGGCATGGAGATGAAGAAGGTCGACTGATCCACTGAGGGAGCGGGGTGCGCGCCGGGCATCGAGTCGCCATCATTGGTGAGCCCTTCTTCGCGTGATATGACACCAGCCGGTGCGCACGATGATTCCCGCTTCACCGAGCCGTGCGGCGTCATTCGCCGCTCGTTCAGCGATTATTCGTCGTGGCGAATCGCGCAGAGCGAGCACCCCGGCTGGAGCAGCGTGTATGCGCGCGTGATCACCGAGGCTCTCCTGCACGTCGGCGACGTCGTGCGCATGCTCCCTGCACCTTCCGCAATCGGATGACCGACGCCTCGCCGCCTGTCGCTGAGGCGCCGTACTTTCCCGTCTCGCGACGGAAGCTGATCGTGATGTCGGCGACGACGCTGTCGATGTATCAGATCTACTGGTTCTACCGGAACTGGCAGCGGATGAACGCGCGCAAAGGGAGCGGCGGGTCGCCGTTCTGGCGCGCCATGGCGGCTCCGCTCACGGCGCACGGACTGTTCGCCGACGTGCGCACCGACGCGCAATCACGTTTCGTGACGGTGGGATGGTCATCGGCGGGGCTCGCGGTGATCTACTTCGGGCTCACCCTCTGCTGCTTCCTCGACTATCCATGGTGGACCATCGCGCTCGGCTCCGTCTTCGCATTGATTCCGGTGCACGCGACGATGGAGGCGGTGAACGCGAAGGTGGCGCCTGGCGCGCCGCGCGACGACGACTTCTCCGCGATGGACGTCGTGGTGATCGTCGCCGGCATCGCACTCACGATTCTCGGACTCTATCTCACCCGGCAAGCGGAGATATTTCTGAATCAGCTGGTGAACGAGCTGTGAGACGCGGCGTTCTCGCCGTGGTGCTCCCCGCGCTCGCTACTCTCGCTGCGGTCTCGTGCGCGCGCGACACGCACGGTTACGCCGACATCGTCTTTCGTGACGGCCCTGTTTACACCGTCGATTCCGTGCAGCCGCGCGCGAGCGCGGTCGCGGTGGCGGGCACCCGCATTGTGTTCGTCGGCGACGACGCGGGCGCCGCGAAGCTCATCGGGCCGACGACCCGCGTGATCGAGCTCGCGGGGCGCATGCTCCTCCCCGCCTTTCACGACTCGCACGTGCATCCGCTCACCGCCGGCGTCCGGATGAGCGAATGTGCGCTCGACGATCTCACGACGCCGGCACAGGTCGCGGACGCGATCGCGAAGTGCGCGAAGGCGAATCCCGGCGACAGCTGGTTCCGCGGCCACGGCTGGCAGCTGCCGGTGTTTCCGCACGCCAATCCGACGCGCGCGCTACTCGACTCCCTCGTCCCCGACCGTCCTGCGTACGTGCGCGCGGCCGATGGGCATTCCGCGTGGGTGAACTCGCGCGCTCTCGAATTGGCGCACATATCGGCACGAACCAGGAATCCGCCGGACGGCCGCATCGAACGTGACGCCGCGGGCCATCCCTCCGGCACGCTGCGCGAGGGCGCGACGGATCTCGTCTCGAGACTTCTCCCGAGGCTCACGGCGCAGCAGCGCGTGGATGGTCTCGCGCGCGGGATCCGCTACGCGAACTCCCTCGGCATCGTCGCGATGCAGGAAGCGAGCGCCGACAGTGACATCCTCGTCGCCTATCAGACGCTCGACAAGCGCGATTCGCTCAACGCCCGCATCGTCGCATCGATCTACGTGGATCCCGCAGCCGGCGTCTCGCAGCTACCGCGGATGCTCCGCCTGCGCGACCAGTTCGCCGGCAATCGCGTGCGCGCCACCGGCGCCAAGATCTTCGCCGATGGCGTCATCGAGTCGCACACCTCGGCGCTCCTCGAGCCCTATCTCGACACCCACGATCGCGGCCCGGCGAATCTCACTCCCGCCGGCTTCGACTCGCTCGCCATCGCGCTCGACAAGGCCGGCTTCCAGATTCACGTGCACGCGATCGGCGACCGCGCCGTGCGCTTGTCGCTCGATGCGATCGACGCCGCCCAGCGCGCCAACGGCGCCCACGATGCGCGTGACCATATCGCGCACCTCGAGATGATCGACACCCTCGATCTTCCGCGCTTCAAACAGCTCGGCGTGTACGCGAACTTCCAGGCGCTCTGGGCCCACCGCGACAGCTACATCAGTGATCTCACCGAGCCCATTCTCGGCCCAGAGCGCTCGAGTCGTCTCTATCCGCTCGGCGACGTCGACGCGGCGGGAGGCACGATCGTCGGCGGCAGCGACTGGGGCGTGTCGTCGCTCAATCCTCTGGAGGCCATCGAGGTGGGCGTCACGCGCTGCGACCCCGCGGCCACTATCGCGTGCGTTCCGTGGCTGCCGAAGGAGCGCGTCTCGCTCGAGACGATGATCGCCGCCTATACGATCGTCGGCGCGCGCCTCGCCTTCGATGAGAAGATCACCGGCTCGATCACCGTCGGCAAAGCCGCCGACCTCATCGTGCTCGATCACGACCTCTTCGCCATCCCGCCCGAGCAGATCTCGACGACACACGTTCTCCTCACCCTTCTCGACGGAAAAGACGTCTACGGCGATGCGAGCATCCGCTGAGGCGCAGATCCACGACCCGTACGCGGCGATGCGCTACTCCGATTACCGCTACTTTCTCGCCGGACGGCTCGCCGCCAGCATGGGGTCGCAGATGATCGATGTCGCGATCGGCTGGGAGCTCTACGAGCGTACGAATCGCGCGCTCGCGCTCGGATTCGTCGGAC
>JBBRYY010000140.1:0-7261 GCA_038237245.1 Gemmatimonadales bacterium | reverse complement strand
ACATCGAGCCCGTGAGAGCGCCGCCCCGGATCGAGCACGTAGCTGGCGATCATCGTGTCGAAGTCGAGCCCGCGCAGTGTAATTCCTGCCCGGCGCAGCGCGAGCAGGTCGTACTTGGCGTTCTGCGCGACCTTTCGCACCGTCGCATCCTCGAGTAGCGCGCGGAGCGGCGCCATCTCATCCGACATGAGCGGCGGCAAATTGCGCACCGCGTGCTTCCGCTCTGCCAGCAGTCTCGCGGCGATGCCGTTTCCCTCGTTCGATTTCGCAGCTTTCTTTCGCGCCGCTTTCTTCGGTGGCGGCGGCTCGTCGCCGCCGAGTGTGAGGCCGCGATCCTCGGGCGCATCGGTGGGAGCACGATCGCCGGACACATCGACCATGAGCTCTCCCTGCGCGTTCTGACTCTCGCGATGCCGAAGCGGCAGGTAGTACGCCTCGCCCGGCGCGACGGCGATCGAGATCGACACCAGCATCGAGCGTAGCGGATCGACGATCTGCGGGCTTCCGAGCTCGATGACCGTCTCGGTATCGACGGCGATGTATGGCACGTCTCGCACGCGAAGCATCAGCGCGTCGAGCGCAGGGAGTGTGTCGACGGTGACGTAGCTCGTTTCGCGCGCGACCACCGGCGCGACGATCGCGTGATCCTTCGCGAGCCCGTGAAACTCGAGCTCCACGAAGAGATCGCGCAGGCGCGCATGATCGGGCTCCGCCAGCGCGAGCGTTTCGAGCTCGAGCCGCATTGCGAGGTCCTCTCGAATCGTGACGAGGCTCTTGGAGAGGCGTGCATCGGACTCGTGGGCAAGCAGCGCCTCGCGCGGACGCTTCTTGGTGATCTCGCCGACGTGCTCGAGAATGTTCTCGAGCGAGCCGTACGTGGCAACCAGCTCGCTCGCGGTCTTGTCGCCGATCCCCTTGACCCCCGGCACATTGTCCGACGAGTCACCGACCATCGAGAGATAGTCGGTCACATGATGCGGAGGGACGCCGAGTCGTTCGCTGGCGTTCTCCATTCCGACCCACTGCTCTTCGACGCTCGCCGGCCCGCCGCGTCCCGGGTTCAGTAGCCACACGCCCGGGCGGACAAGCTGATAGAAATCCTTGTCGCCGGATACGATGACGACGTTTACACCGGCATCGACCCCTTGTCGCGCAAGCGTGCCAATGACGTCATCCGCCTCGTAGCCTTCGAGCGCGAGCACGCGAACGTTGAATGCATCGAGGAGCTCCTCGATGCGCTCCATTCCCCGATCGAAATCCGCCTGCAGCTCCTCGCCGAGCTTTTCGCGCGTTGCCTTGTACGCGGGATATTGCTCGTGACGAAAAGAGAGCCCGGAATCGTGCACCCAGGCGACGTATTCGGGTTTGTGCGTGTCGATGAGGCGCTGGAGAAAATTCACTACGCCCCACGCCGCGGACGTGTTCTCGCCTCGACTCGTCGTGAGCGGGCGCGAGATCAGCGCAAAGAACGCGCGATAGATCAGCGCGTAGCCGTCGACGAGAAAGAGTCGAGGCGATGTCGGAGGGCGGGGCTGCATCAGCGAAAGCTCACCCCGCATTCCATTGAAATCCAGCCCGCCTGCTACGTGCTACACGCGCTGAACGTTCGTCGCGTGAAGTCCCTTCTCGCCCGACTGAATTTCGAACTCGACTTCCTGCCCTTCCGCGAGCGTCTTGAATCCATCCATCGTAATCGAGGAGAAATGCACGAAGACATCTTCGCCGCCCTCCTGTTCGATGAAGCCGAACCCCTTGGCATCATTGAACCACTTCACCTTGCCCTTGGCCATCGCCGGTCTCCTGCTCGGGATCGTTCTCCCCTCACTGCAGAGGAGCAAGCCGGAGCCGGCTTGCGGCGTCTATATAGGAGCGAACTGTTTTTTTGTCAAGCTCGCCTCTATGTCGCTACTGCGACTGCAATCGACGGACGACCTTGTCGAAATCCACCTGACTCGAAGCCGTCAAACGCAGGTGGCCGACGGAGCTCTGGTTCATGAAGATCAGGCGAAGATTGTATTGCGTATAAACCCAGACCTCGGAGCGCGAGCGCGACGTTTGCCTCTGTCCGAACTGCTGTCCCGCCTGATCGGGCTCACCGAGCGTGACGAAGACTTTGCCGCGATCGGTGAGCCAGCCGGCGAGCCCCTCTTCCCGATAGCGCGTGTTCGCGGTAGCAATACGCTTGAAATAGTCCCGAAGTGCTTCGTTTTCTGGTGATGATGGATTCGGATCCGTCTGTTTCCAGAACGCAGCCCATACCGCTGCGCGCTGCTCCGGCGGTGTGTCGCGCATCGTCTGAATGCGTTGCGGCGAGACGAAGTAGCGAAGGTAGCTGAGTAGCTCGTCGAAGCTCGTGATGCCGAATTCGTCACCGAAGCTGAGGAAGAGCGGCGCCTGCACGCTATCCGCCGATCCGGCAAGTGACGTCACGACGGTGACCGGACCGACGCCGATGCTCGACACGGGAAAGTCGAGGAGTGCCGAAGACAGGTTGCCCTGACGTACGAGATTGACGGTGTCGCGCAGAATCACGACGTGTGCGTCGTTGAGTACCTGCACGCCGACGCGTGCGGTGGCGGGAAGTCCGTAGCCTTCTACATAGAGTCCGGCGAGCGTGTCGCGGCCGAGCACGATGGTCGAGCGCGGATTCGCGATTAGATCGGGCACCGTGTCGGTGCGCGAACGCGGCTTCACTTGGTAGACGCTGATCGGCGTCGAGAGTGTGTGCGCACCGAGCCGTGGAACGGTGATCGACATCTGCTGCGAGCCCGCGTTGCTTCCCCCATCATCGCGCACCGTGATGGAGAATGCGTATGTGCCGGGTGTAACCGACAAAAACTGCTGGAAGATCACACTCTCGTCCTCGCGCTGCGTCTCGTGGAACGACTGCACGCGAATGAGCTTGTGGACGTCGATGTGCCGAACCTGTGTCGAGCCCTGCGTGATGTCGATGGCAACCGTATAAGCGGCACGCTGCCCCCCGCCGTCCCCGTTGAAGGTGAGTGCGCGATTGGCAAAAGAGAGCGTCACCAGCGTCAGCGTCGTGTCGGGAGTGCTGCCCGCGAGATAGCGAAGCTGGCCGACGAACGGGAATGCGCCGCCCTGGGCGATCATCCCGAGCTGGCGATAAAAGCCGCTCGGGTCCGGCGCACTGCCGTTGGCGCCTGGAGGCGGTGGCCCGTTACCTTCCCCGCCTGCGCGCCCGCCGTTGTGAGTTCGAGGCGAGCAACTGATCGCCACCAGCCCGGAAAGCCCTGCCGTCAAAGCACGCCGACGAAGTGTTGCCGCCATATATCCCCTTGCTCTCATCGATGGGTTCTACCGACGGCATCCACCGTCGAGTACGTGACCGCTCGCTTGCTCCCTTCACGCGGTGCGATTAGCTTCGGCCCGTGAGCCGCGAAAATCTTACCGGTACGACACTCGCCGGATATCTGTTGCAGGATATGGTTGGTGAAGGTGGAACGGCAGTCGTCTATCGCGCCGCGCACCCCACCCATGGCATCGCTGCCGTCAAAGTATTGAAGGAAAAGCTGCGCACGGATAAAACCGCAGTCGCGCGATTTCTTCGGGAAGCGACGTACGGCACGCGCGTTATGCATCCGAACGTGGTACGAACGATCGAGATCGGTGAAGCCGGATCCGGTGTGCACTTCCTTGCCATCGAATGGGCACTCGGCGAGCTCCTCGAAAAATACGCGAAACAACACGTCCCGCTTCCGCCCGAGGAGGTCGGCGAGATCATCGGTCAGATCGCCGATGCTGTATACGCCGTGCACTCCGCCGGGATCATTCATCGGGATCTGAAGCCGGACAACATCATGTACGATCCGGCATCGAAAAAAGCGAAGCTGCTGGACTTCGGAATCGCCGCACAATCCGACCAGGCGCCCGAGGAGCGCCTGACCCGCGCCGGTTTCTTCGTCGGCACACTCATGTACGTGGCTCCCGAAGCACTTTCCGGCCAACTGGTCACCTCGGCCGCAGATCAGTACAGTCTTGCGACGATCGCGTACTACCTCTTCTCCGGGTGCCTCCCGTATGCCGGAAAGTCGCAGCGAGAGATGTTTTCGCAGCTTCTGTCGCAGCCGCCCATTCCGCTCAATAGTGCGAAGAAGGGCTGTTCGGTGCCGGCATCAGTCGAGGCCGTGGTGATGAAAGCACTGTCCCGCAACCCATCCGATCGCTATCCCGACGTCGTCTCATTCGCGACTGCGCTCAAAACGTGCATTCATGCGCCCGTTCCCGAAGCAGCTCGAGGATCCCTGTTCTCGCGAATGAAGTCGCTCATCAAGCGCGACCAGAGCTGACTACCGGTTGGTAGTCTGGTCGACGCCACTCACGTCACCCGCCGACCGTCCCACTCTCTCGGCGCTGAATACCCCGGAGCCCTTCGGTTGTCCCGGCGCCGGGAGCCAGACGGTGAAGATAGATCCTTCCCCGTTCTCGCTGGCGACGGTGAGCTCCCCTCCCAGTAGCCTCGCGAGCCGACGCGAGATTGGGAGGCCCAGACCGGTGCCACGCTGCATGGAGTCCGTCCGGGGCCCGGCATTCACCTGCTCGAACTCCTCAAAAATGCGTTCTTGATCGCTGCGGGCGACGCCAATGCCTGTGTCCGCTACCTCCAATGCAATCCAATTCCCGCTCTGCGAAGCGCTCGGCGCTGAGCTGTTTACTCCGACCCCCTCGGTTTCGTTTGCCACATCGATGAGTCTCGCCCGGACTGTGATGCTACCGGATGGGGTAAACTTGATCGCATTGCTCAGCAGATTCAGCACGATCTGTCGCAGGTGCATGGGATCAGTCCGCACGCGCGGCAGCGCTGTACTGACCGAGATCGACAGAGTGAGCCCTCGCTCAGTCAGTAGCGCCTCGATCTCACTCGTCAGATCGACGATGAACGCCTTCAACTCGATGACCTCCCACTGCACATCCAGGCGGCCAGCGGCCATTTTCGCAAGATCGAGGATCTGATCGACGAGTTGACGGAGGTGGTTTGCCGAGGACGCGATACGCTCAACCGGCCCTGCTTGTCGGCCATTCAGCTCACCATAGACGCCGTCCCGCAACAACTCGACGAAACCGACGATGGCATTGAGCGGTGTACGAAGCTCGTGCGACACGTTTGCGAGAAATTCGCTTTTCACTCTGTTCGCGCGTAGAAGCTCGGTGGACAACCGTTCCAACTCGGCACTCCGATCCGCCAGTCGGAGCCCCTGCCTTCGCTCGTGAAGCAGCCCGACGAGAAGGGTCCCGAGTGTTACGAGTCCGACTCCCCAGAGAAGAAAGCGAACGCTCTGATCGGTGACCGGCTGGATGGCGACGAGACGCCATGACCCTCCACCCGGAATCGGAACGCTCGCCGAGCCGGAATCAACGGGGAGAGGACGACGCCCGAGCGGCGCCATCGACCCGCTGATCGTGTCCGATGCCGTAATGATGACGACCTTCCCGTGCAACTGCGGTTCCTGTTCCTCGACGAACTCGAGAATGCTGTTACTTGTGAGCGTCCCGCCTGCGAAGCCGATGAACCTGTCGCCGACGAACAGTGGCTGGATGAGGAGAATGCCGCGCTCCCCGCTTCCCAGCATTCCAATCGATGAGATCTGGGTTCTATTCGACGCGTGAGCACGTTGAATGGCGTCGTGAAAGGGCTGTGCACGTACAGTGTCGAGGCGGGTACCTGGCGGCAGAGCAGCGCCTGTCGGCCCGAGGAGATCCTGAAAGAGAATCTTCCCGGTGGAGTCGGCGATCCACACACGTCTGAACGCCGGTGCATATTGCACGAGTGATTGCAGGAGCGATTTAAATTGTTCCTCGCTCACGTTACGGCTGGGGTCAAGATAGAGACCTCGCACCGATTGAAGCGCCTGCGCGTGCATGGCGAGAAAACCCTCGACCCGGGCCGCAGATTCGACCGCCTGAATCTGCACGCGAGACCGATTGGAATCCGCAAGCGCACGATCGATAGCGAAGATTCCACCGAGCGCGAAGAGCAGGGAGACTGCGAGTGCGACGGAAGATGGGCGCAATCTTCCTATCAGCATCCCTCCGTCCTCTTATGGTTCGGGGACATATACCGCGGCATCAAGTTGAATCGCATTCTCCCTAACCTACGCTCGAATGACGGAACATGTGCAGCTCATTCATTTGCTCGCCGCTCGATCAGCGCGACGCGGCAATTTCACACTGGCTTCGGGTCGGCAGTCAACACTGTACATTGACGCACGATTGACGACAATGAGTCCAGAGGGACTCGTTGTCATCGGATCGCTCGGTCTCAGGACGATTCGCGAAAGCTGGAAGGTCGATGCGGTCGGCGGCCTTACGCTTGGAGCAGATCCAATTTCCTACGCCATTAGCTACGCGAGTGGACTGACAGATCACCCACTGCGTGCTTTCACGGTGCGGAAAGAGGCCAAGATGCACGGCACCGGCAAACTGATCGAAGGACCGTTTCAGGCCGGCGATCGTGTGGTCGTAATCGAGGATGTGATTACGACTGGAGGGTCAGCACTCAAGGCTGTCGCGGCTGTACAGGCGGCTGGCGGAATGGTTACGGGCGTGCTGGCACTCGTCGACCGCCAAGAAGGCGGGCGTGAGGCAATAGAAGCTGCTGGTATTGCCGTTATCTCGCTCGTAACCGCCCATGAGCTAATGCCGCTGATTGCCTCGTAGCTCCACAGAAGAAGTACTGGAAATTCCAGCAAGCCATCGGAGGTTTTCCGTCAGCGGATTGAAGGCGCGCAACGTGGTGACGTACGGAAGCACGAGTTCCTCGCGAAAACGATAGAGCATTCCCTCACCATCGTATCGATGACGAAACTCCAGTGCCGTGATCGAGAGCAACGTACGCACGTGTCTGCCGAAGCTCTGCGGCGACGAGTACTCGAGATGGTTGGCGACGTTCGCAACCGAAAGCCCCGGATTCTCGAACACGCGCGCAGCGTGTGTGAGCCGAGCCATGGCGAGATATCGTTTGGGAGCAGGAAGATGTGCCCGAAAAAAACGACTCATCAAGGTGCTGGGCACTACTCGCAATTCCGTAGAAAGCATTCGAACGGTGCTCGTCCGAAGTCCTGGCTGGAAGATAGTTTCGAAGAATTTCCAGCAGTCATCTGGGACGTGTCAGGAATTTTGTGTGTGAAGCGATTGGGTGATGCTCACGCGTGATCCGTGAAGCGACTGCCGAACAGGATGGCCAGATGGGGCATCGCTGCTTTCCACGCATGGTTCCCACGCTTCCACTTGATCAGGATGT
>JBBRYY010000139.1:0-7364 GCA_038237245.1 Gemmatimonadales bacterium | reverse complement strand
TCGAGCTCCGCCGAGATCGTCGTCATCTTCTGGGTTCCGGCCGTCGCCTTGGCAAGCCGCTCCGCGAAGTCGCCCACGCGACGCACCGCATTCGCCGACGCCTCGAGCGACTCCTCCGCGAGATTCAGCTGCTTGCGATAGTGCACCGAGAACATGAAGTGGCGCACCGCCGCAGCCGAGATCCCCTGCGTGCGCAGATCCTCGACGTTCGCCACGTTGCCGACGCGCTTCGCCATCTTCGCGCCGTCCGTGAGCAGGAACTCGCCGTGGCTCCACATGCGCGCGAACGGCGCTCCATTCGCGCCCTCGGACTGCGCGATCTCATCCTCGTGATGCGGGAAGATGAGATCGACACCGCCCGCGTGCAGGTCGAGCGTGTCGCCCAGGTATTTCTGCGCCATGGCCGAGCACTCGAGATGCCAGCCCGGGCGGCCGCGTCCCCACGGAGAATCCCACGCCGCGCCCGTCTGTTCGTCCTCCGGCTTCGCAGCCTTCCACAGCGCGAAGTCGCGGACATCTTCCTTGTTGTAGTCGTCGGCCGCGACGCGCGCGCCCGCGCGAATTTGCCGAGTGTCGAGGCGCGAAAGTTTGCCGTACCCGGGAAAGCGCGCGATGGCGAAGTACACCGACGCATCCTCCGCCTGGTACGCAAGCCCGCGCGCCATCAGCCGCTCCACGAGCGCGATCATCTCGGGGATGTGATCCGTCGCCTTCGGATAGAGCTCGGCCTTCTGGATGCGCAGAAAATCGCGGTCGCGAAAAAAGATCTCGGACACCGGCTCGGTGACCTCGCGAATCGTCTTCCCCAGCGCCACCGACCGCGCGATGATCTTGTCATCGACGTCGGTGAGATTCATGACCTGCTTGACGTCCCAGCCATTGAGACGGAGCACGCGGCGCAGCAGATCCTCGAACAGGAAGGTGCGGAAGTTGCCGAGATGGGCAGGGTTGTACACCGTGGGGCCGCACGTGTACATCCGGACGGTGTTTCCCTCCGCGGGAGCGAATGCCTCGACGCGGCGAGTGAGCGTGTTGTAAAGCTGCATGCTCATCCTGAATGCATGATCGGCGCGCGGTGTGGGCGAAGGCGAGAAGCTACGCGGGCCGGTGCGCTTATTCAACGGCGCCACAGGCAGCGAGCAGTGCAAATATGCGAGCGCGCACGGACTGCGGCGCGCCAGAGGAGTGAATGGAGATGTCTCGAGCGTTCGTGAACGAGGATGCCGGCGGCAGGGATACGCCGCTGCGCAAGTTCGTGCTCCCGGATCGCGATGATCCGGGCTACGACGAGGCCGCGGCGCTCGCGCTGCTCGAGGGCGCCGCCGAGGGCGACACCGAGAGCGCCGAGGTGGCAACCGGCTATTACTGGGGCGAGCGGAAGCTGCGCCCATATGTCGAACGCGCACTCGCGCGCGCGCGCGAGGCGGGAGAGGACGCCGCGATCCGCGCGGCCGAGCGCTTTTTGCGCTGAACGATGACGCCGTGCGCGAGGGCGACCGAGCGCGTAGCAAAGGAAGGAGCGCCGAGAGCTCCGCTCGTCGCGTAGAGCACGGATGCGCCAGCGAGGGTGGAGCGGTATAGCAGCGCAATGATGAGCCGCTGCTCGAGGGAACAGAGTAGCTCGACATCGTCGAGCAGAACGATTCGGCAGCGGTGCGCGAGCGCAGAGTCGAGCCGTGCGTAGAGCGCACCGCGCTTCGCATGCGCCGCCGCGCCAAAGTACCTAGCAGCGTCGGGGATCGGCGCACGCGCCCCCAACCAGCGCACCTCGCCCGAGTCCGGACGCAGCAGCCCCGCGGCACAGCGCAGCAGCGTGGACTTCCCGCTGCCGCGTGCGCCCTCGAGCGCGACGATCTCGCCCGGCCAG
This sequence comes from Gemmatimonadales bacterium, assembly GCA_038237245.1. GTDB lineage: Bacteria > Gemmatimonadota > Gemmatimonadetes > Gemmatimonadales > Gemmatimonadaceae > FEN-1250. The sequence goes on along the minus strand of JBBRYY010000139.1, from coordinate 5,497 downwards.
AGCGCCAGACTCGCGCCCCGGAGCACCGACACGGTGGCCGAACAGCCGCACGTGCCGGCGCGAAAGCTCCTGGCGAGGAGAGTGAGAGTGAGTGCAGTCATGGGCGGACATCACCCGCCCGCGCGCCAACCTGCGCGCGCGAGCGAACGACGATCAACTGTCCGACCGCTCGCGCGCGCGACGTTGCAGCGCGGCTGCGGCCACGGCGAAGAGTGCGGCGCCGGTGAAGGGGACGAAGTGCAGTGAGCTGCGCTCCGGATGCGGAAGGAACGCGAGCACCATGCAGAGCGCGCTCGCTCCGAAGGAGAGCGGAAGCGCTGCCGCGCGCCGCCGCTCCGATCGGGAAACCGACTTCGAGACCAGATGCACCGCTCCGGCCACGAGCTGTCCTATTGCGGATACAGTTGCGAGGACCACCACGAACATCGGCAGCCCGGGCCGGATCGCCCGCCTGAATGGCTCCGCCCACGGCGTCGCGAGCGCGACGCACGCGACGACCGTGAGCATCACCATCGCGCCCGCGCTCGCTCGCCGCGAAAAGAATGCGCGCATCGCCTGCTACAGCGTGAAGGGTGTGGTGCAGTGCGCCGCGTACGATCCCTCGAGGCACGTGTTGTCGACGCCGCCGCCCGCTCCTCCGCCCGCTCCTCCGCCCGCGCCGCCGCCGCCTCCAAAGAACTGGAAGGTGCCCGGCTGATGTTCCAGGACACACCTGAGCAACGCGTCCTCCGCCGCGCCTAGTTGCGCCAGCGCTGCCGCGAACTGCGACATGATGAGCGGCGTCACGGCTGGCATGTCCGCGATCACAAAGTCGAGGCCGATGACGATCGCTGCAGCCGCAGCGAAGCGCAGCCACTCCTGGGCGCACGCGCCGAATGCGGGAGAGACCTGCGCGCTCGCGTCCTGTGGGGCGAGCGACAACGCCAGCGCATACGCGACCCGACCGAGCACCCGATCCAGACCGCGCGGCGCAGGACGCTCGAGACGCACGGGGATCGCCGGCCCACCTCCGCCCTTCCCCGGCGTGGTGGGAGTGGTGGTGGTAGTAGTAGTACTGTACGTGCCGACCAGCTGCCCCTTCTGCACCGCGCGCGTCAGCGACGCAGTGCGCAGCCATCCCGTACTCGTTTTCTGCCAGGCATACGTCGTCGTGCTGACGAGCGCGTTGTCCACATAGTGCTGAACAGCCGCGGGCGGCCCTCCGAAGTGCCCGTAGAGCAGCACGAGCGCATGCTGATGCTTGCTCGCATCGACGAATTTCTCGACGTAGTACCCGTCGCTCTTCCCGATCCCCGGAGCACCGTTCGCCAGCTGCATCACCTGCCCCGTTCCACCCGCTGCGATGCTCGCACTCACCCCGGGAGCCGTCGCCAGCTCGCTCGGCTTGACGGCGCGCAGCTGCTTCGTGCGCGGATCGACGATCGATGCGCTCGTTGTCGTGATGTACGCAGGCGCGCTTCCGGAAATGCCCGGCTCCGTGAACAGCGGCGCCGATCCGCCGTTTCGCTCCCCGCACGCGCCCGCGATCAGCGCGGTTGCGGCAATCGCCGCGACTCCCATGCGATGCTTCATCTGTGGTGCTCCCGCGTGAGCCACACGCGCGCACTACCGACGCCATGCGTCGGCCGGCCGCCGTTCCGTCGTGCGCGCGATGTGAACCAATGGTGATCGCCACCACGAGGAGACGCCGCTGTGAGCGTCGCGCACGCACCCGGCGCGCCTCGAGAACGCGCCACGACGGGACATGCGAGACCAGTGCGTTTTCCGGGCTGCGTTCGGCCATCGGCGCAATGACGGGCGCCACGACGTGCTCGATGCGCAGGTGCTGGACTGTGGACGACGCGCGGCGGCGCGACGTCCGGTGTACGAGGCGAGTATGCGACGGACGCATCGTCCACTCGGCATCACTTTCACGCGCGCACCATCACCTCGCGCGCTCCGTGCGAGGCGCTACTTCTTTCGCTTCGCCTGCTTGCTCTTCGCCAACGCCCGCACGCGCTTCCGGTGGAACGCGTCGATCGCCTCCACCACCGGCTCCGCATCGAAGCGCACCGGATCCGTCGCCGGCAGTCCCGTCTGCCGCCGCACTTTCGCGATCGCCGCGCGCGCCGCGCGCACGGAGAGGTCGTACGTGTTGAGCGACACCGCGATCACCGGCGCCGGCCGAAGAGGCTTCACCAGCATCTCGTGCATCGCGATCAGCTCCGGCAGCGGCGGAATCTCGATCCACGGATTGTTGTTGATGTGCTTTCGCGACGGCTGCGCACACATCACCATCGCGTGCGGCAGCGAGCCGTGCATCAGCCCCACCGTCACTCCGGAATAGCCCGGATGGATGATCGACCCCTGTCCCTCCACGAGCACGATGTCCGCGCCAGTCGCCGCATCCAGCACCAGCTTCTCCGCCGCACCCGCGATGAAGTCCGCGATCACCGCGTCGACGCCAATCCCCCACCCCTCGATCAAAATCCCCGTTTGCCCTGTGCCCGCGAAGCGCACCTTCCGGTCGCGCGCCTTGAGCCCGTCACGCAACTGTAGCGCCGACGTCATCTTCCCGATATTGCAGTCCGTTCCCACCGTGAGCACGACGGTCGAATCCACCTTGCGCACACGCCCCATCGCCACCGGCAGATCATCGGGCGGCCGGCGCAGATCGTGAATCTCGACCTTCCGCTTCTCCGCGCGCGCCGCGAACTCCGGATCCGCGCCGATGAATGTGTGCAGCCCGCTCCAGACATCGAGCCCCGCATCGATCGCCGCGAGGATCATCATGCGCCATTCGTCCGGCAACTTGCCGCCCTGCGGCGCGACGCCGATCAGGAGCGCCGTCGGCTTGCGCTCGAGCCCTTCGGCCACCGTCGACACGATGGGGATGGCGCCACCGAAGCCGAGTACGTCCTGCGAAGTCTTCCCCGCGCGGCGCGAGTCGATGACCGCAACCACGCGCTCGGGCGTATAGCGGATGCAGGAGTTCGCGGTCTTGGAGGTGAGAGGGCCGAACTGTCCTTCGGCGATGACGAGGAAGCGGAGCGCTCTGGCCATGAATTCGGTTCAGGTTCAGGCGGTGCGCGCGCGGTCGCGGGCTTCCGCAAGTGAGATGACGTCGACGCCCGAGGGCGTTCCAACGAGAATGTCCGCGCCGGGAAGCGGCGCACGCACGACCAGCGCGCTGTTGCGCAGCAGGCGGCGAAAGCCCTGCCCTTCGTACACGCGGCCGATAAGTATGCGACGAACGATCACGTCGAGCACGGCGAGCGCCGGAACCGCGACGAGCAGGCCGACGGCACCGAGCAGCTGCCCCATGATCAGGATCGACATGATCGTCAGCACGGGCGCGAGCCGGATCTGCCGCGCCATGATGAGCGGCGAGATCACATTCCCCTCGAGCAGATGCACGACGACGCCCCACCCGATCACGGCGAGCGCCTGCCCCGCGCCCCCCTCGCCAAGCACGAATGCCGCGGGCAGCAGCGTCGAGATCAGCGTGCCGAAGAACGGCACGATCGCGACCAGCCCCGTGAAGAGCCCGAACGTCAGCGCGTACGGCACCCGCAAAATCGAAAAGCCGATCGCGGCGAGCCCGCCGAGGAGGAACATCGAGGTGAGCTGACCGAGGATCCAGGCGCGCAGCGTCTGCGAGATGTCCGCGAGCACGTTGCGCACGAGATCGCGATGCACCGGCGGGAAGAGCGAGATGAGCAGCTCGCGGTAGAGACCCGGTTGATTCGCGAGGTAGATGCTGAGGATCGCGACGACGACCACCTCGATCACGACGTTCACGACGCCGACGATCCTCGGAAAGAGCCCGCCGAGCGACGACGCGAGCTGCGCATAGCCGGCGATCAGCAGCTGTCCGGGCTTGTAGACGCCCTTGAGCGCGGTCACGCGCGCCGCGGCGTCATCGATCCCCTTCTGCCACTCGATGAGTCTGTCGGGGAGGGTGCCGAGCAGCGACTGCGTCTGCTGGATGACCACCGGCACGATGAGCCACATGAAGCCGACGACCACGGCGAGCGCGAGCACGATCGCAATGAGCAGCGCGTAGCGGCGCGGCACGCGCGTGTATCGCGTGACGACGTCGGCGAGCGCGCCGAGTGCAAGCGAAATCAGTATGGCGAGAAAGAGCAGCAGGAAGAGGTGCGCGGCCTCTCCCAGCAACAGCAGGAGCAGAACGGTGACGATGACACCCGTCAACACCGGGGCGATTCTGTATCGTCCCGTTCCCGCACCAGCCGTCACGGAAGCTTCTTCTGCTCTTCCGGCGCGTCCTCGATCTCGGCGTGCGCGATCTCTTCATTTGAGGATGCGCCGGCGCCGATCTGCTTACTCGACGCAGGCGAGCCCGCGGGGAGCATCCCCATCTTCTGCTTGAGCGCGAGCAGTTGACTATCCGCACTCGCCGCACCCGCGCCCTTCTCGAGCACCTTGAAGTCGCTCGCGAGCTTGTCGCCGCTGAACTCCTCGTCGATCTCGACGTTGGCGAGCATGCGGCGCTCGTTGTCCTCGATCTTCGTCTCCATCCGCGAGAACGCCTCGAACGCGGACTTCTCCGACATCGACGACATCGTCTCCGCAATACGCGCCTGCGCCTCGGCGCGCTTCGCACGAGCAATGAGCAGATTCTTCTTGCGCTTCGCCTCTTCGATCTTGTCGTTCAGATCGCGAAGTGAGTTCTTGAGCTTCTCCGTCTCGGCGCGATGCTGGTTCCACGTGGCTTCGAGCTGCTGGCCGTGCGTGCCGTGCTCGTTCTGGCGCATGAGCGCCTGCTTCGCGAGATCGTCGCGTCCCTCGCGGATCGCGAGCATCGCGCGCTGCTCCCACTCGGCCGCCTGCTTGAACTCGGCGTCGACCTGGTCGTGCAGCCGCTTCTCATCCGCGATCGACGCCGCGACCTGCTGCTTGGCTTTCGCCAGCTGCGTGCGCATGTCGACCAAAATCTGATTCAGCATCTTCTCGGGGTGCTCGGCCGAGGAGATGAGATCGTTGATGTTGGACTTGAGAAGCGTGGAGAGGCGGTCGAAGATGCCCATGGCTCAGCGTGCCTCGCGGTATGGCGCAAGCTCCCGCAGATGCGAGACCAGCGCCAACGTCATCGATTCGTACGCGGCAAGAAATTCTTCGTAATCGAGGTGCGACAACTCCATCGCTTCCGTGAGGACGATCGAGTCGCCCTCGATGCCATACGACCCGTGCACCAGCTCCGTCGCATTGAACTGGAGGAGGCGGCGCGAGAGCGTGGCGAGCGAGCTTTCATCCGTGGGAAGATCCATCACCTTCAGGCGCAACAGCACGACCGGCGGCGAATAGTGCACGACGACGTCGGCATCGAGCTGCCCGCCGGGATGCACGACCCACATCCCCGGCTGAATCTCGGAATGGCTGGCTCCGTCGACCTCGAGCTTATCGAGAAAGCCTTCCAGGTCTTCTTTCGTTACCATGCCGCACCTGTCGGGAATCGTGAACAGTAAACGCGGAAGAACGCGCAAGTGCGCGTAGC
>JBBRYY010000138.1:0-7389 GCA_038237245.1 Gemmatimonadales bacterium | reverse complement strand
GCTGCCGCCATCCCTCACCATCGAGGGCGCCGCCGCGCCGATGCGCACACTAGTACTCGCGCTCTGGGCACTCGCGGCCGGCGCGTGCGTGCTGTTTCCGTCGCTCTACTATCTCTTCCGCATCTTCAAGATGCAGAAGCGCACGTAGCTACGGCTTCTTCAGCGGGATCTTCGTCGCCACATTGTCCTCGCCGACGCGCTTCAGCCCCGCGCGCGCCTGATCCGAGAACTGCTTGAAGTACGGATCGCCGTTCTGCCACATGTCGCCGACGAACGAATACGCATCGCGCGCCCGCGGCTTGTCGCCCAACTTCTCGGCGATGCGACCCCGCTCGAACTCGACGTACACGCCAAGCGGCGCGTCGAACACGCCCGTCTCATCGAGTATCGCCGCTGCATCCGCGTCGCGTCCCTGGGACGAGAGGAGCATCGCCTGCGTAATGAATCCCCATCCGCACGCATGACATGTACTGTCCGGCAACGCTGCAAATTGCCTGATCGCGCCCGCCGTATCGTGGTGCGCAAGCGTCATGTACGTGCGCCCGAGTTCCGCCACGTACCCGAGCTCGTGAACGTCGAACGGCGGATGCGGGAGCTTCATCAGCGAATCGGCGGCGCGCAGCACGACCTTGATCGGCATCGTGTCGCCCATCATCGCCCACAGGCTGATAGCGCACGGCGCGCACGTCTCTCCCTTTTTTAGAGCGATCAAGACGAAGCTGTCGGCCTCCGCGACCGGCATCTCTCCAGCCATCGATGCGCCTAGCATCGCGTTCACACTCCGCTGCAACGTGAGCGCCTCCCTCACATGCCCGCGAAGCGATAGCGCAAAAGTGAGTTGGCCCACTCGTGCGGCCGAGTCTCCGAATCCCACAAGGCTCGCCTTCCGTCCGCTGGCGATGAGTCGCGCGAGCCGCACGTGCGTCTCGGCGCTGTCGCCCCACTCCACCGACCCGGCAGCGGCGTGCTGCAGCTGGTCCGCCGATGCGGTATCGAGCATCGTCTGCGTCTCTGCCGTGTTCGCGAGCTTCGGATCCGCGAGTCGTGCGAGCAGGCGCATCCCCTCAGCGTCGACATCCGTCGGATTGTGCGAGAGGTAGGCGGCGAGATAGCGGCGGCCATTCGCCGTGCCGTAGCGAAACGCCATCTCAATAGCGTGGATGTACGAGGGTGTGAATGCCGAGTCGAGCGCGATCGCCTTGTCGAACGTGCGAACGACCTCGCTCTCGGGGACGCCCGTCTGCTGCCCCCATCCCCAATGGAACTGCGCATCGCCGAGCAGGAACCAGCCCTCGGGATCGTTGGGGTAGCGCCGAATCGCATCGTGCGCGGTTGCAAACAGCGCCTTCTGGTCGTCGAGCTGCACGGTATTCGATGTCGATCCGAGCTTCGCGAACTGCGCGCCACCCACGACCATCATGCTGTCTCGCGGCGACAGGCCGTGCGTGTATCGTGCCGCGCGCGTGAGCAGATCCACCGCGCTGGAGTCCGCAGCCCCGCCCACCCAGCCGCGCGCAGCTCCGTCCTGCGTCATGGCGATGGCGAAGGTCGAATCGCTCGCAACCGCCTTGTCGTAGTAGGTGACGGCCGAGTCCCACGCGCTCTGCCGGAAGAATTGCTGCGCCTGCAGAAACGCCTTGAGCGCGGTGAGCGACGTCGTCCCCACCGACGAGATCTGCGCGAAGCGAAGCGCGCGCGTCTTGCCGAGCTCGCGGAGCAGCGCAACCGTCAGCGAATCGGAGAGTCGATCCATGTGCGACAGCCCATCGCGCCGCTCGACATCACCGAGCACCTGCCCTGAGCCGACGTCGACGAGCGAGGCCGACGCACGAACGGAGTCCGTCCCCGACTTGATGAGTCGCCCGAACACCGCGAGCCGTGCGCCGGTCGACCCGCCGAGGAGCCGTGCCGACTCCTTGTCGGCTCGCCCCGTCCATCGCCGCACGACGAGCGTCGGCGAGACGGTGTGTAGCGGACCCGCGCCGTCGAGGTTGCGCGAGAGCACGTCGACCATCCCCTCGTGCCAGAGCTTGAGATCCGCGTCGACGACATCGAACGGCGCGATCGCGATGAGATTCTGGTCGAGCGGAACCGCACGCTGCCGCCTTGCGACGACGACGCCGACGATGACGATCATTGCGACCACCGCTGCGGCGATCGCGATCAGCGGCCCGCGCTTCCCGCGCGCACCCGCCGGCGCCGTCTCCAGCGCATCGCGAAACTCCTCGGCCGTGCGGAAGCGCTCGTCGGGGAGCTTCGCGAGCGCGCGCGCGATCGCGGCATTGACCGCGGGGGGCGTATCGGCGCGGAGCTTCGCGACCGGCGGCGCGGGCTCCGTGAGATGCGCGACGACCATGCTCTGCACCGACCCCGACTTGCCGAAGGGATGCACGCCCGCGAGCATCTCGTAGCCGACGATGCCGAGTGCGTAGATGTCCGCGCGCGCGTCGACGTTGCTTTCGCCTGCCGCCTGCTCCGGCGACATGTACGTCGGCGTGCCCACCGACATCCCGGTGCCGGTGAGATTCGCGCCGTCCACGGTCGATGCCGCACGCGCGGCGACGATCGCGCGCGCGACGCCGAAGTCCGCGAGCACCGCGTGCCCCTCTTCGAGCAGGATGTTCTCCGGCTTGATGTCGCGGTGCACGATGCCCTTGCGATGCGCATAGGCGAGCGCGTCGGCGACCTCGATGAGGATGCGCACCGCGTCGCGCACGGGAAGCTTGCCGCTCTCCCGAAGTCGATGCCGCAACGATTCTCCGCGCACGTACGGCATCACGTACCAGAGCAGATCGTCGCCCGAGCCGGCCGCGAGGATCGGCACGATGTGCGGATGCTGCATCTGCGCCGCGAGCTCGATCTCCTTCTTGAATCGCGCCGCGCTCACTTCGCTGGCCAGCTCCGGCGGAAGCACCTTGATCACGACCTGCCGGTTCAGCGACCGCTCGGTGGCCACGAACAGCCTGCTCATCCCGCCGCCGCCGAGCTCGCGCTCGAGCAGATATACGTCGCCGAGCGCCGCCTGTAACCGTGCAGGAAGGAGCAGGTCGTTCACAAAGAATCCTCTGTGAGAGCAGCCCTAAGATAACGGCATAGCGGCGCGCTTCGTGAGAGCAACCGCTGCTGCTTCGCGGGTGTATTAACGATCGTTGCGAACGGTCGTCTCACTGTTGCAGGACACACATTTGGAGGGCGAAATGTTTCAACGATGGAAAATTGCGCTATTGGGAGTTGCGCTCGCGACGACTCCGCTTGTTGCCTGCGTCGGTGGGCCGCCGCCGCGCGATCGCGTCTACATTCGTGAAGGCCCACCAAATGTGCGAACGGAGGTCATCGTCGAGCGCCCGGCGCCGGACTTCGTGTGGATCCGCGGGCACTATGCGTACGCGGGCGGTGGCTACGCGTGGGTGCCGGGTCGCTGGGTGCGTCCCGATGGCCGTCGTCGCTGGGTAGAGGGACGGTGGGCGCACGACCGGAACGGGTACTACTACATCGATGGCCACTGGCGCTAGAAGTGCCTCGAGTGCCCGGAACGGCGTCGCGCCGTCCGGGCAATTGATTCGTGACGGTCTCGCCCTGCGTCCCGGACACCAATCAGCTGTCTCGTTCCCTTGCCGCATGTTCGAGCTGCTCCCCAAGCGCGCGCACATCCGTGACCGGGGCCGCGCACACGTACTGGCGGCACACATACGCAGTCGCGCGATTCTCGATCATCGCGCGGTCGCGAAGCAGCGGCAGCGAGTCGCTCGCGCTCCCCGCGCCGGACGGAGCACCACCCGCGAGGACGAGCGAAGGGAGATAGTGCGCCGCAGTCTCGCGCACGAGTGCATCGAAGTCAGGTGCGCTCACATCGCCGATCAGCGCCACTTCCGCGCCGCCGTGCACCGCGAGCTCCGCCACGCCGAGCGCGTGGCCGAATGCAGTGGGATACCGGGCGAGCGGCTCGCCGAGCGTCTCGACGATCCACGCGCCACGGCGCCGATCCTCATCGCTGCCCGTGAGATCGCCAAGGCGGAGGAGCAGCTCGGCGGCGAGCGAGCTCCCCGCGGGGACGGCGTTATCGGTGAGCTCGCGCGGACGCGCGATGAGCGTCTCCGCGTCGTGCGCGGTGTCGAAGAAGCCACCGATCCCATCGTCCCAGAACCAGTGCACCATCGACGCACTGATCTCGCGCGCGCGTGCGAGCCACGCCACATCGAAGGTGAGCTCGTAGAGCGCGAGCGCCGCCAGCGCGACCGCCGCATAGTCCTCGAGAAAGCCGCTTCCCTTCGTGATGCCGTCCTTGTGCACACGCATCACGCGACCGTCGCGCACCATCTCGCGAACGAGAAACTCTCCATGGCGCACGGCCTCGGCGCGCCACCGCACATCACCGAACGCGCGCGCCGCCTCCGCGAGTGAGCGAACCATCAACCCATTCCATGCAGCGAGGATCTTGTCGTCGAGGCCGGGATGCACGCGCGCCTCGCGCGCGGTGTAGAGCGTGGTGCGCGCGTCGGCGGCGAGCGATTCCAGCGCGTCGAGCGCGATCTCGTGCTTCGCCGCGACCTCCGCAGGCGCGCGCGGCACGTTGAGGATGTTCTTCCCTTCGAAGTTTCCGCCGGCGCTCACGCCCCACAGCTCGCGCAGTATCGCAGCGTTCGCGCCGAGCAGCGCATCGAACTCGGCGGCGCTCCAGACGTAGAATTTCCCCTCGTGTCCCTCGCTGTCGGCGTCGAGCGAGGAGTAGAAGCCTCCCCCCGGCGCGGACATCTCGCGGAGCGCCCAGTCGAACGTCTCGCGCGTCACCCGCTCGATCTCGGCGTCACGCGTCACCTGCCAGAGATGGACGCCGAGTCGGGAGAGGAGGGCATTGTCGTAGAGCATCTTCTCGAAATGCGGGACGAGCCAGCGGTCGTCTACCGAGTAGCGCGCGAAACCGCCGCCCACCTGATCATAGATTCCGCCGCGCGCCATCTTGATGAAGGAATCGCGGACGATCGCGAGCTCCTGCGGCGCGCCGCTGCGGCGCCAGTGGCGCAGAAGAAAGTCGAGCGCCATCGTCTGCGGAAATTTCGGCGCGCCCTCGAAGCCGCCGTTGCGCGCATCGTAGCGCGCTATGACTCCCCGCGCGGCCCCGTCGAGCTGCGCGGGGGTGAGCTCGCCCGTGCTGACGGCCGTCTGCTTCGCGGCGGCATACAGCTCGCGCACGCGCGCGGCGGTGTCGAGCACATCGCCGCGCCGCGTGCGATACGCATCCGCCACCGACCGCAGCACCCGCATGAACGAAGGCATCCCGTGACGGTCGGTGGGCGGATAGTACGTGCCGCCGTGATACGGGACGCCCTCGGGAGTGAGGAACATCGTCATCGGCCAACCGCCATGACCCGTCATCGCCTGTACCGCGCTCATGTAGATCGCGTCGATGTCGGGGCGCTCCTCGCGGTCGACCTTGATGTTGACGTAGAGCTCGTTCATCACCTTCGCCGTCGCCAAATCCTCGAACGACTCGTGCGCCATTACGTGACACCAGTGGCACGCCGCGTAACCGATGCTCAGGAGAATCGGCTTGTCGAGCTCACGTGCACGCGCGAGCGTCGCCTCGCCCCACGGCTGCCAGTCGACGGGATTGTTCGCGTGTTGCAGGAGATAGGGGCTCGTCTCGCCGGCAAGGCCGTTCACGTTGCGTTTCTCCATCGATGCGGGGTGAGCGCGAAAGTTACTATCGTCTTCTCGCCCTTATCGTTCATCTCCATGCGGACTCACGAATCCGACGCGCGCGCACACCGCGCCGCATGGACGGTGCTGGCGCTAACTATCGTAGTGCGGCTCATTGCGGCCGCGCTGGTGCCGCTCGCGCCGGACGAGACGTACTACTGGGAGTGGTCGCGCCATCTTGCGACGGGATACCTGGATCACCCGTCTGCGATCGCGTGGCTGATCCGCCCCGGCACGATGCTGTTCGGCGCGACGCCGTTCGGTGTGCGCGTCGGCAGCGTGTTCGCGGGCGCGCTCGCATCGATCATCGTCGCGCGCACCGCGCGAGTGCTCGGCGGCGATCGTGCGATGTTGCGCGCCGCCGCGATCATCGCCTGCATCCCGCTCGCGCAGATCGGCCTCGCGCTCGCGACTCCCGACGCGCCGCTCCTCCTCTTCTGGTCGCTCGCGGTTGCGGCGCTCGTCGCTGCCTTGTGCACCGATGCGCGCTTGCGCGCTGAGCTCGCCGCGTGGGCGCTCGCCGGTCTCTCGCTGGGCGCCGCGCTCTCCGCGAAGTACACCGCGCTGCTCCTCCTCGCGAGCGCGGCTGTCGCTATGCTCACGATGCCCTCGCTGCGATGCCGGCTCCTGACCCCCGGTCCGTACGTCGCGCTCGTGCTGGCACTGATGGTATTCGCGCCGAATCTCATCTGGAACGCGGAGCACGGCTGGATTTCGTTCGCCTATCAGCTCTCGCACGGCCTCGCGGTTCATCGCGGCTCTGCGCTCCGGCACGAGCTGCAGCTGACCGGCGGGCAGATTGCGCTCGTCTCTCCGCTCCTCCTCGCCGTACTCGCCATTCCCGTCGTGCGCGCGATGCGCGAGCGCGACGACGCCGTGCGCACGGCGCTCGCGACCATCGCGGCGGTCACGTGGCTCGCGTTCGTGATCAGCGCGCTCCGCAGCGCCGTCGAGCCGAACTGGCAGGCGCCCGCATATCTCTCGGCGATCGTGCTCGCCGCCGCGTACCACGGAGGGACGCGCTTCGCGAAACTCCTTCGCGCGGGCTGCGCGCTTGGCGCCGCGACGACGCTGCTCATCTACGCCCATGCGCTCGTCCCGTTCGTTCCGACGAACATCGCCCGCGATCCGACGGCGTCGGGCTTTGGCTGGGACACCCTCGCCGCGCACGTCGATTCGCTCCGCCCTGCGACGCCCGCCACCGCGCCGACGTGGATCGCCGGCGAGCGCTACCAGGAGGCATCGGAGCTCGCCTTTCACTTGGGCGACCATCCGCAGCCGTTCGTGATCAATGTGCACGCGCGCCCCACACAGTACGACCTCTGGCCCCTCTTCCCCGACCGAGCGCGACGTGGCGATCGACTCATCCTCGTGCTCGGACTCTCCACGCGCGCCGATGCAGACCCCGTCATAGCCGCGCTCACTCCGCACTTCACGCGGGTTGCGCTGCACGACAGCGTCGCGATGCGCCGCGGCACCACGATCCGCGCGTGGCGCCGCATCTGGATCCTCGAAGGCTGGCTCGGCAGTTGGCCCAGCGCCGAGCTCTCTCATTAGCTCGGCAGTTATCCGTTTGTGTCCGTTTCAGATCCGTTTGTGTCCGTATCTCCCTCGTTGATGCATGAGTTCCGAAGCGAGGAGAGTCGCGCCGGAACACGAGCCTGCGTTCCCACACGCCGCGGCGGGCTGATG
>JBBRYY010000137.1:0-7514 GCA_038237245.1 Gemmatimonadales bacterium | reverse complement strand
CCGCATCGTGACCGCGTGGGAAGAGGATGCGTTCCCACTCGCGCGCATGCTGGCGCGTGAGGAAGGGCTGTTCGTGGGAATGTCGAGCGGCGCGATCGTGTACGTGGCGCTGCAGATCGCGCGCGAGCTCGGCCCGGGCAATCGCGTCGCATGCATCTCGCCGGATTCGGGCGCGAGATATCTGACTACGGCGCTGTTCGCTGGGGATTAGCGCGTGTAAACGGCCGCGCTGGAACACAAGCCGTTAACAATTTGATACGGACAAAAACGGAAGACTGCAACGGACAACAAACGGAGAAATTTAGAAGTGGACTTTCCCCGATTTAGTGGACACCAGGGTTAGCTGATTTTACGTAGCCGGTCCTCGAACTCGACAGGGGTGCAGTAGTCGAGGGTGGAGTGGCGACGTCGGCGATTGTACCAAATCTCGATGAACTCGAACAGCTCAGCGCTGGCTTGCGCGCGTGTTTCGAACACACGGCCCCGGAGCAGCTCTTTGGTGACCGTGGCGAAGAAGCTCTCGACGACGGCGTTGTCCCAGCAATTGCCTTTGCGACTCAGGCTGGGGGTGAAGTCCGCCTCGTGGAGCACTTGCTGATACGCGTGGCTCGTGTATTGGACGCCACGATCGGAGTGATGCACCCCACCCCGTGCGCCGCGATGCATAAGGGCCATGCGTAGCGCGGTGAGCACGAGGTCCTGCTCCTGCCGCTCACGCGTGGCCCACCCTACGACCCGCCGTGAGGCGAGGTCCAGCACCACGGCGAGAAAGAGCCAGCCCTCGAGCGTGGGGATGACGGTGAAGTCGGCGGCCCATGTCTGATCGAGGCGGGGATTCACCGCAAGGTCGAACTGTCGATCGACCACGTTCGGAGCCATCGGCTCGTCATGGCCTGCCTGCGAGGGTGCGCGGTATTGGGGCGTGATGGTCGCCAGGACGCCGGCCTCACGCATCAGCCGCGCGACGTGGTTCTTCCCACACCGCACGTCATACACGAGCAGCAACTCTTTCCGCACCCGCGGACTACCGTACCGCCGCTTCACGTTCTGCTGAATCGCGCAGATCTGTTCGGTCAGCACGCGGTCGGTCTGTACCCGCGCACTCTCTGGACGCGCACGCCATGCGTAATACCCGGCCCTCGACACCTCCAGCACGAAGCACATCGTCGTGATGTGCCACGTGGCGGCATGCGCTTGGATGAAGGCGAATCTCATCGCCGGTCCGTAGCGAAGAAGGCCGTCGCTTTTTTTAAGATGTCCCGCTCCTCGCGCAGGCGCTCGTTCGCCCGCTTGAGCTGGCGCACCTGCTCCTCGAGGGAGAGCACCCGGCCCGCCGCCGTCGGCGCCTGGACCGGAAGCGCGCGGAGCCAGTTGCGCAGCGTGGTCACACTCACGCCCAGCTCCATTGCCAAATCTTTTATCGGCCGATCGGTGTCCCGAATCAGCCGCACCGCCTCACGGCGAAACTCCTCACTGAACCCCTGTGGTCCTGGACGTCGTGGCATATGACACCTCCTGCTTCGACTCTCTATCGAAGCGATTGAGGTGTCCACTAAACTGGGTCAACTCCAGTTCAAAGCTCTTTCCGTTTTTGTCCGTTCAAGTCCGTTTTTTGTCCGTATTTTTAATTGTTAGTGCTCGTCTGGCGAGTCCTATCCCCTCAAGTCTACGCCTGCAGCTTCGTCAGCAGCTTGAGCTTCTTGAGATCCGCCTCGGGGTATTTTGGATTCATGTGCTCGAGTGTCGACACGATCTTCTCCAGCACCAGATAGTCGCGGGCGTGCTTGCGATCGGCGGGCACAATGAACCACGGCGCGTACTTCGTGCTGCATTTGCGGAAGATGTCGGTGTATGCCGCCGTGTAGTCGGCCCACAGGTCGCGCTCGGCCAGATCTGCTTCCTGGAATTTCCAGTTCTTCGATTCATCGGTGAGCCGCTCGCGCAGGCGCACGCGCTGCTCTTCCTTCGACACGTGAAGGAAAAACTTGAGAATCGTGACGCCGTTCTCCGTGAGATAGCGCTCGAACTCGTTGATCTGATCGTAGCGCGCCTTCCAGACCTTCTTCGGCGCGAGCTTGTGCACGCGCACAGCGAGGATGTCCTCGTAGTGCGAACGGTTGAAGATGCCGATCATCCCGTGCGCCGGGACGGCGGAATGCACGCGCCAGAGATAGTCGTGCGCGAGCTCGGCGTGGGACGGCGCCTTGAACGAGGTCACCGAGCATCCCTGCGGATTCACGGAGGTGAACACGCGCCGGATCGTGCCGTCCTTCCCTCCCGCATCGCGCGCCTGCAGCACCACGAGTAGCGACCGCTTCGACTCGGCGTAGAGTGCGTTCTGCAGCTCGTCGAGCCGCGCGCGAAGCTTGTCCATCTTCTTCTCGAGCGTATTGTCGTCAGCGTCGAGGGAGCGCGGAGGGAGCGCGGCCTTGTCGCCGAGCGAGATTTTGTCGTGAGGGGCGAGCGGGGTGAGCTTCATTGCGTTGCGCCGGCTGAGGTGAGGCAAAGGTACATGCAAACGGGCGCCCCGCAGTTCGCGGAGCGCCCGTTCAGTTCACGATCGCGAAGCGCGCGGCGTTACTTACTTCGCCAGCGCATCCGCCAGCGCCGAAGCGCCCGTCTCTTCCGCGTCCTTCGCCTTGGCGACCACGGCCCCCATGCCGAAGAACTCGTGCGTCACGCCGGAATAGACCTTCCGCTCCACGGTGACTCCGTCCGCCTTGAGCTTCTTCTCGAGCATTTCGCCATCAGTGCGCAGCGGATCGATTCGCGCATTAATGATCATCACCGGCGGCAGCCCCTTGAGATCCGCCCTCGCGAGATTGATGCGCGGATCCATGCCGTCCGCCGGCGTGCGGACGTACTGCTTAAAGAACCACTCCATCATCGGACGGCTGAGTGGCTTCGCAGCAGCATTCTCCTTGTAGGATGCCGTCTCCGTGTCCGGCTGCGCGATCGGATAGACCGAGAGAATGAACTTGGGCAGCGACAGCTTCGCGTCGCGAACGGCCACGGCCGTCGCCACCGCGAGATTGCCGCCAGCGCTCTCACCCGCCAGCGCCATACGCGACGAGTCGCCTCCGATCTTCGATGCGTTCATCATCGCCCACTTGTACGCCGCGAAGGCATCGTCGTGCGCCGCGGGGAACTTGCTCTCGGGCGCCTTCCGGTATTCGACGGAGACGACGATCGCCTTCGCCATCATCGACAGCGCACGGGCGCCGGCGTCGTAGGTGTCGATCGTCGCGATCACGAATCCGCCACCGTGATAGTAGACGATCACCGGGAACGGCTTTGTTCCAGCCGACGGCGTGTAGATGCGCGCCTTGATCGAGCCCGCCGCACCGGTGATCTCGCGATCGACCGTCGTCACGCCGGGTGGCGGCGTCGTTGGCTTTCCCAGCTTTACGAGGAGGGCCTTCACCGCATCGGCCGGCGTCGGCTGCTTGCGCGCTTCGACCGCTGTCAGCGTCTCGATCGGCTTCCCGTTTAGCGCCCCGAGCTGGGCGAGCACGGCCTGCATGTCCGAGTCCGGCTTCGCCATCGGCGCTGAGTCCGCAACCATCGGCGCGCCCATCGCCGTCGTGTCTGCGACGATGGTCGTCGTCGACGTCGATGTGGAATCAGTGCCCTTGCCTCCGCGCGTGCACGCAGCGACGAGCGCGAGCGCCGTGAACGCAATGCAATATCCAGCAGCCGCCCGGCCGCGTGGGGGCAGGGCGACGAGATGAACGGACATCAGAAAGCTCCCTTCTCTTATAGGAATGAATGAGCGCCCAATCGCGCGCGTGTTACGACCCGAGTCGGCGTGGCTGCCACTCCGGTTCCGACGATGCCGCAGGGGCAACGGGCGCTTCGACATCGCGCGCGGGTGCGCGAAGATCAGCGCGCGGGGCGGTATCGTCGCCGCTGTCACCAATGCTCTTCTTGAACTCGCGAATGCCCTTGCCGAACGATGATCCGATCTCGGGGATCCGCTTGGCGCCGAACAGAAGGAGTACGACGACCGCCAGCAGCAGGATCTTTTCTGGTCCTATTCCACCAAACATGCGAGCCTCGAAGGCTTGGGTGATGCGTTGCCAGTGCGAATGATTAAGGCAACGGTCGTGCCGGGCGACGGAGCGGCATCCGATTGGGATGCCGCCCGCCGTCCCTGAATCATGCGCTGGCGATGAAGGGCGTGACAATCGCCGTGACCTGCGCCTTCGACAATGGCTCATCAAAGGCCTGGGTCGCCGCAGCCGTACCGCCGTTCGAGGCCGTGAGCGAGAGCGCGCTCACGTCGACCGGTCCCTGCATGACGTTGTCCTCGCCATCATAGATCCCCTGCGTGAAGGCGGGGAGATCGTCCCGGCTGTTGCTCGTGATCCATCCCTTGAGCCCACGAAGGCGGCGAACCTCGGACGCGTGGCGCGCCTCGATCGAGTGAATCGTCAACGCCGCCGTCAGCACGGCCTTGTCATTGATGAGCCGCGGCGCCTGCCCCTTGTAGGCGCGCACGCCGGTGTCCTCGAAGGCCTGCGCAAGCGCCTTGAAGGTCTCGTACTGTCCGGACTGAAAGTCGAATGTTACCGCCCCGTGCGCCGTGAAATCGAACGTCGGCTTCGGATTCGGCGTCGCGCTCTTGCCCATGATCAACGACTTCAGCGCGGTCACGTGGGCGGACTCGTGTGCGCTGATCGTCTGGAAGATCGTCATGTCCGCGGAATCGATGAGGCCCGAGGCCGCGACGCCGCGCGTGTAGAACTCCGACTCGAGATATTCGAGCAGGAGCGCGAACTGCAGCACATCGAGCACATCACTCGGCGCCTGAGCAAAGACATCCTTCGTGAGCGCAGCGAGCGCGACGGGGATGGAGCCGAGCGCGAGCGCGGCTGCGAGCTTGGAGTTGACCGACGCGCCCTTCGAGATCTCTTCCTGGCGCGCATTCACACGCGTCATGATCTCGGGGTCGATCGTGTCGTAAAGAGTCTTCTGATCCATGATGTAAGGGCTCCTCAACCGTTGTTGTTGGGGCCCTGCACGAATGTGCTGGGCGCGTTCGCGAAGGCGAGCTTGTCGACGATGTAACCCTGTGCCATGCCAGCGACCTTCGACGGGCTGAACGCGTTGTCGAACGCCTGGGGCGCGAATGCATCCGTCTTCGGGGCGATGAGATCGTGAATGGCGGAGGCGTGACGCGCCTCGACCGAGACGATCTTGCCGGCGAGCGTCAGGTAGTCGGTGCTCGAGAGGTACTGTGCAGCGCCGTTGTAGGCGGCGACGCCGAGATCCTCGAACGCGGCTGCAGTCGCGAGCACGGAGGTGCGGTTGTTGAAGTTCACGCCCGGATAGGTCGCCGTAATGCTGAAGCCGTAGGTGGAACCGAGCGCGGCCTTCAGGAACTCGCGATGGATCACCTCATGGTTCTTGATGTCGCCGAGCACGCCTTGCTCCGCGCTGCTGAGGTTCGAGCCGCTGAACCCGGCCACTACGCGAGTATAGAAATCCGCTTCGAGCTGCTCGAGCGCGAATGCGAACTGGAGCACCGCGAAGTCGCCGTTCGCAAAATCGATGGTGAGGGTGTTTCCCGATCCGGGGCGAGGCCCGGTGGTGTTGTCACTGCCGCATGCGGCGAGCGCGGTGGGCAGCATGACCAGCACGCCGCCGACGCCGATCACCTTGAGGAAGTCGCGCCGCGTGCGAGCCTCGAGGAGCTGATCGGCGGACGAGATCACCAAAGTCTTCTTCTGAGCCATCCCTGCCTCCTGTCGAACGCTGGCTGCCAGGAACCCGGCGAGAGATGGCCAGCGCATCTCGACCGAGCCTTTGTATATGGGCCGACACAACGCATTTCGGAGGCCAAACTGTTCATTTTTAATCGAACAGGTCATGTTTTAGCGCTTCTCTGTAGCATACATTATGCACAGAAGGAGCTTATAGTCACCTTTGCATCGTAGAGAACCCAGCGCCAAGTCCGTTGGCGCACCCCGAACGGAGAACGCAATGGAACGACGTCTGGAGATCGCGGACCTGCTGAGACGGCGCGTCAAGCTCGGGCTCAATGCCGGCTCGCTCACCACCGGCGACAGGCTGCCGAGCACTCGCGAGCTCGCGTCGGACTTCGAAGTCGACCATCGCGTGGTCGTGGCCGCGTACCATCAGCTCGTGTCGGAGGGACTCGTCGAGATGCGGCCGCGCGGCGGGATCTATGTGGCCAACGTTCCGGTCGGCGCGCTTCGCGAGCCGATGCCGCCCGAGCACTGGCTGCACGGGATCTTCATGCAGGGGCGCGCGCGCGATCTCTCCATGCGCGGCGTGATCGACGCTCTCCGTCGCTCCACCGAGACCATGCGGCTGCGCGCCGTCGTCATCCACGGCGTTGCCGATCAGCGCGCCGGGATGTGCACCGAGCTGGAAGACGACTACGGCTTTGAGGCGACGAGCGTCAACACCGACGACATCAACAGCGGACACCATCCGCCCGAGCTGCGCGAGGCCGACCTCCTGCTCTCCACCGCCGCGTACGAGCCAATGGTGCGGCGGCTATCGGCGCAGCTCGAGAAACCGTGCATCATCGCCGACGTGCGTGCGGACCTCATCGGCGGCGAGTGGCGGCTACTGCTGCGAAAGCCGGTCTATGTGGTGGTGCGCGACGCGCAGTTCCAGAAGGCGCTGCTCGCGTTCTTCGAGAGCACGAAGGGGAAGGAAAATCTGCGCGTGCTCGTCGTCGATGTCGACGACGTCAGCGCGATCCCTGCGGGCGCTCCGACTTACGTCACCCGCGGCGCGCGTGACTGGCTGCGCGCCGAGGGGCGCGAGGACGACGTAGGCGGACGCATGCTGCCGAATGCGCGCACCTTCTCGTCGTCCACCGCCGAGGAGCTCATCACGTTCATACTGAAGGCGAACCTGACCGCGCTCAGTACGCGCGCGTAGTCTGCCGGCAGTACGTCCTGCGGGCACCGATCGTCCTCTACAGTGTATGAAACACGCCGCCCTTCCCTCTAGCTTTCGCGCATGCCCAATTCGATGAAGCCTTCGATCACACGCTCGTGCGCGCTCGGCTGCGCCCTCTCGCTCGCCGCGGTGGCGCTGCCAGCGCAGAAGACCAGGCCCGCGCCACCTGCGGCCGCGGTGGTGACGGCGCCAGCGGTGCTTACGCAGCGCGCGAAGCTGGAGAAGATCATTCATACGAAGATCCTCGCGAACGGGCTCGAGGTGATCGTCGTCGAGAATCACGGCGTGCCGCTGGCCACCGTCGAGATGGACGTGCGCAACGGCTCGTTCACACAGACGCACGAGTACGAAGGGCTCGCGCATCTGTACGAGCACATGTTCTTCAAGAGCAACAAGGACTATCCGGAGCCCGAGCAGTTCATCGATCGCGCGGCCGAGCTGGGCGCGGTGTTCAACGGGCAGACGCAGGAAGAGGTGGTCAACTATTATCTCACCGTTCCTGCCGACTCACTCGTCGGCGGCATGCGCTTTCTCGCCTCGGCGTTCCGCTCCCCGCTCTTTCGCGAGGATGAGCT
>JBBRYY010000136.1:0-7568 GCA_038237245.1 Gemmatimonadales bacterium | reverse complement strand
CGAGCGATTGACTGGCGGTGCGCATCATGCGAGCACCGCGCCGTGGCTCGCGTTCGTCACCATGCGGGTGTAGCGCGACAGCCACCCGCGCTGATACTTCGGCACCGGCGGCTCCCACCCTGCACGACGCACGGCCATCTCCTCGCTGTCGACCTCGAGATCCATCGTGCGCGCGCCGAGATCGATCGCAATCATGTCCCCGTCTTCGACGAGACCGATTGCGCCGCCCTCCGCGGCCTCGGGCGCGACGTGCCCGATGCACAGCCCGCGCGAGCCGCCGGAGAACCGGCCGTCGGTGATCAGGGCGATGTCGGCGCCGAGCGGCATTCCCTTGAGCATCGAGGTGAGCTGGAGCATCTCGCGCATCCCCGGCCCGCCGCGCGGACCCTCGTTGCGCACGACGACTACACAGCCGGGCTCGAGATCACCGGCGCACACTGCGTTCACGGCGTCTTCCTCGCACTCGAAGACGCGTGCGGGGCCGCGGAACACCATCTGGTGCGCGTCGACCGCGCCGACCTTGACTACCGAGCCCTCCGGCGCGAGCGACCCGAAGAGCACCGCCAGCGCGCCACGCTCCGCATGCGGATCCGACACGGGACGGATACAGTCGCGATTGCGATTCGTCATCCCCTCGAGATTCTGTCCGAGCGTGCGGCCGGTAACCGTGCGCGCATCGAGGCGCAGCGTGCCCGGCTTGAGCGCAAGCTCCGCGAGGATCGCCTGTACGCCCCCTGCTGCGTCGATATCCTCAATGTGCCACTGGCGGTCGCCATCCCACGCCGGACTGATCTTCGCCAGCTGCGGTACGCGCTCGGCCACTTCGTTGAAGCGCGACACCGGATACTCGAGCCCCGTCTCGTGCGCGAGGGCGAGCACGTGCAGCACGGTGTTCGTGGAGCCGCCCATGGCGACGTCGAGAGCCATCGCGTTATCGATCGCGTGCGCCGTCACGATGTCGGAGAAGCGCACGTTGTCGGCGAGGAGCGACATCACCTGGCGCGCAGCGCAGCGGGCGAGCTCTTCCCGCCGGGGGTTCGTCGCGAGAATGGTGCCGTTGCCCGGGAGCGCGATGCCGAGCGCCTCGCACAGACAGTTCATCGAGTTCGCGGTGAACATTCCGCTACAGCTTCCGCAGGTGGGACAGGCGACCTCTTCGAGCTCGAGCAGCCGCTCGTCGGTGATCTCACCGGCGGCCTGCTTGCCGACGCCCTCGAACACCGTGATGAGATCGACGGTGTTTCCCGCGGCGTCCATGCCGGCTCGCATTGGACCGCCCGAGATGAACACCGTCGGGAGATTGGCGCGCGCGGCGCCCATCAGCATCCCGGGGACGATCTTGTCGCAGTTCGGGATGCAGATCATCGCGTCGAAGCAGTGCGCGGCGATCATCGTCTCGACGGCGTCGGCGATCAGCTCGCGCGAGGGGAGCGAGTAGCGCATCCCGTCGTGCCCCATCGCGATGCCGTCGTCGACGGCGATGGTGTTGAACTCGAACGGAATTCCCCCCGCCTGGCGGACCGCGTCCTTCACGACGCGCGCGAACGCCTGCAGATGCACGTGGCCGGGCACGATGTCGCAGTACGAGTTGCAGACGGCGATGAAGGGTTTGTCGAAGTCGCGCGCGTCGCGAATCTGCCCCGTCGCGCGGAGCAGGCTCCGGTGCGGCGCGCGCGAGTTCCCCTTCTTGATGACGTCCGACCGCATTGCAGCTCTCATGACCATCCCGGGTGTGCGGAAAAACAAAAAAGCCCCTTCCGAGTCGGAAGAGGCTTTGGACTTTCGCCTCTCCCGCTTTGGTGGGAGAGGCAGATCGGCATGTTTAGTGTTTCATGCTCGTCGCCTCGATCCCACGTCAATAAGCCCCACGATAAGGAGGGGAATAAGGACGAGGGCAACGACGACGAGCGACTGATTCACGTGTGCGAGTCTCTTGAATTCAGGATATTATTTTCGTGCGCCGCTTTCTCTGTCAGCGCATCCGTCCGAACTAGATACCACTACCGGTGCCGCCTGTCAACAACTGATGCACTCTCGCGAGCTAGACAGCTGCGACTACTCTCCGTTCGGCTAGGTACGAGATGACCGCATCCCCGATTTCGCTCGTGCTCCGTGCCTCGGAGCCCTTCGGGGCGATGTCGGCCGTCAGCGCGCCCGCATCGAGCGCACGATAGACGGCGTTTTCGATAGCGAGCGCCTCCGCCTCGAGCCCGAGCGAGTGGCGCAGCATCATCGCGACGCTCGAGACCATGCCAATGGGATTCGCGAGTCCCCTTCCCGCGATGTCCGGTGCGGAGCCGTGGATCGGCTCGTAGAGTCCGCGGGTGGTCGCGTTGCCATCACGCTCGATAATCGCGCCCAGCGAGGCCGAGGGGAGGAGCCCGATCGAGCCCGCGAGCACGGAGGCTTCGTCCGTGAGGATGTCGCCGAACATGTTCTCCGTTACGATCACGTCGAACGACGCGGGACGCTGCAACAGATGCATCGCGCACGCATCCACGAGCAGATGCTCGACCTCGAGCGTCGGGAACTCCTCGGCGAGCACGCGCGTAGCCACCTCGCGCCAGAGCCGTGAGGTCTCGAGCACGTTCGCCTTGTCCACCGACGTGATCTTCCCACGTCGCGCCAGCGCGAGCGTGCCGGCCACTCGTACGACGCGCTCGATCTCCATCGTCGAGTACGCGCACACGTCCACTGCCCTCTCGCCGTCGGCGCCAAGGGACGTGCGCGACTTCTCGCCGAAGTAGATCCCGCCAGTGAGCTCGCGCACGACCACGAGATCGACGCCGGCGAGCTTTTCCGCCTTGAGTGGCGACGATGCCGCGAGCTTTGGATGAATCGTCACCGGGCGCACGTTCGCGAACAGGCCGAGCGCTTTCCGAATGCCGAGCAGCCCCTGCTCCGGTCGAACCTTTGCGCGCGGGTTGTCCCATGCGGGCCCGCCCACGGCGCCGAGGAGCACGGCGTCGCTCGCGCGGCAGAGCGCGATGGTTTCATCGGGGAGCGGCTTGCCGGTCGCATCGATTGCCGCGCCGCCAATCAGCGCCGACTCGGTATCGAAGCCGTGCCCCCATCGCTCGGCCACCGCGCCCAGCACGCGCACGCCCTGCGCGACCACCTCGGGACCGATACCGTCGCCAGGGAGTAGAGCGATCTTCGCGCGCACTCAGTACGCTCCCGCGCGCGTGCGCTCGTAGGCAGTGATCTCCGGCTCCTTCTTCGCAAGGTAGCCGAGCTGGTCGACTCCCTCGAGCATGCAGTGGCGCGCGAACGGATCGATCGGGAATTCGAAGCGCTCGCCGCTCGGGAGCGCGAAGGTGCGTGCGTCGAGGTTGATCGTGAATCGCGTTTGCGGCGCGGACGCGATCAGCGCGCCGACCCGTTCGACCACCTGCTCATCCAGCGCAATCGGGAGGAGCCCGTTGCCGAGCGCGTTGTTGCGGAAGATATCCGCGAACGCGCTGCTCACCACCGCGCGAAAGCCGTAGCCGAGCAGCGCCCACGGCGCGTGCTCGCGCGAGGAGCCGCACCCGAAGTTCTTCCCCGCGACGAGCAACTGCGCCGTCGTCGCCTCGGGGCGATTGAGCACGAAATCGGGCTTCGGCGCGCCCGACGCATCGTAGCGCCAGTCGGCGAAGAGATTGTTGCCAAGCCCCAGACGATCCGTGGTCTTGAGGAAGCGCGCCGGGATGATCTGATCGGTGTCGACATTCTCGAGCGGAAGGACGACGCCGGTGGAGTGCAGCGTGACGAAGGGCTCCATTGTCAGACTCCTCCGTTGGCATGCGCGTGTGCATCGGCGAAGACGCGGGCATCCGCAATGCGTCCAGCGATTGCGGTCGCCGCCGCCGTGAGCGGGCTCGCGAGGAACGTGCGTCCTCCTTTCCCCTGCCTCCCCTCGAAGTTGCGATTGCTCGTGCTGACGGCGTACTCGCCTGGCGCGAGCTCGTCGCCATTCATCGCGATGCACATCGAGCACCCGGCCTCGCGCCACTCGGCGCCCGCGCTGCGGAAGATCTCGTCGAGCCCCTCGGCCTCCGCCTGCCGCTTCACCTCCTGCGAGCCGGGAACGACGAGCATGCGCACCGACGACGCGACGCGCTGTCCGCGCATCACCGCTGCGGCGAGGCGGAGATCGGAGATGCGGGAGTTGGTGCAGCTGCCGAGGAAGACGACATCGACGGCTTTCCCGAGCAGCAGCTCACCAGGAGTGAGGGCCATGTACGCGAGCGCCTTCTCGAGCGCGCGTCGCTCCGAGGCGTCGGCAATGTGCGACGGCGTCGGCACCGGCGCGTCGACGGCGATCCCCATGCCGGGGTTGGTGCCGTAGGTGATCATCGGCTTGATGCTGTTCGCGTCGAGGACGACGGTGCGGTCGTGCGTCGAGCCCTCGTCCGCCGCGAAGGTGCGCCAACGCGCGAGCCCGACGTCCCAGTCTGCG
Source organism: Gemmatimonadales bacterium (assembly GCA_038237245.1). Classification (GTDB taxonomy): domain Bacteria; phylum Gemmatimonadota; class Gemmatimonadetes; order Gemmatimonadales; family Gemmatimonadaceae; genus FEN-1250. The sequence continues at coordinate 3,127 of JBBRYY010000136.1, read as the reverse complement.
CCGCGCGGCGCGTGCGGGCGCCCCGCGAGATACTCGAACGTCGTGTCGTCCGGCGCGATCATTCCGGCGCGCGCACCGGCTTCGATCGACATGTTGCACACCGTCATGCGCTCTTCCATCGACAGCGCGCGGATGGCAGAGCCGGTGTATTCGAGAATGTGCCCCGTCGCGCCGCCTATGCCGATCTCGGAGATGAGGCGCAGGATCAGGTCCTTCGCGGTGACGCCCGGTGCAAGTACACCGTCGACACGCACCTCCATCGTGAGCGCCCTGCGCTGCAGCAGGCATTGCGTCGCGAGCACGTGCGCGACTTCGGAGGTTCCGATCCCGAAGGCGAGCGCGCCGAACGCGCCGTGCGTGCTCGTATGGCTGTCGCCACAGACGATCGTCATCCCCGGCTGTGTAAAGCCGAGCTCGGGGCCGATGACGTGCACGATCCCCTGATGCTCGCTGCCGAGCGTGAAGAGCGGCACGTCGAAGTCGGTGCAGTTCTGCTCGAGCTGCGCAAGCTGCGCTCGCGCCTGCAGGTCGACGATGGGGATGCGTCCGTCGCGTCCGCGCGGCGTGGTGGGAGTCGAGTGATCCATCGTGGCGAGCGTGCGATCGGGGCGCCGCACGCGAAGCCCTCGCTCGCGCAGCACCGAGAACGCCTGCGGCGACGTCACCTCGTGCACGAGGTGGAGATCGACGTAGAGCACGGCGGGAGTCGATGCGGACTCCGCCTGAATGAGATGATCGTCCCAGAGCTTCGCGAAGAGCGTGCGCGGTGTCGTGTGCGTCATGAGCTGGCAGTTTCCAGAGTAGAGTGCGGCATGTCCATGGAGTGCGGCGCGCTGTGGGTCGTGGCCTCCTGCGATCGTGCGACGGCGAGCTCGAGGGAATCACGAAGCGCGTCCCAGCTCGCATCGAGGATGTTCGCTGCTGCGCCGATCGTGCTGAATCGTTCGGTGCCGTAGGCCGTCTCCATCAGCACTCGCGTAATCGCCGCGGTGCCGAGGTGCTCGTCGATGATGCGCACCTTGTAGTCGACGAGCTTGGTGTCGAGCACCGCAGGAATGTGTGGCGCGAGCGCGAGCCGCACGGCCGAGTCGAGCGCGTGCACCGGCCCGTCACCCTCGGCCGACGTGCGCACGCTGGTTCCGCCGATACGCATCTCGACCGTCGCGCGCGCGCGCGAGCCCGCGTCGGCGCGCCGCTCGACGACGACCGTGTACTCGCGCAGCTCGAAAGGGATGCGATAGCCGGGAGTCGCGCGGCGCACGAGCATCTCGAAGGTGCCCTCCGCGGCCTCGAGCTGCGCACCCGCATGCTCGAGCGCCTTCACCTGCTCGAGCACGGCGCGTTCCACCGGCGCGGCGTCGAGCCCGAGCGAGCTCGCGCGCAGCCGCACGTTGGCGCGACCGGACAGCTCGCTCACGACCACGCGCATCCGATTTCCCACGCGCGCCGGATCCATGTGCTGATACGTCGCCGGATCCTTTGCGACCGCAGCGACGTGGATCCCGCCCTTGTGCGCGAAGGCCGCGCGGCCGACGAAGGGTGCGTGCGCGTCGGGCGCGAGATTCGCCACGGATGCGACGTAGCTCGAAAGCTCCGCCATCGTGGCGAGCGACTCGTCGGGCACGCACTGGATCCCGCGCTTGAGCTGGAGATTCGCGATGAGCGCGAGCAGATCGAGATTGCCGCAGCGCTCGCCGTAGCCGTTCACCGTTCCCTGCGCATGTGTGCAGCCGCTGTCGATGGCGGCGAGCGCATTTGCGAGTGCGAGCCCGCGATCGTTGTGAGGATGAATGCCGAGTCGCGCCTCCATTCGCCGCGTGACGCGACCCACCGAGTACGCGATCGTCCGCGGCTCGCATCCACCGTTCGTATCGCACAGCACGAGCACCGAAGCGCCGGCCTCGTGCGCCGCCTCGAGCGTCTCGATCGCGTATCCCTCGTCGAGCGCGAGCCCATCGAAGAAGTGCTCGGCGTCGTACACGACGTCCTTGCCGAGCGCGCGGAAGTAGGCGACGGTGTCCGCGATCAGGCGGAGATTCTCCTCTCGCGTCGTCTCCAGCACGAGCGTCACGTGCGTTGCCGAGCTCTTGCCGACAATGGTCACCACGGGGGTCCCGGCGGCGACGAGCGACTGGAGGCTCGGGTCATCGGCGCACGAGACTCCCACACGGCGCGTGCTCCCGAATGCGGCGATACGCGCACGACGCGGTGGATGCGCCGTCACGCGACGGAAGAACTCCGCGTCCTTGGGATTGGATCCCGGCCATCCCCCCTCGATCGTATCGATACCGAATGCATCCAGGCGCGCGGCGATCTTCACCTTGTCCGATGCGGACAGGGAGAGACCTTCGCGCTGGGTGCCATCGCGCAGCGTCGTGTCGTAGAGATGGATGCGTTGCGTCATTCGGGCATGGAGATGGGGCGAAACGCAAACCGGCCCCTCGGGATTTCCGAGGGGCCGGTTCGCGTGGTGTCGGTTAGCAGACCGTCAGCCGTGTGCGAGCGCGCCGCCCCTCGAAGAGAGTCGAATAATGGGAAGCTGAATAAGCGCGAGTCGCAGAAACGTCATGGCGTGTGATACTCCAAACGGCTGGGTGCTGACCACCTGTGCATTGCTATACTCGGCACCCTGCAGTCTCCTGTCAAGTGCGCGCTGCCCGGTCGCTCTTGTCAGAACCATCGCGAATGCGCCATCGTATGGGCGGCGCGATACGCTCAGCCCGTATTCATCTCCGTGAGGATTCACACGATGACCACCCCCGGCGGCTCCACGAGATATTCCTCGATGACGGACGCGGAGCTGCGTGCGCTCGAGAAGGATGGGTCGCTCTCGGCGTCCGCGTGGCAGGAGGTCATCGATGAGCTGCGGCGGCGGCGCGAGACCGCGGGGCGAACGGCTTCGTCCGCTCCATCGACACCGGCGCCGAGCGCGCCGCCGATTTCTTCGAGAGAGGCATCGATGTCCGGAACTGACGACGATCCGCGGCTCGCGCAGGCCGTGCAGCACCTCAACGCGCTCCTCGTGTCCGGAGAGACGCTCGTCGCCTACGCGGTGCAGCGCCGGCTCTACGCGCTTCTGCATCGCCGCCTCCTCGTCGCCGCGACCACCGGGCGTCTCATTCAGGTG
>JBBRYY010000135.1:0-7570 GCA_038237245.1 Gemmatimonadales bacterium | reverse complement strand
GCTCTCCTCGTGATGCAGCGACGCGCGCGCGGTGTCGCCTAGCGTGACCGACAGCGCAGTCGCAACCCGCTCGGCCACGCTTGCCTGCACCTTGAACACATCGGTGAGTGGCTCCTCGTATGGCTGTCCCCACGCCTGCGTTCCCGTCGCGACGTTGAGCAGCGTAGGCACGATGCGCACGCGCGTCGCGCCGTTGAGATCTCCGTTGCTCGTCGTCTGGCGCGCCCAGCGCACCGTCCCACTGAGGACGTATGCCGCGCCGAGCTCGCGTGCGATGTCGCGTGGCGACTCCTGAGAGCCGGCGAATCGCTTCACGCCCTCGCGGCCGATCACCTGCAGCCCCGGCAATCGCGCGAGCTGATCTGCGATCTCGTCGCTCATCCCCTCGGCGAAGTACGCATCGGAGGGATTGCCGAGGTTGTCGAAGGGGACAACGACGATCGAGCGCGCGGAGGCGGGTACGATGCTACGACGGGCGACGAGAATTGCGGCGACCCCGACGACGAGCAACGCGGCTGCTGCGATCAGCGGCCAGAGACGCGTCTTCGAAACGGTCTTCGCAGACGCGGACGCGGAGGCAGCAGAGAGTCTCGAGAGCAACTCCCCACCGTTCGCCGGGCGCGCCGCCTGCTCCTTGGCGAGGCACTCCATCACGAGCGCCGACACCCCGGCGGGCACCGACGGATTCTTCACCGCGAGCGGCGCCGGCATCTCGCTCAGCTGCGCGGCGATCAGTCTCTGCGCCGTGGTGTGCGACGCGAACGGGTGCGCGCCAGCGAGCAGCTCGTACGCGATGACTCCCCACGCATAGATGTCGGTGCGCGCATCGACCGTGTCGCCGAGCGCCTGCTCGGGCGACATGTACGCGGGCGTGCCGAGCGATGTTCCGGCGCGCGTGAGCGTGAAGCCGGAGTGCTCGTCGGGATCGCGCGAGGCACTCAGCGCCTTCGCGATGCCGAAGTCGTTGACGACGGCGGTGCCGGAGGAAAGCAGGACGTTGTCCGGCTTGATGTCGCGATGCACGACGCCCTGCGCGTGCGCGTAGGCGAGCGCGCGTGCGGCGTCGCGAAGGATGTCGAGCGCCTCGTCCATCGGGATCGCGCCGCGCGCGATCCGCTCGCGCAGCGTCTCGCCGTCGACGTACGGCATCACGTAGAAGAGCTGTCCGTCGATCGAGCCGCTATCGAAGAGCGGAAGGATGTGCGGGTGCTGCAGCGATGCCGTGAGCGCGATCTCCTGGAGGAAGCGCTCGGGGCCGAGCTGCGCGGTGAGCTCGGGGCGCAGAAGCTTGAGCGCGACCCTCCGGCGATGCTTCAGATCCTCGGCCAGATATACCGTCGCCATGCCGCCCGCGCCCAGCTCACGCTCGACGCGGTAGCGATCGGCGAGCGCGGCGCGGAGGGTGTCGTCGATCACTGGGAGGGGATCGTGGGGGACAAAGCGTGAGCGTGCGTACCGTGGAAGATGGTGGATTAGCGCGCCAACCTCCATAGCGCGCGCATCAGAAATCCTTGGCCCAGCCCTTCATGAATGGACGCAGCTCTGCTTCGGGGATCATCTCCATTGTCGCGGCGTCCTCCTCGGTCACCTTCTCCCAATCGGATCCGTATTCGCTCCGCGCCCATACCCACGCCTTGCCGCATCCATCGCAGCGATAGAGATCGAAGTCGAAGTGATGAAGATGACCGAGGTCACGCACGTGCTTTGCTTCGGCGTCGGGAGTGCAGGGGAGCGGTCGTCCTGGCATTTGAGGATGGCCTATGCGTCGAGAGTTTCCTGAATGAACGTGGCGCTCACGTGCACGTCGAGCTGCACGAGCAGCACGCTGCCGATGACCTTGAAGCTTTGAATCTCGCCCGCTCCAATGGTCAGGATATCGTTAGCGCCGGCCTCGAACACGAGGCCGTCTACTATATATATAGGCCGCGTTCCTCGGCGGGTACGATACATGGGGTGAGTTGGTAAACGGTACTGGTCGAATACTGGAGTTTGGCTCTTGGCTGGCGCGCGAAGCGGAAAGTACACTTCGGCGATTCCGGTGGCGACCGTCTACTTTCTACGGAGTGCAGCGATGTCGACATCGATGACTGCAGTGTGCGTGATGGTTACGCTCGCCGCCGCGCCCGCGATGCGTGCGCAGGCAAGTCCCATCGTGACCCGCTTCCGCGGCTTCGCGACGAATGAGAGTAAGAACCTGCTCGCGGCGGCCGAGGCGATGCCGGCGGACAAGTATGGCTTCAGGCCGACGCCGGGGCAGTGGACGTTCGGGAAGATCATCGTGCACATCGCGGGCGACAACATGGTCACGTGTAGCGCGATCGCGGGCGACAAGCCGATGAAGCATCCGGAGGTGAGCGAGACGGCGTCGAAAGAGGCGCAGGTTGCGGCGCTCAAGAGCAGTCTCGACTTCTGCGCGGCGGCGATCGCGAAGGTGACCGATGCGCAGCTGACGGATACTGTGAGCTACTACGGCGAGCCGTCGCTGCGGGTGGGCGCACTCATCGGATTGGTGGAGGACTGGTCGGATCACTACAGCCAGCAGGCGGGGTATCTGCGGCTGAACGGGATCCTTCCTCCGACGGCGAAGAAGAGTTGACCCGCCTACTCGGTCGGCTTCGCGGCGTCGAGATCGATGGCGAATCGGCGTCCCGTGTACGGCAGCCCACATGCCGGATAGAATGCGTGTGCATCCGCACGACGCTCGGCACTCGTGACCGAGAGGCGTGAGCATCCGTTCTCGCGCGCCCACTCGAACGCGCGCGCGACGAGCAGCTTCCCGATTCCGCGCCGGCGCGCGGCGGATGCGGTGACTAGTGAGGTGATGTAGGCGATCGGGCCGGTGCTGTGGACACTGGTGATGCGCGCGAGGCAGATGAGGCCGAGGGGATGATCGTCGTCGTCCACTGCGACGATGGCGACGACGCCGTCGCGACTGAGCGCGGACAGACGCGCAGGGATGTCTGCGCCTCGTGCTGGATGTCCGAGCTCGGTGAGGAGCGCGGCGATGGCATCGGAGTCGTTCGCGGTGGCGAAGCGGAGTATCGGGGCGGTCATGGGCACGGTGGTGGATCGCGGCGCGCTCGCGGGCGATGGCAGCCTCTACTTCATGCAGCCGACAGGGCCAACTCCCCCCTAACGCTTCGTCAATGACCCCAAAACGCCGCGCAATATCGTGCGCGAGATTGAGCTGCCGGCGCTTCGTGCCGCGCTCTTCGCCATGAGATCAACGAGCCCGTCGTGCTTGCCGCCTCGTGGGCCCGTCGATCCGAAGATCAGTCCGCCCAGTCCACTCAGTGCGCCACTCATGGCGCTCGGCGCACTCGGCGCGGGTGCCGCGAACGGTCCTCCGCCAGCACTCGGCGCAGGAGCTGCACCCGGCGCGGTCGCCGCATTCGCGCGCGCCTGCAGCATCTCCTGCGCCGACTCGCGGTCGACTTCCTTCTCGTAGACGCCCGCGACGACTGAACTCGCGATAAGTGCCTTGCGTTCTTCCGGCGTGATCGGCCCGATTTGCGAGGCCGGCGGATAGACCCACGCGCGCTCGGTCACGGTCGGCGTGCCCTTCGCATCGAGAAAGGAGACGAGCGCTTCGCCGACGCTGAGCTCGAGAATCACCTTCTGAATATCGAGCTTCGGATTCGGACGCATCGTGTCCGCCGTCGTCTTCACGGCCAGCTGATCGCGCGGAGTGAATGCGCGTAGCGCGTGCTGCACACGATTGCCGAGCTGGCCGAGCACTTTGTCGGGAACGTCGATTGGGTTCTGCGTGATGAAGAACACTCCGACACCCTTCGACCGGATCAAACGCACCACCTGCTCGACCTTCTCCATCAGCGGCGCCGGCGCATCGGTGAACAGCAGATGCGCTTCATCGAAGAAGAACACGAGCTTGGGCTTCTCCGGATCTCCCACTTCGGGAAGGTGCTCGAACAGCTCGGACAGCAGCCACAGGAGAAAGCACGCGTACAGCCGCGGGCTGTTCATCAACTTGTCGGCTACCATGATGTTCACGACGCCCTGTCCGTTCACGGTCTGCAGCAGATCGTCGATGTTGAGCATCGGCTCGCCGAAGAAGTGCGCGCCGCCCTGCTGCTCGATCTGTAGCAGCCCACGTTGAATCGCGCCGACGCTCGCGGACGAGACGTTGCCATATTTGGTCGTGAGCTGCGACGCGTTGTCGCCGATGAACTGGAGCATCGCGCGCAGGTCTGCGAGGTTGAGCAGCAGCAGCCCATTGTCGTCGGCGACCTGAAAGACGATGGCGAGCACGCCTTGCTGCGTCTCGTTGAGATCGAGGAGGCGGCCGAGGAGGAGCGGGCCCATGTCGCTGACCGTGGCGCGCACGGGATGTCCCTGCTCACCGAACACGTCCCAGAACGTCGCGGGACATGCGGCCCACTTCGGCTCGGAAAAGCCGAGCGTCTTGAGTCGCGCGGCCATCTTGTCGCTCATCGCGCCGGCCTTCGCGATGCCGCTCAAATCGCCCTTCACATCCGCCACGAATACGGGCACCCCAATGCGCGAGAAGTGCTCGGCGATCACCTGCAGCGTCACGGTCTTGCCCGTACCGGTGGCGCCGGTGATGAGGCCGTGACGGTTCCCCATGGCGGGAAGGAGCGCGAGGTCGGTGTCGCCAGCGCGGGCAATGATGAGTGGGTCAGTCATGTGTGGAAGGATGGCCTCATGGGCTGCGCACGGCAACAGAAAACGCTGCCGGAGAAGTGGGAGCACTGCGTGTCGGCGCGATCGTGATCAGCGACCGCGCAGCGGGGTGGGATCACTCGTCGTCAGCTCAGCGCGGGACCACGTAGCTCGAAGTAATCGCGGCAATGGACGTCGTTCCCATTTGCTTCATTACCAGCTCCAACTCGCCACGCAGCAGGGTGAGCACCATCTCGACACCCTCCTGGCCGAAGGCACCGAGTCCCCAGATATAGGGGCGGCCGATGCCAATGGAGGATGCGCCCAGGGCCATCGCCTTGAAGATGTCGGTTCCGCGACGAAATCCCCCGTCGCAAATGATCGGTATCTTACCTGCCACGCCGGCGACGACTTCCGGCAGCGAGGTGATAGTAGCGCGAAGGGTATTGTCCGCCCGCCCGCCGTGATTCGAGACGAAGAGTCCATCCACGCCGTGCTGCAGCGCGAGCTCCGCATCCTCGCGCGTCACGATCCCTTTGATCAACACCTTCATTTTGGTGGCCGACTTGAGACGGTCGACGAACTCCCATGTGGGCGTTCCGACCTCCGGAATAGGAGTGAGAGTCGGGTAGCCGTTGAGATTCGGCTTCCGACGATTGTCCGTGACGGTCGTGCCTCTCAGGCCGGGAATCGGCGCGCCGCCCAGATGACAACTGGTGCACGTCCGAGTATCGCGGCGAGCGCCGCGAATCATCGTCTCGCGATTGCTTCCGCCATTCAAGTCTACGGTAAATACCACTGCGGGACTTCCCGCTCGCTCGGCGCGCTCGACCATCTGCTTCGTTCTCGCCCAGTCGGGCTGGTGGTAGAGCTGAAACCAGACCGGCGCGCCGCGTGCAGCGATCGCATCCTCGATGGAGGTCGTCGCGACGGTCGACAGCACCTGCAAATGATCCTTCGCCTTGGCTGCGCGAGCGACCGCTATTTCGCCGAGCGGATGAAACGCCTTCTGACTTCCCACCGGATTGATGACGATCGGTGTGGGATAGCGCGTGCCGTATAGCGAGACGCTCGCATCGATCTTGTGAACATCGACCAGACGCCGAGGCTTGAGCGCCCAGCGCTCGAACCCCGCGCGATTCGCCTGGATCGTGCCATCGTCATCGGTGCCGGTAGCAAGGTATGCCCAGTGTCCGACAGGAATTTTCTGTTTGGCGACGGGTTCGAAGTCGAAGACATCGAGCGCTTCGCCCGGAGCTCGAATGAGGGAGGCGCCCTGCAATCCTTGCTGGGCCATCGACAAGGCTGCAGCTGCGCGCCGCGGCGAAGTCGAAACAAGATCTCCGAGGATGTGCATGTCCAGCCCTGCTGCGGCGAGCAAGGGGCTGCCCGCGAGGAAGCGGAGAAACTCGCGACGTTGAGTCATGGGCTCCGAGTGGGGAAGCGCGTACGGCCGGTGTCGCCGACTACGACTGCGGACTGGCCGATGATGCACGGCAGGTTGCACGGCTGCAATGGCGCGCCAAATCTTTGTCAGCCGTCACGATGCGCTTCAAACGATTTGACGAGCGCATGCTTCCAACCGAGCGACCGATTGGCCGTCGCCGGCGCGGGCGAGTCAGCGTGCACGCGCGGCCTCGAGTAGCGCGAGGCGCTTCTGTGTGGGATAGGGCGCGGTGCCCTTGAACGCGCGCCAGAGGATTCGATTGAATACCGCGTCGTCGACCCGATCCTCTCTCGCGAGATCGATGTGCGCCGATGCGCGCGCGCCCGGTGCCGAAGCGAGATTGAGCTCGGCCAGCGGCTGCGTCGGGGCGAGCGCCGTATACGGGCGAGCGTCGGGCGACGAGCGCCAGATCTCGCGGAGGGGGCGCCCGAAGTGATCGAAGTGCGAGAAGGCATCGAGGCCGAGCATCTCCTCCATCGTCGCGAGTACATCGGTGGTATTGACGAAGCGGTGCACTACACCGCCGCGTGCCCACGGCGAGATGACGAACATCACCGAGCGATGCGAGTCGACGTGATCCGGCCCGGCCTGCGCGTCATCTTCGAGAACGAACACCACGCTCTTGCTCCAGAACCGCGAATGCGAGAGCGCTTCGATGATGCGGCCCAGTGCGAGGTCGTTGTCGGCGAAGCATGCGCGAGGTGTGCACAGGCCGGAGCGAAGGCCGGCCGTGTGATCTCGTGGGAGATGCAAAATCTCGAGCGAGGGCATCTTCCCCGCGCGCTCGTACTCGTGGAACTCGGAGATCCAGACATCCGCGCGTCGCTGGTCCGACACCGCCATGTCGAAGGGCGGATAGGAAGGATTGGTATACGGCTGGAGCGACGGCAGCAGCGCGCGCACGTCGTGCTCGCTCCCGTCACGCTTCGCGTCTGCGGCGTCGGGGTCGCGTGGCATCACCTCGGACGCCTCACCGTAGTTGCGCAGCGAGAGATGCTTGCGCGCCGCGGCATCCCAGAGATATCCGGCCACCGGATCGTCGACGTCGCCAGGCTCGTCCGGCTCGGGACGACGGCCACGATAGATATCGGGCGTCGTCTTCTCGACGTAGTCGGTGACATAGCCCGAGGTGCTCCAGGGATGTCCCTGCGCGCTCACTTCCGCGTTGACGAAGAATTGATCGTACGTCCCAAATCGCTCAGCGAGCGCGTGATGATTGGGCGAGATGGCGCGGGGGAAAAATGTGAGCGAGCTGTCGCCGTCGCCGGGGAGGAGATCGCCGAGCACTTGATCGTAGGTGCGATTCTCCTTGATGATGTAGATGACGTGCTCGATCGGCGGATATGTGAAGTGCGTGCGCGGCGCGGTCCATCCATTCGACTCGGCGACGCGGTGCGACAGCATCCCGAGCGCCTCGCCGCGCGCGGCCGGGACTACGGTGAGCGTGCCGTCGAGCTGGCCCAGTGTGTATCCGCGCGGATC
>JBBRYY010000134.1:0-7747 GCA_038237245.1 Gemmatimonadales bacterium | reverse complement strand
GGTGGTGCCGACGTTCGAGAAGATGCAGCGCGAGGAAGAGGGACGGAACAAGATCACGCAGTACACGCGCTACATGACGGTGGGAATCGCTGTGTTGCAGGCGTGGGGATACGCGCTCTTCACGGAGTCGCTGCAGGGCGCGGTGGTGCACCCCGGCTTCGCCTTCCGCATCCAGATGGTGCTCTTCCTCACGACGGGCGCGATGTTCGTCATGTGGCTGGGTGAGCAGATCACCGAGCGCGGTGTCGGCAACGGCGCGTCGCTGCTGATCTTCTTCTCGATCGTCGAGCGGATCTGGCCGGGCATCGGACAGACGTTCCAGTACGTGCAGACGGGAACGACGGCGTTTCCGAAGCTCCTGCTGCTCGGCATCGTCATGGTGCTCGTGGTTGCCGGTACGGTTGCGATCACGGTCGCGGCACGCCGCGTCCCGATCCAGATTCCGCAGCGGACGATGGCGCGCGGGCGCCAGCGCGAGAGCGCGAAGAACTTCATCCCGCTGCGCATGAATGCGGCGAACGTGATGCCGATCATTTTCGCGCAGACGGTGATCGTCGTGCCGGGTACGCTCGCGCAGTTCAGCAAGTCCGTCCGCATGCAGGAGATGGCGGAGTATTTCCAGCCTGGCACGGTGTGGTACTATCTGCTCATGTCCGGTCTGATTCTGTTCTTCACCTACTTCTACACGTCGATCATCTTCAATCCGATCGACATTGCGGAGAATCTGAAGAAGCAGGGTGGGTTCATTCCGGGCGTGAAGCCAGGTGCGCGCACGGCCGAGTACATCGATCGGGTCGTTACGCGAATCACCCTGCCCGGCGCGATGTTCCTGGCGGCGATCGCGCTGCTCCCGCTGCTGATCTCGGACGCGATCAACGTCCCGTTCCGATTTGGCGGCACGTCGCTCCTGATCGTCGTCGGTGTGGGACTCGATACGGTGCAGGTGGTGCAGCAGCAGCTGCTGATCCGGAAGTACGATGGCTTCATGAAGAAGGGTGCCCGTGTGAGGTTTCGCGACCGCGCGTAAGCACGCGAGCACCTCGAAGCGTTGCCGTCCAACACTCACGCCAAGAGGGCTCGCACCATGAAGCACGGCTCATGAATATCGTTCTGCTCGGTCCGCCCGGTGCCGGGAAGGGGACGCAGGGCGAGCGCATCGCGGAGCGCATTGGCATTCCCAAGCTTGCCACCGGCGATGTGTTGCGCGCCGCGGTCGTCGCGAAGACGGAGCTCGGGCTGCGCGCAAAGGCGGCCATGGAGCGCGGGGATCTCGTCCCCGATTCCGTGATCCTCGGCATCATGAAGGAAGCGCTGGCCGAGCCCGGAAAGGCGAAGGGCGTCGTCCTCGATGGCGTCGTGCGCACGGTGCCGCAGGCCGAGGGGCTCGCGCGCGTGCTCGGCGAGCTTGGGCGTCGGGTCGACGCCGTGCTACTCTTCGAGGTGGGCGAGGACGAGCTGGTTCGCCGCCTGAGCGCGCGCACGACGTGCGAGGGCTGCCAGACCGCCTACAAGGGGCGCGAGCCGGGCACCGCGTGCGACAAGTGCGGCGGCAAGCTCGTGCGGCGCAAGGACGACGAGCCCGAGGCGATCCGCGCTCGCATGAAGGCGTATCGCGAGCAGACGGAGCCCGTGGTCGCCTGGTACGAGAAGCGCGCGCGGACGAACGATGATCCGAAGGCGCGGGATCACAACGGTCCACGCGTGGTACGAGTAAATGCACTGGGCGACATCGATGAGATCACCAAAATCGTGATGAAGGGATTGGGAAAATGATCGCGCTGAAGTCTCCGCGAGAGATCGAGATCATGGCCGAGGGCGGGCGCATTCTGGGCGCAACCGTCGCGCATCTGCGCGCGCAGGCGAAGGCCGGCGTCTCGACGTGGGATCTCGATGCGATGGCGGAGACGTTCATTCGGAGCCACGAGGGCGCGACGCCGGCGTTCAAGGGGCTGTATGGCTTCCCGGGCTCGGTGTGCGCGTCGATCAACCAGGAGATCGTGCACGGCATTCCGTCGAAGAAGCGCGTGCTGCGCGATGGCGACGTGCTCTCCCTCGACATCGGCGTGGGCTACAAGGGCTACTTCACCGACTCAGCGACGACGGTCGCGATCGGCGAGGTGGATGCGACGTCGAAGCAACTGCTGGCGGTGACGGAGCGCGCGCTGGAGGCGGGGATCGCGGCGGCGGTGATCGGAAATCACATCGGGGATATCGGTGCGGCGGTGCAGGCGGTGGCCGAGGGCGCGGGCTTCAGCGTGGTGCGCGATCTGGTGGGACACGGGATCGGCACGGAGTTTCACGAGGAGCCGCAGGTGCCGAACTACGGAAAGCCGAAGCGGCTGATGAAGCTGACGCCGGGGCTGACGATCGCGATCGAGCCGATGGTGAGCGTGGGAACGGCGAAGACGCGGACGATGCCGGACCGGTGGACGGTAGTGACGGCGGATGGGTCGCGGGCGGCGCACTTCGAGCACACGGTGGCGATCACGGACGCGGGGCCGCGGGTGTTGACGGCGTACGCGGTGAATTAGGGTCGCTCTGGAATCCCGCGTCCGCTCGGCTGTCGCCTCGGCGAGCTAGGCTGAGTAAGGATTTCTCGACGCCCGTATGCCCTGGAGCAACTACTTGCGATCGGGCTGTGGCCACTTAGCATACAAATAGCCCGGTCATCGCACACACGCTCGCCCCGTGCGAGATGCACCGGTGGCGAGCCAATGTACGCTCACATCAGATGTACTTCCGATGTGAGCGGGTCATCGCTTCGAGAAAGACCATGACCAAACTCGGTGTGTTTCTGTTGAGCTGCGCGGCATTGATGCTCCCCGCGATCGCATCGGCGCAGAACGCAACGCTGGAAATCTGCAACAATGGCCGGCTCGACATCGTCATAGCCGTGGCAGCCCGCATCCAGAAGTTCATCACCGGATACAAGTGGACGACGCAAGGATGGTTCACGGCGGCGGCGGGACAGTGCACAACCGTCTACGATGAAGAATATGACGCGGCCGGACCATACACCCCGCAGTCCGGCGCGCGCGTTGCATTCGCGGTGACGCGTTCCGACGGGGTCTGGGGAGCGTTCCAGAGCAACCGGGTCCAATCCGGCTGGATGCGGTCGGGCACGGGTCAGCTCTGCGTAAATCGCACCGACGCGTTCACATTCGATGAAGCTACCGTAGATTCCGCCGCTAATTGCAAGGGCGTACTGGTACCGGTCGCTCACGATTTCATGCCTGACGGCCCCGGCAAGTTCACCTACACGATGGATTGGGACGGACATGGGGACTTCGTCGCACTAGGGAAGGGCGGCCAGCCACGGAGAAGCGTGGCCAACTCGGGCGCATCGGATTCCGTCGATAACTCAGCGGGCGGCCAGTTCCTCAGAGCACTCGCGCAGGCCGCCAGAGATGGCTCGACGGATGCCGCGAAGAAAGCCGCGCCCGCCGCTGCCCCTGGTCATGCCGCTGTGAAGTACTTCTGTTTCTCTACCGATCCCAAGCAGCCTGTGGTTTATTTCAGCAATATCTTCGACCTTCCCGACGCCGGTGATGAACCCGACAACCTCATGGTGTACGTGCTGGCCAAGGAAGATTTTCAGCTATACCTGATCGACAACTACAAGTACCCAGACGCCAAGGATTTGGCGGACTGTGTCTGGACGAGCACGGCGACCACCTCCAACGCAGCCGTAGCGATGGCCGCAAAGAAGAAGGGCATGGCGGCACAAGCCGTAGCCGCGAAGAAGCGAGTGGTCGAGACCGGCTGGAAGGACACGGAACCGCAAGTCGCGACGGACGCTTCCAACAGTGAGGCGACGAAGGCCGATCTCGAAGCTTCGAATCCGAAGGGCAAGGCGGCCATGCTGCAATGGGTGCGTGAGGACCTAACCGCCTACATCGAGGCATCCAAAACCGGCTTCGATTCCTACAAGAGCGGTGAGGCGCAGCTCTCTCAGGGCTATCGCATGTGGACGTCCAGCGAGAAACCGGCGCTGGCAAGGGGATGCTGGGTGATGCAGGGAGACACGGCCAGCACCTTTTCGTGTGTGATACCGGTGAGCAAGGAGACTGAACGAGCGAATTACAACCAGCTCACGGGTGACGTCACCGCGTCACTTCCAGGAGATTGGAGCCCAGTGGCTGGATCGCCGTTCGGAGGCAATCTGCCCAGCGCCGGCTATCGATCGTCGACCGGCGCGCACGGTGAAATCTGGCTCGCCGAGACCGCAGCCGGAGAGTACGAACTACACTATCAGCTCGTCTCCGCTCCGACCGGCCGGCAGACTCCCAAGCCGACCGATGACGATCCGATCGGACGGGGCGGATTCATCACACCACCGACGCCACAGGCGCCACCGGCGCCTCCGAATTGATGGTCTGGCAACGAATCCTCTCAGCGATCTGACGGGCGCGAGTCAGAGCCGTTAGCCCTGTTGCGCCAGCTCCGCCGTCCGCTTCGCTGCATCGCTCGCCGCCGTTACAAACCTCGTCGCCGCCTCCGTCATGGTGGCGATCACGGATGCGGAGCCGAGGGTGCTGACGGCGCACGCGATGAATTGACGAGCTCGGCGCGGCGGGTGCGCTGATTTCCGGGGGAATCCAGCATTATTAGGTATACGAGATGACGTCTGCTTTTTTTCCTTTCATAACCCGACTTGGAGAACCAAATGCCAAAGTACGTAATCGAGCGCGAAATCCCCGGGGCCGGGAAGCTGACGGCGGAGCAGCTGCAGGGGATTTCGCAAACGTCGTGTAATGTGCTAGGCGAGCTGGGGCCGAGCATCAATTGGGTGGAGAGCTACGTCACGGACGACAAGATCTACTGCGTGTACATCGCGCCGAACGAGGCGATGGTGCGCGAGCACGCGAAGCAGGGCGGGTTCCCGGCGAACAAGGTGTCGGAGGTGCGCGCTGTGATCGATCCGACAACGGCGGAGAAGGTGGCGTAACTCTGGCGATCAGTCCTTGGCGGAAGGCACCGCGAACATCGCGTGCATCTCGCTGAAAAACGTCTCGTCGTCCTGCGCACTTCGCTGGGCTGCGAGACGTTTTGCATCCACTCCTACCGTATAGCGCACTCTGTCGCTTCCATCCGTCGCCGCCTCGTAAATCACCTCGGCGGCCGCCTCGGACTCGGCGCCCACTTCCATGAGCGCTCCCGCAACCTCCCACATCCTGGCGACGAGCGGCTGGTAGACGTCGATCGACCTGTCGTTGCTGAATTCCATGGCATTCGGGAAGTTCGTCTTGATCATTCCGGGCTCGACGACCTTCACGCGCACGCCGATCTGCGCCATCTCGTAGCTGATCGCCTCCGAAAATCCTTCGACCGCGAACTTGCTCGCGTTGTAGAGTCCCCCGAAGGGAATCGTGACGCGGCCGGCGATCGACGAGACGTTTACGAAGACGCCGCTCTTCTGCTTTCGGAACAGCGGTACCACCGCTTTCGTCATGGCCATCAGCCCGATCACGTTCGTATCGAACTGCTTGCGCATGCTCTCGACGGTCGTGGCCTCGAGAACGCCGTACGCGCCGAAGCCGGCGTTGTTCACGAGGACATCGATGCTCTCGAAGCGAGCGATGACGGCGGCGATCGCAGCATCGATGGACGATTCGCTCGTGACATCGAGCGCCGTCACGAGCACGTTGTCGAGCGCAGCGAGCTCCGTGCCCGCCGCTGGCGTGCGCATCGTCGCCGCGACTTGCCAGCCTTTCCGCTGAAATAGCTCTGCCGTCGCACGACCGATACCGGCAGAGGATCCCGTGATCAGTACCGTCTTCGCTGCAGCCATGCTTTCCTCATCGATTGGTGTCGGCGCACGAGCTACCCGCGCATCACTATCTCCGCCGTGCGCTTCGCCGCCTCGCTCGCCGCCTTCACGAACGTCTCCGCCGCCTCCGTCAGCCCCTTCGCGGCGGCCGAGTCGTCGAGCGCGTCGACATTCGCCTTCACGTTGAACGCTGCGCCTCGGCACGCCGCATCGGCCATCAGCGCCGCGACGCCGGCATCAGCGCGCGCATTCACATTCCCCCGCGTCGCCGCGATCTCCGCCAGCGCCGCCACCACCGCGC
This sequence comes from Gemmatimonadales bacterium, assembly GCA_038237245.1. Lineage (GTDB taxonomy): Bacteria > Gemmatimonadota > Gemmatimonadetes > Gemmatimonadales > Gemmatimonadaceae > FEN-1250. The sequence goes on along the minus strand of JBBRYY010000134.1, from coordinate 1,676 downwards.
ACGCGCGCGCGGTCTCGAGCGGAACCTCGCTCGCGCCGATGAGCGCCGCAGTGATCGCCGCCTTGCGCATCGTCTCCTGTTCGGGCGTCGCCTTCGGGAGCTTGTACGCCGTACTCACCGCCTCATACGACTTGGAATCGAGATCGACGAGCTCCGCGAGCCGCGCGCCGAGTGCAGCCGCCTGCGACGCGATGTCCTTGAACGTCGCCTCGACGTCGGCGTACTTCTTCCGACCGATCGTGAGCCCCGCGACCATCTGCACGAGCGCCGCCGCGATCGACCCTCCGTGCGCCGCCGCACTGCCTCCCCCCGGCGCCGGATTCGATGACGCGATCGCCGCGCGGAATCCGCTCAGACTGATCCCTTCGCTCGCGGCCGCGCCCACCTTGTGCTCGAGCAGCTGCGCCGTCGAGAAGTTGCGAAGCTGCAGATAGCGCGCGGCCGCATCGATGATCGCGCGCTCGGGCACCAGTCCAACGATCTCCGTCCACGTGGGCGACACACCGTGCGCCGCAGCCTCCATCTTCACCATGTCGTACGCGCGGAACATCGGCGTCTTTTCGATATCGACGAGATTCATCGACACCTGCGCCTGTCCGTCGACCTCGATCCCCATTGCCTTCACGTTCTTCAGCCCGCCCGATGAACCGCGCACGGCCTTCGCGACTTCCTTCGCGACGCCGATGTTCGACGCGTCGCCGAGGTAGACGTTGTACGCGACGAGAAATGGTCGCGCGCCGATGGCGATCGTCCCCGCCGTCGGGTGCGACTTCGCGGGGCCGAAGTCCGGCGTCCGCACGGGGGACGTGCCGATCTCCTCGCGGATCTTCTCGAACTCGCCGCGGCGAATGTCGGCGAGATTCTCCCGCACGGGGCTCGTTGCGGCCCGCTCGTAGAGAAACACGGGAATGCCGAGCTCCTTGCCCACGCGCTCGCCGAGCGTGCGCGCGAGTGCGACGCATTGCTCCATCGTCGTCCCCTCGAGCGGGATGAACGGCACGACATCAGTCGCGCCCATGCGCGGGTGCGCGCCCGAGTGCGCGGTGAGATCGATGTTGTCGCGCGCCACCGCGATCCCCGCGAACGCCGCGTCCGCCGCGCGCTCCACCGGTGCGACGAAGGTAATCACCGTGCGGTTGTGCGATTCATCCGAAGAGACGTCGAGCACGACGACGCCATCGACGCCGGCGATCGCATCGCGAATCGTCTGAACGATCTCGGGGTTTCGCCCTTCGCTGAAATTCGGAACGCATTCGACGAGCGTCATGTCAGTGGAGTTAGAGGTCGGCGTCCGCCGGAGTGGCAGCCGCCAAAGTGGATGCGAGCCACCGGTGCATCGCCGGATTGCCCGCGAGAAGAGAGCCGTGTGCCATCGGAATGTGTGCGTCGCCGCGCACCGTCGTCACCACGCCGCCCGCCTCGCGCACGAGCAGCACGCCGGCCGCGAAATCCCATGGCAGCAGCGAGAGCTCCCAGAACGCGTCGAACTGTCCGCACGCGACGTGCGCCAGATCGAGCGCCGCGGAACCCGGACGGCGCATTCCCGCCGTGTGCGGCGCGACCGCGGCGAAGTGGCGCAGATAGAGATCGAGCGACGCGTTGCCGCCAAACGGAAATCCCGTCCCGATGAGCGCGCGCGACGGATCCTCGATCCGCGAGACCGAAATCCGCTCGCC
>JBBRYY010000133.1:0-7826 GCA_038237245.1 Gemmatimonadales bacterium | reverse complement strand
TAGAGCATGCATTCGCGTCACCCCCCTTTGAACTACTTGAGTCGCGAATCCAATGTGGAATCGCGCAAAGGTCGGCTCCGCTCAACTACTGTCATGCCCGCTCAACTCCGCTTACCAGAGAACGGGGGGACTCGTGTTTTGTCTCTACTCCACTTGGTTGATTGTTCGCACTCAACGGGAAATCGTTTTCACCCGTATCGAAAAAATCAGATCCTGCTCACCCATCTATTCGTCGCGTCCAGCACGGCCAACACACTCGCCGTCTCCGGACTGTCCTTGATCTCGCAGCTTCCCGTCAGCAGCGCGGTCTCTCGTCCCACTCGCACCGAGATCCCCGCGAACATGAACTCGCGCTCGAATGCTTCGATCACCTTGCATCCCTCGAGCACGAACGCGCCCGCGCCATTCTCCATCTTCGCAATCGCGAGCAACGCACCCTTCGCCGCGAGCTCCGCGCGCGAACGCGCACTCTCGGGACCTTCGCATTCTCCAGTGAAAGACTGATCGCCTTTTCGGAGAGTAACGCACACTGTCACGCCCTTGGCCCTACTTCGCTGTATTTCGACATCCTCGAAAAACAGGCGCGCGGATGTCACAGGCGCAGGCGCGGGCGGAGCAACCGAAACAGGCGCAGAAATTACCGGCGCTGCAATATTTCGTTCCGGTTCGGCGCGATCTCGTGGCTTTTCGTTACTGGTGGCGACCGAAATTTTCCGGTGGTCAACGGACATCTTCAACGACGCCTTCAGCATCGTCTCGACATTCCGGACCGTCGCCTTCGGACTCACTTCCATCGTCGTCACGACGTGGACCTCGCTCACCGCCCCCGTCTCACTCGGCACGATCCGCACATCCAACACACCAGGCAACGTCCGCAGCTGCCGCTCCGCCTCGGCCAACGGCAACACGCTTCCCGCGATCGGAGACGATGCCGTATGCGACAACGGATTACCCGGTGCTGTGAAGGCCACGGTTATTCGCTGAGTGACGTATGGTGAACCGGCGGGGACTTACCAGGCATGTCTGTTACTGCCCGGGCCATTGGAGCCGTGTGCCTCGAAACGGACGGAAGACACGCGCAGCCAATATTGAAGTCAATCCCTGCAAACGCAAGCGTTCTATCGTTATAGACCTTGAATAATTACGGCAGCTCGCAACCGGTATTCCGCTTGAGGCCCTCATGCGCACAAAAACTTACGTTTCCGGAATCTCGTACTCCTTCAGCTTCCGGTACAACGTCCGTTCCCCAATCCCCAGCTGATCAGCGGCCTTTCTTCGGTTCCCCCGCGTCTCCGCCAACGCCGCTATGATCGCCGCACGCTCGATGTCCGCCATCCGCATCCCCGGCGCGATCGTCACCACGTTCGGCTGCTCCGCCTCCCGCGGTTCTATCCCAATGCTGGGCAAAGTATTTCCAGAGGACGCCAGTCTCGCCGCAGGCTGCACCTCGCCATCGCCGAGCCTGGACGCACGACCGTCGCGCGTCTCGTCCACGCGCTGACGGAGCTCCTCCACTTGGAGTTTGAGCTCCACCAGGCTTCGCACGATGAACTCGAGCTCGCGCCCTCCACTCCCCTCCTGCCCGCGCAGCACTGCGCCCACCGGCACCGGCAGAAAGCGCGCGCTTCCACCCTCGCGCAGCGCGCGTGGAATGTCCGCCGCGGTTATCTCCCGCCCCGGCGACAACACCACCATGCTCTCCACGAGGTTCCGCAGCTCGCGAACGTTCCCCGGCCACGGATAGTCGACGAGAATCTTCATTGCGTCGGCCGAGATGCCATGGAAGGGGCGTTCGTGCTGTGCGGAGAATTCCTGGATGAACGCGCGCACGAGCAGCGGAATGTCCTCGCGTCGCTCGCGCAGCGGCGGCAGATAAATCGTGAGCACGTTCAGCCGATAGTAGAGATCCGAGCGGAACGTTCCCTCCTCCACCTCGTCGCGCAGCGGACTATTCGTCGCCGTCACGATGCGCACGTCCACCTTGATCACCTGCGATCCGCCCACGCGCGTCAGCTCGCGCTGCTCGAGCACGCGCAGCAGCTTCACCTGCGTGCTCTTCGGCGCCTCCCCGATCTCATCGAGAAAAAGCGTCCCCGTGTTCGCGAGCTCGAATCGCCCGAGCCTGCGCTCCGCCGCCCCGGTGAACGATCCCTTCTCGTGTCCGAACAGCTCACTCTCGAGCAGTGTCTCCGGGAGCGCGCCGATGTTCACCGCGATGAACGGCTTGCTGCGACGCGGTCCGAGGCGATGCAGCGCGCGCGCAACAAGCTCCTTCCCCGTTCCACTCTCTCCCTCGATGAGCACCGTGCTGCTCACGGGCGCCATCTGCTCGATCCTCACGAGCACCTCGCGCATCGCCTCGCTCTCGCCGATCAGCCCCGTCTCCACCGCGAGCCGCCGCCGGTCGAGAATGCGACGGATCCCCGCGAGCACCTCGTCGAGATCCACAGGCTTCGCATACACCTCGACGAAGCCGAGCGCGCGGAGACGCTCCGAGAGCGCGGGGTCGACGATGTCCGCGAGCCCGACCACCGCCACGCCATCCCAGAGCAGATCGCGCACGAGCTGCACGTTTGCGGTGTCGATCAGCCCACCCGTGAGCACGACGAGATCTGGCGACTCACGCTTGATCGCCGCACGCAGATTGTCTATCGGCGAGACGAGCGTCGTCTCGTAGCCCGCGCCCTCGAGCATCGCGTTCAGACGCACGGCAGGCTCGACATCCGTCAACGTGACGAGAACCTTCATCGCGATTGGGGACCGCCATCGCCATCATGCGCGAGATCGACGCCCCGCGTGATGCGCACCGCGTGCTCGATGATCGGCTCGATGGCCGAGAGCCCGTCGCGTACACCGCTGGTCGAGCCCGGGAGATTGATGATTAGCGTCCGCGCGCGCACGCCTGCGAGCCCGCGCGACAGCGCCGCGCGAGGGAAGCTCTCCAGCGAGAGTAGCCGTATCCGCTCGGCGATCCCCGGTGCCTCGCGCTCGATCGCCGCGCGCGTCGCCTCGGGGGTGATGTCACGCGGAGCGAGCCCGGTGCCGCCGGTGGTGAGCACGAGGTCGGCCGTGTCTCGGTCGCACCAGGCAATGAGCTGCCCCACGATGCCGGTGACATCGTCCGGCACCAGCGCCCTTACTATGCTATCGCCGCGCGCCCCCGCCCACTCGGCGATCGCGTCGCCCGAGCCGTCGACTTTCCGCTCGCCGCGCGCGCCGGCATCGCTGATCGTGAGGATCGCTATTCGCATCCGGCAATATGCCGCAAATGCATACCCGCTGCCAACTCGGCGCTCGCCGCCGAGTAAGCCACTCGATACGGCCCTCAACGCAAACCGGGCACCGCTGAGCGCTGGTGCGCCGCGGTGCCCGGTTGGTACTTAAGGAAAGAGTTGCTGGACTAATAACCGCCCTGCATGCTCTGGAAGAGCGTCGTGATGTTGTAGCGCGCCGGATCGATCTCGTAGAACCGGTTGTCGATATAGCGGCCCGTCGTCGGGAAGTACGGCGGCGACTGCGTGTTCAGGCAGACGTCGACGGATCGGTTTTCGCCGAAGCCCGCGCCCGCGTTGTTGTACGTGGCCGAGATGACTTTTTCGATCACGCCGCCGGCCTGACGAATGCAGCCGCGGCCCGAGATTGCGGCGTTACACGGGCCGATGTGCTCGGCGTGCGAACTGAAGTTTTCAACACCCACCGTGCCGAGCCGACTCATCGTGACGCCGTGCAGCACGAAGTCGTGCGACGTCGACATCCCGTTGTCATCACCATCGGTCCAGTGCCACTGACCACTGCTGCCATCCGCGCGCTGGGGTGAATTGATCGAGTTGTCGAGAATCATTTGATTATCATCGGAGATCACGCCGAGCAGATTTGCGCAGGTGACTGCAGCCGGGTCCTGGGCATAGACGAGGTCATCGCCGTAACCAACCTGGCCGATTTGCGAGCCCGTCGTGGCGACGTAGACCGTGACGCTTCCTCGAAGCACGCCGCTCAACAGCACCGGACCGTGGACGTGAATCACGCCTTTCGTGTTCGGATTCAGACTGCGGTGCAGAGGCCAGAGCGTCGCGACGTGATTGATCCATTCCTGGTACATCGTCGTCGCGGTTCCGTTGATCGCAGCGACCACCGGAGTTTCATCCCCACTCCATTTCTGCCAAAATCCGTACTTGGTGCTGTCGGTAAGGGTGGAGTCTTCGCCTCCCTTCTGATACAGGTTCACATTCGCTGGTGGTGCAGGAAGCATGAGTCTGCGTTCGCTCGCCACGAGATGCGGATCGCCGCTCATGTAACAGCGAAATGTTGGATTGTCCATCATTTCTTCGCGATTATCGTGGTCGATCGTGCCTGTGAATGCATCATTGACCAGGCTCCACTGCGCAGGAGTAAACACACGGCCTGAGGCAAACCAGGGCTGATTGTGGGTCCATATCGGATAAAACGTGGCGTGTCCCGTCGTGTCTGTGTGGAAATCACCACATAGCGAGTCTTCAGGGGCGGCTCCGCCCGAAACTCCAAATTTCAAGGAGCTCCTTAGCCGACCGCTCGAGGCCGCGGGCCCCGACGCCTGATATACGCGGACGAAGCCTTCGTTCGGATCGTTGATATTGCCGTTGGCATTCAGATCGATCGCAACGAACTCGATCCGTGTCCGCACGCTCGTCAGGTCGTTGCCAAGCGCCGCGACATCGAGATTTCCCTCGAGTGCATGCGTGTGCAGCGACGCCAGCTTGCCGACCGGCGGGATCGGAATATACGGAGCTCCATTGATCTTTCCCTTCTTGTACGTGGGCGAGCCTCCGCCCACGGACCCGACCGCCGATACCGTGTCATAATAGGTCGGCGAGTTGCACGAGTTCCAGCTCTGGTTGCTGTGCGCGCGCCCAGCGATGAATTCGCCGGTGCTGTAACACAGGCCCCCGGGCCAGGTGTCGGTGAACATTGCGTAGCGTGCAAAGTTCTCGGCCTGCATCTCCAGCCTGCGCACGTAGCGCGTGCCGCCGGCATCATACGCCTCGGCCACGATGCTCGCGTACTGTCCGAACTGCCCAGTCGTGATGTTGGTGTATCCTGCGTAGAGATTCACCTTCACGTTCGGGATCACGATGCCGTCGGCACCCTTGATCTGTCCGCCGGAGACGAGTGTGACGTAGCCTGTGTCCGGAAGATGGATCGTGGTGTCGCGAAGCAGGCGTGCCTTCCCCATCTGCAGCGATGCCTCTGCCGCATAGCGGAAGTCGCGCTCGCGATCGTAGTAGCGACCGATCATGCCGCCGCTCCCCGTCAGCAGAATCGCAGACATCGCGATCGCGGCAAGCGTCACCGTCATGAGGAGAACCAGGATCAATGCGGTACCGCGGCGATGGAGGCGCGCAGACCACATGGTGGGCGTGCGTTGCACGCTCACTCCGCTGTTAGAAGACATTGACGGTATTTGTCGGGGTGACTGAGGAATTGCTCGGTGAACAGTCCTGCGCGATTACACCATAGACCCAGGAACTACCAAGAGGACCCAGCGACGTGTCATCGAGCGTATACGTGTCCTGAGAGGCCGCGAGATCCGCGATTGGGCTGCCCCAATCAGAGCTGGCGGTGAGCTTCTTGAACACCATGTAGCGACCGACATCTTTTTCGCCCGCGTCCTGATCGAGCGACTTGGTCCATGCGATCGTGACCTTGACCACATGAGGACCGGGGCCGAGGGTCCGAACCGCCGTCGCCGTCGTGACCGCGATCGGCAGATCGCCGCAGACGCTCGAGCGCGACATCCCCGCGTTGAGCAGCTTCGTCGAGCTCACGACCGTCTTCATGATCGCGCCCTTGTCGGGATCGTTGTACAAACCCGTCACCGTCATGCGCACGACGCGAATGCTGTCCGTCAGCGCCGAGCTGCCGGTGTCAGCCGGCGAGCCATGAATGGGCGCCGAGTGGAAGAGCGGGAGCTGTGCGGCCTTGACCGAGTCCAGGCCGCCCGCAGCGTTCGGCTTCATGTACTGGAAGAAGTTCGTTCCCGGAGGAACGACGATTCCCTTCGCCACGAGGCGTGCCGGCAGGTTGTTCACGCGACGAAAGAGGATATACTGGTCGGTGCGCGTCGCGGTCGAGTCCTTCGTCAGCCAATACTGGATCGTCTCGGCCGGGCTCGACACGCTGCCGTTCATGTAGTTCGAATCGGGGTACTGCACCGATGAATTGGGCAGCGTCACCTTGTTCACGTTGTTCATTGCGTCGGTGCCGCTCGAGTCCATGTCGACATCGTAGTAGATCGACATCGGATCGTTGATGTCCTTTGTCGCGAGATCCGCGTTGAAGGTCACCGCGAAGCCGTCGGCCTGCACGATCATCGGCTGCGCCTGGACGATGCCGATTCCCGAGATGCGGAGATCGCGATCGATGGCGCTCTGCGCGTAGCGCGCGTTCTGCAGCGCGTCCAGTCGGCCGGCACTCGCGCTCACCGAGCGCGCCTGGTACCGGAAGAACGGAACGGCGAGGCCGAACACGAGCACGAAGAGCACGATCGCGATCATCATTTCGATGAGCGTCACACCGTCGCGCCGCGAAGTTGCGGAAGTACGCATGGCTGACATCCTCAGAAGGCGGCAATGATGGTGGACTTCTTTACCGGCGTGGTGAGCCCGGGGTTCGAAACCGTTACCGTGATCGCCTTGTAGTCCTGTGTCGCGTCGAGCGTCCTCGCGACCTGCGTGACGCGCTTGTAGCCTGCGAAGCCGATGATCGAGCTCTCGGTAACCGCGTATGCGTCGAGCGACGCGTAGGACGTCGAGCCCTTGATCGTCTCCAGCCGGTCGAGCACCAGATCACTCGCGACCGACGACAGTGCGCCGTCGCTCGTGGCGTGCGAGAAGGAGGTGATGAACTTCCCCATCCCCAACAGCGCGCCCGTCAGAATCACCAGCGCGATCATGACCTCGATCAGCGTCATGCCGCTGCGTCGCTTCATGCGTGCGCTCATATGCTCCCCGCTTTCCAGAGGCCTGCGAGATATCGGAACCAGTCGGTGCGCCCCGTCGACTGCACGACCTGAATCGCGCGCCAGTCGTTCGCGAGCTCTTTGCTCGAGGCGAGGTACACCTCGAGATCGGTGCTCGCCGCGCCGTCGCGACGGAAGATCACGCTGGGCATTCCATCGATCGTCTTGACATTCGACCCGCTGATCGCGGCCGACACGGGCCCGCTCAGACCAGCGGGCGGAATCTTAAAGTGCACGCCATCTTCGAGCGCCGCGTAGGTGACGCGCTCGCCATTGTCGACGACGTCGTTGTTGTTGCCGTCCTCGAGGATCCGCATGCGCTTGTTCGGCTGATCGAAGCTCACGACGACGTCGTACTGTCGCGTGACCGCCAGCCGTTCGGCGTTCTGCAGCGCGACGCGCACCGTGCGCGCCCCTGAATCCACCTGGAATTGCGTGAAGTTCACCCGGGGATACGCGAGCGTCGCGAAAATGCCGACGATGGCGCACACGATCAGCAGCTCGACCGCGCTGAAGCCGCGGCGGTTGCTCGATCCTGTCGCTGTCACGCGGTTGGGTGAGGCACTAGTGAATGGGGTCATCTGCGCTAACTCTCCAAGGGTGCAGGAACGACGACTGCTACAATCAGCGAGCTTTCTTGGAACCGTCTCACGAGTCCGCCAGCCATTCGGAAGGCGGTCTCTTCTGCGGGTCCCTAATGCGCGAGCCATGCCGGAAGCTATCTTGTTGCTGTGTATCGCTTTATGATTCGCACTTCAGCAATTCACTATGCAAACAAGTGCGAACTCGATAGATATTGCACAGGCCGCTTACCCATTTGGCACGTTCAATG
>JBBRYY010000132.1:0-7874 GCA_038237245.1 Gemmatimonadales bacterium | reverse complement strand
CGAAGACGAATGCTCGACGTGCCACATGCCGATGCAGCGCTTCGCGGTGCACGCGTCGGGCGGCCAAGGCAAGGTGTTCACACGCTTCCCTACGCTGGGAGGAACGGATCCGCTCGACAGCCTGTCCGCCGACGGTGTGTCCTGCACCATGTGTCATCAGATTAAAAAGGAACGTTTTGGAGAGCGCTCCAGCTTCAACGGCGGTTTCGCGATCGACACCGTAACGCGCGTCGGTCAGCGGCCGCTCTTCGGTCCTTACGATGTGGATCGTGGACACACGACGGTGATGCACTCCTCAAGCGGCTTCATTCCGACGGAGGCCGGGCACATTCGCGAGTCCGAGCTGTGCGCGACCTGCCACACGCTGTACACGAAGACGCTCGACTCGGCGGGGAAAGAGATCGGCGAGCTGCCGGAACAGATGCCTTTTCTCGAGTGGCGGCACAGTGCCTACCGCACGGAGCGAAGCTGTCAGTCGTGCCACATGCCGCGCGTCGTCGCGGAGGGCGACAGCGTGCCGATCACGGCGGTGCAGGGACCGCCGCGTCCCGATGTGCGGCGCCATTGGTTCCCCGGCGGAAACTTCCTCGTGCTCGGCATGCTGAACCGCTACCGGGGAGAGCTGGCCGTCGAGGCGCTGCCGTCCGAGCTCGATGCCGCCGCGCTCGAGACGCGGCACCTGCTCGCGCAGGCTGCGCGCGTGCAAGTAAGCGCGGGACCGGTCGACGCGGGACAGGTGGGAGTGGACGTCGTGGTGACCAACCTGAATGGCCACAAGCTGCCGTCGGCCTACCCGTCTCGTCGCGCGTGGCTGCACGTGACGGTGCGCGACCGATCGGGCGCGACGGTGTTCGAATCGGGAGCGCTTACGACGGAGGGCCGCATCGTCGGGAACGACAACGACGCCGATCGCACGAAATACGAGCCGCATTATCGCGAGATCACCCGCCCCGATCAGGTGCAGATCTACGAGTCGATCATGCAGGACCAGCACGGCATGGTGACCACTGGACTGTTGTCGGCCGTGCGCTATGTCAAGGACAACCGTCTTCTGCCGCGCGGTTTCGATAAGTCGACGGCAGACCGCGACATCGCCGTGCAGGGCGATGCAGCAAGCGATCCGGCGTTCCTCGGCGGCTCCCACCGAACTCGCTATCGCATCGACGTCGACCGGACGCGCGGTCCCTTCCAGGTCGATGCGGAGCTCTGGTATCAACCAGTTGGTTATCGCTGGGCACATAACCTCAGCCTCCAGCGCTCGCCGGAGACAGACAGGTTCGTCGATTATTATGAGTCGATGGCTGGCGCCTCGGGGATCGTGCTCGCGAAAGACGGCTTGACCGTGCGTTGAGACCAAAGGCCCGGCGTGCGACGTGTCGCACGCCGACCCCTCGTTCAATGCCTCGCCGCCGTTGGTGTATCGGCAGGATTGACGTACGTCATCGCGAACGGCCCGAGCGCATGCACCTGCACGATGGTCGTTCCTTCGGTGACCGCGAAATGAGCGCCATCCGCGGGCGCCGTGACGAAGCCGCCCGACTTGAGCGCCATGGTCTTGCTCGCGTCGAACACACTGCCCATCCCTACGCGGAACGTTCCGCTGATCACGGTCACGTGCTCGTCGGTCGGATGCGTGTGTGGCGGAATTCTGTAACCACTTGGCATTTTGAGGCGAATCGTGAATAGCCCAGTTTCCGAGGGATTGCCCTGCATCACGGCCATCTGCGCGCCGGCCGGGAAGATTGCTGGCGCCGGGCCGAACACGGGCTCGGGCTGCGTCGCGTCCGTGGGTGATTGTCCGCAGGCCGTGCCCGCAGCAATGGTAAGAAAAACAGCAATTGCAGTCATGAGTCGCATGTCGGTAGCTCCACTATGAAAAGCAGTCATCAATCCGCTCGACAGTTGCCGGCGGTTCGTGGAGAGCAGGATGTCGAAGAGTGGCTGTCGAAACTCCGTGGCAAATACGGGGAAATTCGATTCGGGCAGAGTGCGCTGACGGATCAGCCGCGGGTGCGACCCTTACGCGCGTCCTCTATTACGAGCCCCTGCCCGGCTGCCCATACCGCGAGCTGTGTGCGCGCGCTGTAGTGGAGCTTTGCGAGCGCGGCCGCGACGTAGCCCTCTGCGGTGCGCTCGCTGATGCCCAGCAGGCGTGCGATGTCGCGATTGGATTTTCCCTGGGCGACGAGCGCCGCGGCGTCGCGTTCGCGGCGCGTGAGACCGCCGAATGTCGCCTTCGCCTGCTGGCTTGCGGTGCGCGCCGAAGGGGGTGGTGCCAATCGATCGACTCCACTCCGAAATGTCGCCTCGAGCGCCGAGTCGTCGAGCGCACCGCCGATCTCCGACGCCGTCTCACGGGCTGCGTCGAAGAGCCGTCGCGCCTCGAGCCGCCTGCGCCTCGCAAGATGCATGGCTCCCTCGGCAGCATCGATTCGCCAGAGCAACGGCCGCGCGCCTTGCAGCCGCGCGTCGTGGCGAGCCACCTTCACCGCGGCGATCGCCCCGTCGCGGCGATCGAGCATCGCGAGTGCCTGTGCGCGCACGAGTGAGGCGCGGGGCGTGCCCTCGGCTTCACCGTCGCCGATCAATTCAACCGCGTCAGCCGCATCGCCCCTGGCCAGTGCGACCTCCGCCCGCGCGAGGTTCATGAAACGCTCGCCCAATGTGCGGTTCGCGCGCGCGGCACCGTTCGCGGCAGAGCGTGGCACCTTTCGATCGACGGCATCGAGAATGGTCGCAGCGCCGTCCGGCCGGGATGCGCGAGCCATTGCGATCGCCAACGGTGCGCCGGTCCAGCGAAGCCACGTCGCAGATCCGAGGCGCTCGGCGATGGCATGCGCTGCCGTCAACTGTGCGAGTGCGCCTTCCTTATGGAAGAGATCGAGAGCAATCACGCCGAGCACTCGTCGCGCTCCGCATTGCCATTCGAGATGCTCGATCTCCTGCGCGATCGCCAGCGACGCGTGTGCGAGGCGGCGCGCGCGCGCGTACTCCCCGCGCCAGGCAAGGCAGTCGGCGAAGAGATATTGCGAGAACGCCTCACCGGCGCGCCAACCGATGTCGGCTGCGAGGTGGATTGCGCGCTCGCTCGCGAGCAGCTCGCTGGCATGGATGCTCGCAGTCACAGCGCCAGCCGAAGCGTGGTGACTGGGTCCGCACGCCACCATCACCGAAAGCGCATTGGTCAATGCGCGGCGATCATCGCTCGCAGAGAAAAGATCGATGGATCGCTCGTACGCGAGAACGGCGCGCTGCTGCGCACCCGCCATGTGATACGACATCGCCAGCAGATCGACGGTCTCAGCTACGCCGCGCTGGTCGTCGGCCCTCTCGAAAATCGATAGCGCTTCATCATGGTATGGTATTCCAGCTCGCGGGTCCTCGCGATTGACGAACCAGTTGCCGACCCGATTGAGACTGCGCGCGATGAGCGACGGATCACCGATGCTTCGCGCGACATCGAGTGCAGCGCGGCGATAGTCGCCTGCGCGCTCGTAGTCGCGCGCGGCCCACAACATCCCGAGCGCGTGCAGCGCCAGCCACGCGGAGCGATCGTCGCCGGTCTCGCGCGCCAGGAGCAGGGCGGCTCCGAAGTCCTCCCGCGCCTGAGCGAAAAAGCCGAGTACTTCATTCGCCCGTCCCCGGCCCGTGAGCAGCACGGCGTCGGGTCTCACCCCGGCGTTCACGGTTGCAGTCACCGCGCGGTCGAAATGCAGTAGCGCCTCGCGCGGCGCGCTGAGCGTCAGCGCACGCTCGGCCGCACGACGGGCGTGGAGTCGAGCCGTGTCCCAGTCTCCGGCCTCGAAAAAGTGATAGGAGAGCGCTTCGTCGGCGTCGTGCGCGCGCTCATCGTACTTCTCCGCGAGTGCGTGGGCGATGGCCCGATGCAGGGCGACTCGCTCGCGCGCGAGCAGTCGCGCCCGCATGGCCTCTCGCGTGAGCGCGTGGCGGAAGGCAAAACGGTCCGCGGTTTCCTCGACTACGAGCTGCGCATCGACGAGCTCTCGCACCACCACGAGAAGCTCCGGCTCGTCGTGCCGGGTGAGCGTCTTGAGAAGCTCGAAGTCGAAGCGGCGCCCGGCCACTGCGGCGATCGATGCAACCTCGCGCGCCGCAGGGGTGAGCGCCGAGAGTCGGCGCGCGACGGCCTCGGTGGCGGTGCGTGGTACGGGGACGAGCTCCAGCGATCGGGCGCGCCACGCGCCATCCCCTCGTATCAGATCACCGTCCTCGAGCAGCGCCTTCAGCATCTCCTCGATGAAAAACGGATTTCCTTCGGTGATCTCGTGCAGCGAACCGACGAAGGGCGTGCCGAAGGCAGCCTGCATCCCGAAGATCGATTGGAGCATCGCCGAGACGTCCGATACCGCAAGCGGCCGCAGCTTCACCTCCGCCGCGCAATGCGCGCGATCGAAATCCGCGAGCAGACGATGGAGCCGTAATCCGATCTCATCGCTGCGAAAGGTCAGAACGAGAGCAATAGCCTGTGATGTGATTCCGCGCGCGAGATGCAGCATGAGATCGAGCGTCGCATCGTCGCTCCAATGCACATCCTCGATCACCAGCAGCAGTGGCTGCACGCTGCCGAGCGCGTTGATGGCCGCCGTGAACGAGTGAAAGAGGCGACGGCGATCGTCCTCCGGATCGACCGCCTCTCGCGCGATCGACTCTGGAAAGATCGATCGAAGCTCCGGGAAGAGCGTCACGAGCTCGGTCGCCGCGCCGTCGAAATAGTGTGCGGCGAGCGCAGGAGATGTGCTCGACGCACAGGTGCGCACCAAATCGAGAAGGGGCGCATACGGGTGGGCGCGGTCGGTTTCGAAGCACGCACCGTGCAGCGAGAGAAAGCCGGTCGCGCGGGCGCGCTCAACCAGGGCGCGCACAAATCGCGACTTGCCAATACCGGCCTCGCCCGATACCAGCATCGCGCTGCCCATGCCGCTGCGGACCCGATCGAGAATGTCGAAGCCCGCGGATAGCGGTGCGTCGCGGCCAATGAGCAACGGACACACGACACTCTGCTCGACTAGCATGCGATGAAACCCGTCGCGGAGGGAAGCCAGGAATGATAGGGCTGTCGCGCTCCTGCGAGAAGCGGAGCTAGGGCCCTAACCCCACAAGCGTTCTAACCCCGCTGACCGTTCAGCCGTACACGGATCCCAAAACGATGAGGACCGCGAGGGCGAGCATGCCGGCGGCCGGCGCGGATTTCCGCAGCGGGTCGTGAATCCTGAAGTGCATCGCCAGCGCGCCGAGCATGAGCACGCTGATGAGCAGCGCCGCAGGAATGACCAGCGGGCGGTACCAGATCCCGGCGATAAGCGCGAGCGCTGCGCCCACCTTGAGGACGCCGACGACGACGACCATCCATGCGGGTAGGCCGTACGCGGCGAACTCTTGGCGCATGTTCCTCGCGTCGGCACCTCGATATCCAGTGCTTCGGTTGGCGCGGAGCAGCCAGACGTTCAGCAGGCCGAGCGCCGCCACGATCTGGAGGATGATAATGAGAGAACCCATCGGAGTTACCATCGCGTTTGAGGTGAGCGAACCGTTCAACATTGCCACATCTTTGGCCGCAAGGAGAAAAAATGCAACCCAGCATCATGATTGCGGCCGCCCTGTCGAGCGTCTCCTTCCTCCTGTACGGCGCGAGCCTGTTCGGCTCGCGCGCGATGGTGGCCGAGTTCGAGCGTTACCATCTCGCACGGTATCGGACGCTCACGGGTGCTCTGGAGATGGCGGCGGGGGCAGGACTGCTCGCCGGTCTCCGCTTTCGCCCTTTGCTGCTCCTCTCCGCCGGCTCGCTCGCGGGAATGATGCTCGGCGCGATCGTCGTGCGGCTGCGCGTACGTGATCCCTTGGTGTCGGCGATTCCAGCCGTGCTTCTCCTCTGCCTGAACCTGTTCATCCTGTTGGCTGTCGCGCGCTAGAACCGCGCTGGAACATTACCGCCTTGCCGCGCCTTGATTCGATGTGCGCGATCACCGCGCGTCGACACCAACCTGACCCTCACGATCTTCTCCGATGATGCCACGCCGCAACCTTCGCCGCCGTGCCGGTCTGACCATTCTCGCCGCCGCCTTCGCCTCCTTCCTCCTGTCCGTCACGCTGTGGTTCACGGGGAGCCACGAACAGGGACTGTTCGTTGGGTTGTGGGTGCCGTCCATCCTCTCGTTCGGATGCGTCGCCCTTCTTATCAGCGGTGACCGGCTTGAATAGCCTTGGCCTGTTCGTCGCCGGGGTCGTGGTCACCATTCCAGCGGCGACCGTTATCATTGCTCTGGTGTTCGCCGCCGGCATCGATGATCGAGCGGAGAAAAAGCTTTGGGCAAGTCGCGAGCCGGGAACGACGCCGCCGCAGCAGGCGGAGTGAAGCGCACGTTCCTGGTCGTCGGGCATTCGAGCGGTATCGGACTCGCACTCACTCGGCTGGCCCTGGAGGCGGGCCACGCGGTAATTGGGCTTTCGCGACGCGCCTCGGGCATCGTCATGCCCGGCCTGAGCGAACGGCAGGCCGATGTGCTCGAGGTCGATTTCGAGTCGCTGAGCCTGCCGGCCGCCCTCGACGGCGTCGCGTATTGTCCGGGAAGCCTGAACCTCAAGTCCTTCACGGCCCTCCGGGAAACTGACTTCCTGGACGACTTCCGCGTCTGCGCACTCGGTGCGGTGCGCGTGCTCCAGGCGACAGCGAACGCCCTCAAGGCGGGACGGCAGCCCAGCGTCGTGCTCTTCAGCACCGTCGCGGTGCGGCAGGGCATGCCCTTTCACGCCTCGATCTCGATGGCCAAGGGCGCCGTGGAAGGACTCACTCGCTCCCTCGCGGCGGAATGGGCACCACGGATCCGCGTCAATGCCGTGGCGCCCTCGCTGACGAACACGCCGCTCACCGCGCGCCTCCTCGCAAGCGAGGAGCGAGTGCAGGGGAGCCGGGACCGTCACCCGCTCCGCCAGATCGGGCAGCCCGACGACGTCGCCGCGACGGCGCTGTTCCTCCTCGGCGACCAGTCGCGGTGGATCACGGGCCAGGTCTGGGGAGTGGACGGAGGCATGTCCACCCTGCGCGCGTAACGCCGAACGCGTCTCGCCGATACGCCGCGCCAGCGGCCGGCGCGGCGGGCCGTCGTGAGATGCTGCTTGGCGGTGAGTAGCGCGTCGTGAGATCCGCGATGCGCTCGTCGATGGTCGTGTGCTGCTGCGAGTCCGGTGGGAGATAGCGGAGCGCTTCGCGCCACTGCTCGCGCCCGATCTCGAGGTTCCCCGCCACGCGCGCCGCCTCGGCTCTCGCCGCGAGCGTCTTCAGCTACTCTGTCTCGCTAGGGGAGCGTGGCGCTCGCGTACGGCTTCACCCCCACCGCCGCGTAGAGCTCCTTCGGATCGAAGCGGATCCCATCCTTCACGACCATCACCGACTTCCGTACGTCGCTGATGTTCGTGGTCGGATCGCCATCGATCAGCACCATGTCCGCCACCTTGCCGACTGCGATTGATCCGCGGTCTTTCTCGTGGTGCATCACGCGCGCTGCGCCGATCGTCGCGATCTCGAGCACCTTCGGCGCGGGGATTCCCGCCTGCACGTAGAGCTCCAGCTCGCGCAGGAGCTGGAAGCCCACCGGCCCGTTGTCCGTCCCCGCCACGATCGGCACGCCGGCGTCGTACATCACCTTCACGATCCCCTTCATCTCCTCGAAGGAATCGCGATAGCGCTGGTTCATTCCGGGCGGCACCGGGAGCCCTCCGCCGTAAAAGCCGCGCTGCACCTGCGGCGGCATCCGGTCCGCGATCATCGCCTGATTCGGATCGACCGTTCCCGGCCGCGCGGTGAACATTCCTTCGAACGTCGTGAGCGTGGGGTCGATGTCCGTGCCGTGCGACTT
>JBBRYY010000131.1:0-8141 GCA_038237245.1 Gemmatimonadales bacterium | reverse complement strand
GAGTCCGTGAGCCCGAGCTTCGCGTACGCGCGCGCGAGCAGCACGTAGCGGAGCGATCCCGCGGGATCCGGCCCGCGCATGCTCTTGATCGCACCGATTACGGAATCCGCACCGCGCCGGTCGAGCAGCGCGTCGAGAAACGCGAGCCGCGCCGGCTGAGACTGCGGATGCGCCTCCGTTGTCGCGCGCAGCACCATGAGCGCCTCCTCACCGCGATCCGACGTGCGCAGATGCTGTGCGAGCTCGAGCGCGAGCGTCTCGCCTTCGGGATAGCGCCGATACGCATCGCCGAGCAGCGAGAGTCCGCGCGCGTTGTCGCCGTGCCGCCCGACCGACCGCGCAAGCTGCCAGTACGGGTAGAACGCGTCGGGATCGAACGCGATGCCGCTCTGGAAGAGCCGCTCTTCATTCGACCAAACGGGCACCCGCTGCACCGTCTCGATAATTCCCGTAGCGACCACCAGCAGTGCGCCAGCGGTCGCAATGCGCTGCGTCTCCAGCTGCAGCCGACCGATGCGCGCCAGCGCCCACCCCGCCAGCATCACGATTCCCACCGACGGGAAGAACAGCGTTCGCTCGGCGAGAAGCTGCCCCGTCGGAACGAGGATGTTCGATGCAGCGAGATAGGCGAGCGCCGCCCAGCCGATCGCGACGAACGGACGCCTGTCGCCGCGGCGCGCGAGCGCGACCGTCGCGAGGATGACGATGGCAAAGCCGACGATGGCCACCGCAGCCATCGTGCTCATCGTGTGCTGCGGGATCACAGTCGTCGGCCCGTAGTGCATCGACAGCCGCGTCGGCGCAACGAGCAGCTGCGCGATGAGCGGCCACGCTCCCGTCATCGTCCACCATCGCTGCACGAGCGTTTCGCCATCGAGCCCCACCGCGAGCGCCGTCGCCGGCGGCGAGAATCCGCCGAGCACCGCGCGCCGAGCCGCGAGCATCGCGAGAAGCGCGAGCGTGTACGCCGTCCATGCGCGCCACCCGCGCACGAGCACCGACCTCGCGGATACGAGCGCCTCGCTCGTATCGCGCCACCCCCACACGACTAGCGCGACAAGCGCAGGCACCGTCGCCGCCGATTCCTTCGCGCCCAGCGCCACGGCGAAGAACAATGCGCTCACCACTGCGGGTTTCCACGCGATCGCTCTGGCGCCGTCGTCTCTACTCTCGCCATCGCCGAACGCGCGCACGATGACCAGCACGCACGCGATACTCGCCAGCGCGGCGACGATTTCCGCGGACCCCGCGACGTTCGCCACCGACTCCACGTGCAATGGATGCGCAGCGAAGATCAGCGCGCCCAGGAGCGCCGCGCGCATCGGCAGCGCACGCGCGAGCACCCACATCACCGCGATCGCGCACGCCGCATACAGCAGCACGGCGTACAAATGGAAGAGCCACGGTGCACCGCCGCTCACGTTCCAGAGCAGTGCGTACATGAACTGCACCACAGGCCGGAACAATCCCGCGTGCCCCCACGCCGGCGGCCAATACGCAACGTGCCACGCGGTGAGCATCCCCGACGGCGTGTGCAGCGCCGGATTGTCGGCGATGATCGGGCCGTCATCGTACACGAAGCCGTAGCCGATCGTGGCCAGATACGGGGCGGCCGCCACGAAGGCGACGACGAGCATCGCGAGCGCAGATGGACGCGGGCCGCGCACGTCGGCGCGCGCGCGCTGTTCAGTGGACGGCAATGCTGCCGGCGGGAGGGAAAGGTCGTGAGTCCATCAGGGAAAAGACTGGCTCCGTGCCCCGACCGTAACTCACGTAGGCGCTTCCACATACGACGAGTGCCCGGCCACTCTGCGCCGGGCACTCCACCATCGATGCGACAGCGCGATCAGCGCTGCGGCGTTGTCGCCTTTTTCAGCGTGTCGCCATTGCGCATGACCGGTTTGCTCGACGTCGGCGACAGCTTGTCCATCTTTCGTCCGAGCGTAGAGTGGCCGTCCGAATTGGTCATGCCGGACTGCGTCTGATTCTTCGTGACGCTCGCCGAATCACTCGTGCCGTGCCTGCCGGCCATGCCGGACGAGTCGCCGCCCATCGCGCTGCCCATCTTGCTGTCGGGGTTCATGCTCGAGCTGTCCATGCCGCCAGACGCCGCTCCGCCCATCGCGGAACCACTCATGCTCCCCGAGCTGGACCCGTTCGTCATCGCGCCGCCCGTGCTGTCCATCGACGGAGCAACCATCCCGCCAGCCACCGTCGTATCCGTCGTCGTGCTCTTGTCACCCTTGCTACACGCCGCGATCGCCACCACGGCTGCCACCATTGCAATGCGCTTCATGAAATTCCTCCGTCCGAGAAAATGAATCCGTGAGCGCTTCGCGACGTCCACGCGACAACCCACTCGAGTGCTCCCGGAACCGACGAGGGCAATAAGCGGACCCACCCGCGGGCGAAGGGATGCGAAAAAGGCGCAACCTGTGAAGGTTGCGCCCTCCTAATCCACAACGAGAGCCAGTTACGGCTTCTTCGTCATCTTCATCGTCGTGTCGGTCTTCGTCATCGTCGAGGTCGTGGTGGTCGACGACATTGCGCTGTCGTGCTTCGTGGTGTCCATCATGGCAGGCGCGGGGCTCATGGCAGGTGCAACGACCACTGCGGTGTCAGCAGGAGCCGCATCATTCTTTTTGCAGGCAGCAATCGCGAGAACAGCAACAACGACGGCAAGGCGCTTCATCGAAACTCTCCTTTTGGAGGGCGGTGTGGGGTCGACTCTTCGTCCGAGCACGAGCGTTGTTGCTATGCCAGGAGCGAGCGGCGGTTAATTTGCCTCCAGAAGATACGGTGTCAAGCCTCGCGCCGCCATGCAGATAGCACTCTTTCTCGTGTCCGCCACCACCGCTGTGATGCGCTTCACATAGCATCACCGCCGCACATCGGGCTCGATTCGGGCGCAGAGAACCGTAACACATTGATTTGCAACGCTTTAGACATTGCAACAAAGTGGGACATCGCTTCCGCGCTCGTTACCCCCGTTTGCGTCTCCCCCGCCACACCATATCGTGAACTGATGGAAACATCCTTCGCCACCGCCGAATCGGCCGACGACCGCGCCGGTGATACCGTTGTCCGCGGCGCCTGCCCGCACGATTGTCCCGACAGCTGCGCGATGCTCGTCACCATTCGCGACGGCCGCGCCATCCGCGTCGCCGGCGATCCCGATCATCCCATCACTCGCGGCTTCCTCTGCGCGAAGGTGAATCGCTACGTCGAGCGCACCTATCACGCGGGCCGGCTCACACACCCCCTCCGCCGTATCGGCAAGAAAGGTGAGGGACGCTTCGAGCGCATCACCTGGGACGAAGCGCTCGACGAGATTGCCCGCCGACTCGGCGATATCGCCAGCTCCGCCGATGGACCGCAGGCGATCCTCCCGTACTCGTACTCAGGCACCCTCGGTCTCATCCAGGGCGACGCGATGGATCATCGCTTCTTCCATCTCCTCGGCGCCTCGTTGCTCGAGCGCACGATCTGCTCTGCCGCGGGTGGCGTGGGACTCAAGATGACGCTCGGCGCCAGCGTCGGCGCCGACCTCGAGGGAGTACCGGAGAGCGACCTCGTGCTCCTCTGGGGAACGAACACGCTCACCTCGAATCCGCATCTCTGGCCCTTCGTGCTCCAGGCGCGTGCACGCGGTGCTCGCGTCATCGCGATCGACCCGCTCCGCACCCGCACCGCCGACCAGTGCGACGAGTGGATCCCGATCAAGCCCGGCACCGACGCTGCGCTCGCGCTCGGGATCATGCACGTGCTCTTCGCCGAGCATCTCGAGGATAGCGACTATCTGGAACGATACACGCTGGGCGCGGCCGAGCTGCGCGCGCGCGCGGCGGAGTACGACCCCGCACGCGTCTCCGCGATCACCGGAATTCCAGCGGAGCGCATCGTCGAGCTCGCGCGCGAGTATGGCCGCGCGAAGGCGGCGTTCGTACGCATCAACTACGGGCTGCAGCGGCACGGCGGCGGCGGCATGGCCGTGCGCACGATCACCTGCCTTCCCGCGGTCACTGGACACTGGCGGCGCGTGGGCGGCGGCGTGCAGCTCTCGTCGAGCGGAAACTTCCAGTTCAATCGCGCGAAGCTGTTGCGCCCCGATCTCGCGCCGCCGGTTCGCACGATCAACATGATCCGCCTCGGCGAGGCGCTGACGAAGCCCGATGCGGGAGTCGGCGGACCGCCGCTGCGCGCGCTTGTCGTCTTCAACTCGAATCCCGCGGCCGTTGCACCGGAGCGGAGCGAAGTCGTGCGCGGGCTCGGGCGCGAGGATCTGTTCACCGTCGTGATGGATCACTTCCAGACCGACACCGCCGACTGGGCCGACATCGTTCTCCCCGCAACGACGCAGCTCGAGCACTGGGACATACACTATTCGTACGGCCATCACTACGTCACGCTCAACAGGCCGTCGATCGAGCCGGTTGGCGAGTGCAAGCCGAATAGCGAGATCTTTCGCCTCATCGCGGCGCGCATGGGGATCGACCACCCTGTCATGCGCGACGATGACCTCGAGCTCATCCGCCAGGCGCTCGATTCGGGGAGCGACAAGCTGCGCGGCGTGACGCTCGAATCGCTGCTGGAGCACGGCTGGACGCGATTGAACGTGCCGCGCCCCTACCTCCCCTTCGCCGAGGGCGCCTTTCCGACGCCGAGCGGCAAGTGCGAGTTCTTCTCGCAGCGGCTGGCCGACATGGGCGTCGACCCCGTTCCGACGTACACGCCGCCCTACGAGTCGGCCGCGAGCTCGCCCGATCTGGCGGCGCGCTTCCCGCTCTCGCTGATCTCATCGCCCGCACACCAGTTCCTCAACTCGACGTTCGTCAACGTCGACGCGCTGCGCCGCGGAGTGCGTGAGCCCGAGCTCATGATCCATCCCGACGATGCGACGCCCCGCTCGGTGCTCGACGGAATGCGCGTGGAGCTGCGCAACGATCGCGGCAGCTTCAGCGCGGTTGCGTCCGTGAGCGATGCGGTGCGTGAGGGGACGGTGTGGGCGCCATCAGTCTGGTGGACCAAGCTCACGAAGGACGGCCGCAATGCGAACGACACCACCTCGCAGCGCGTCACCGACCTCGGCCACGGGCCGGTTTTCTACGATAATCTTGTCGAGGTGTCGCCGGTGCCTCTGCAGGACTAGCGGACGACGCCCCCACCGCTGTAGGCTGAGACTCGCCACGTTTTCACCCTGCCGCATCGGAGCTGCTCGTGTCGTCGTCGCACCCGGAAACCCTCGGCGCATTGAAGAAGTCGCCGTACGCTGCACCCTCGCTGGCCCGCCGCTCCGTGAAGGACGAAGTGCGCGCCAACCTCCTTGCCCGTCTCGCGAAAGGCGGCCCCATCTTCGCCGGCGTCGTCGGCTACGATGAGACCGTCGTGCCGCAGATCGTGAACGCGCTGCTGTCGCGCCACAACTTCATTCTGCTCGGTCTGCGCGGTCAGGCGAAGTCGCGCATCCTGCGCTCGCTCGCGACGCTGCTCGACGACGTCATCCCCGTCGTCGCCGGCAGCGAGATCAACGACAATCCCTTCGCGCCGATCTCGAAGTTCGCTCGGATGCGCATCGCCGAGATGGGCGACGACACGCCGATCGCGTGGCTCGACCGCGATTTGCGCTACGTCGAGAAGCTCGCCACGCCGGACGTCACGATCGCGGATGTCATCGGCGATGTGGACCCGATCCGCGCGGCGCGCGGCGGCCACGTCCTCGCCGACGAGCTCACGATCCACTACGGAATGCTCCCGCGCGCGAATCGCGGCATCTTCGCGCTCAACGAGCTCCCCGATCTCGCGGGCAAGATCCAGGTCGGCCTCTTCAACATCATGCAGGAGGGGGACGTCCAGATCAAAGGCTATCCGATCCGCCTGCCGCTCGATGTGCTCATCTGCTTCACCGCGAACCCCGAGGACTACACAGCGCGCGGAAAGATCATCACGCCGCTCAAGGACCGCATCGGCAGCGAAGTCATGACGCACTACCCCGAGTCGGTGGAGCTTGGGATGGCGATCACACAGCAGGAGGCGTGGGCGAATCGCGGTGGCCTGCCGGTGCGTGTTCCCGATTTCATCGCCGAGGTGATCGAGCGCATCGCCTTCGAGGCGCGCATGGACAAGCGCATCGACAAGCGCTCGGGCGTCTCGCAGCGCATGCCGATCTCCGTGCTCGAGAACGCGATCTCGAACGCCGAGCGTCGCTCGCTGATCACGGGGGAGTGCGACGTCGTTCCGCGTATCAGCGACATCTACTCCGCGCTCCCCGCGATCACGGGGAAGATCGAGCTCGAGTACGAGGGGGAGCTCGTCGGCGGACATGCGATCGCACACGAGCTCATTCGGCGCGCGGCCGATGCCACGATGCACGAGCGCGCGGGCTCGCTGAACACTGATGACATGGTGATGTGGTTCGACCAGGGGAACGCGCTGCAGGTCGACGGTGATGTCTCGTCGGGGGCGATGGTCGAGGGCTTCCAGCGCATCCCCGGGCTGCTCGATGTCGTCTACAACAGCGGACTCGGCGAGAGCGGCGATGCGTCGGTAGTTGCCGCGGCATCGGAGCTCGTGCTCGAGGCGCTGGTCGCTCGCAAGAAGATCTCGCGCTCTGACACGGGACAGTACGGACGCGCGCAACCGCCGGAGCGACGCCGCCCGAATCAGGATCTCTTCGGCGGCGGCATGATGGCGTGATCGAGCACCCGGCGAGCGAGTCGCACACGTCGCTCGAAGCGGACACTCGCTTCGATGCCGGGCTCTCCGTGCGCGCCGCGACGATGGCGGACCTCGCCGTCGTCGTGGAGCTTCGCCTCGCGCTGCTCCGCGAGCACGCGCAGAATCCGATCTATCGCAGGCTCCGCCCCGACGCGCCGGCACGCGCCAGTAGGCTTTTCGCAGGGCAGCTGCGATGCTCGAGCGAGGTGCTCTTCCTCGCGGAGTCCGGTGGTGTCGCCGTCGGCTGTCTTCGCTGCGTAGCCAGCGCGGGGCTACCACTGCTCTTCCCCGCGAAGCACGGCTACATCTCCTCGGTGTACGTGGTCCCGAGCGCGCGTCGGCACGGTGTGCTGCGCGCGCTCTTCACATCCGCCATCGGCTGGTGCCGTGAGCGCGGACTGCGCGAGGCTCGGCTCCATAACGCGGTCGAGAACGAGACTGCGAACGCCGTCTGGGAGGCCCTCGGCTTTCAGGTGGTGGAGCATCTGCGAGTCTGCCATCTCAGCTGACGCGGGATCGCGCGCATGCCGCTGATCACTGTCTCGCGCATGGTCGGCGCAGGTGGTGCCGAGCTCGCAGCGCGCGTCGCCGCGATGCTCGGCTGGCAGCTCATCGACAACGACCTCGTCGACTCCGTCGCGCAGCGGCTTGGTGTCCCCGCATCCGAGGTCGTCGCGCGCGAGGAGAAGGTTCCGACGCTCGCGCAGCGGCTCGCGGACGCGCTCGCGCTGGGGGCGCCCGAGGTGTTCACCGGCCGCCCGACGACGCTGCCGCCGAGTGAGGAGCGCATTCTCGAGGTGACGGCGAATGTCATCGAGGAGGCGGTGGCCGCGGGCCCGACGGTAGTCGTTGGCCGCGGTGCGCAGTGGGTGCTCGGCGAGCGCGACGACTCGCTGCACGTCTTCTGCTTCGCCGCGCAGACCGAGCTCGCGGCTCGTGTCGCGACGCGGCTGTCGCTCTCGCTCAAGGATGCGGAGAAGTACGTGATCGACAGCAACAGGCAGCGGGAGCAGTATGTTCGCTCCCACTGGAACCGGTCATGGCTCGCGCACGAGAACTACCATCTCTGCCTGAATACGGGATGGCTCGGCATCGATCGCGCGGCGGAGATCGTGGTGCAGGTCGCGCGCGAGCATTTTGGCTGAAAGGTCGCGTCGGCTGTTCCCGTCCGTCTCGCGCACGATACTTCATACGATGACCCACCCTGCGCGTCGCCTTTGCATGCTCGTCGCGCTTGCGCTCGCCGTGGCCGTAGCAGCCTGCACCGACATCATCGCGCTGCCATCCGGTGGCAAGTCGTTCGACCCGCCGGCCGAGTACCCGCTCTGGTGGCAGATGGTCGAATCGTGCTCTGGACTTCACCAATCGATGTCGTCCGTCGAGTGGTACGTCGTCCCCGGAGATTCAGGCTTCCCGGTGAACGGCGG
>JBBRYY010000130.1:0-8488 GCA_038237245.1 Gemmatimonadales bacterium | reverse complement strand
CAGAAGATCGTGGGTCGCGAGGCGATCAAGGGACTGGATCAAGCGAAGTTCCGCGACGAGGCGACGTTCGACCCTCGCTGAGCTCCCCTGCGCCCGAGCGCGACTTCGCGGGATGGAATGGCGCGGCCACGACTCGCCTGCGCGTTACACTCTCGATCGCATCGACAGCAAATGTCGCACACGTCCAACGATGGCCTTGGAGAGGGCGCATGTCACGCACAGCCACGCTGCACAGATGCTCCTGGGCCGAGGGCGATCCGCTCATGCAGGAGTATCACGACGAGGAGTGGGGAGTGCCGCAGCGCGACGGCCGCGCGCTCTGGGAAGCGCTCATTCTCGATGGCTTCCAGGCGGGGCTGTCGTGGATCACGATCCTCCGCAAGCGCGAGAATTTCCGCAAGGAGTTCCGCGGCTTCGTTCCGACAATCGTCGCGGGCTTCGGCGAGACGGAGATCGCGCGCGCCCTCGAGAATCCCGGAATCATCCGCTCGCGCGCAAAGATCGAGGCGACCATCGGCAACGCGCGCGCGTATCTGAAAATGGAGGCGGATGGCGAGCCGCTCTCCGAGTTCGCGTGGTCGCTCGTCGGCGACACGCCCGCGAAAATCCGCGGCGAGGTTCCGGCGAAGACGGCGCTCTCGGAGTCGATCTCGGTCGCGCTCAAGAAGCGCGGCTACAAGTTCGTCGGTCCCACCACCGTGTACGCGTGGATGCAGGCCGTGGGACTCGTCAACGATCACGTCGCAGGCTGCTTCCGCTGCAACGAGGTGTAGCTTAAGGACGCTTCGCTACCTGGAGTGTCGCGGTCACGAAGTCGCTCTCCCACACAGTCTCGCCGGTGGCCGAGCGCTTCAGATTCGTTCCGTTGAGCAGCCACCGGCCGCCACGATCCAGAATCACCCCAGCCCGCCCTTTCGCGTCGGTGCGGAAAAAAATCGCCTTCGATCGCCCCTCGCGAAACGCGCCAACGGAAAAGCCCGCCAGCGGTGCGCCGTGCCGCAGCACGCGAACGAACAGCGTGTCGCCGCCGCGTAAATTGGTCGGATCGCGCTCGGGCACGAACTCGAGCCCGAGCCCGAGCGGCTTCGACCAGTGCCTGTCCGCCATCCAGTTGCTGTCGGGACGTGCCGGCGTGACGCGCACGAACGTCATCGCATGCTTGGTATAGGACTCCGTCCACTTCTGCCCGTCGCCGAGCGACTTCCAGGTCGCGCGAATAGAGGAGTCGGCGTTTATCTCACCGAGGTATTCCGCGATCAGCTTCGGCGCGAGCACCAGCGTCGTCGGCTTGAGCTCGATGCCGACTGTCGCGACTCCGGGCGCCTTCGGGCTCCAGAGATAGCGAAGCGTGCGCGCGGTCCCCGCGGGAGTCGGTAGGGAGCGCGTGAACGACCCCTCGCGCACGATGGCTCGCGCCACCCGCGCGGGCTCGATCGCGAAGTCATCCGTAGGGAAGGTCTCCCCGCTCGTGAGATCGAGACGCACTGGCGTTCCGACGCGAGCGACCATCGTCGCGGTGATGAGCCATGTATCGTGCGCGGCGGCCTGCGCGACGACGAGGAGGGTGAGCGCAAGCGCGCCCACCACCGCGATGGCGCGGCGTCTGGCGATCGAGACGTGTGAGATGGACGAGGTCATCTGCTCCAGTTTAACCCTTCCTCGCGCGCGGCGCCCGCGGCGCCCGCGGCGCGTCACTTCTGGCCGGCGGTACACGGCACCAATATCCGGAGAACGACAGATACGACGGATCGTTTTACTCGACTGAGACGGTGCTCATCAAGGAGACCGACGGAACGCTGATCAGCCAGGGAGCGCCGGACTCCGACAGAAACGCATTTACGCTCTCCAATATTCCAACCGGCACGCACAGCTACGAGATCTTCGTCTCGTGCGATTCCGGCCAGGAGAGTCTCGGCGACTTCACGTTCAACGAGCCGTAGCAGCCTGACCATGCACTTTCGCGGAGGGGCTCAGATGCAGGAAGTGCGTCCCGTTCTTCGGCGTAACGGTTCGAGCAAATTCGCGTTGATCGCATCCAGGCAGCCTTAACGCCGTTCCCCGTATGAGCCCGCCTGTTGCTTTTCGTATCCTACCATACATTGTATTACTGCGAGGATTTCACCAGCGCAGGTCGGCAGGTTCCCCACGGACCTCTCGCCGCCCGTACGGCGCTTCTGGCGACGCCCACCAGGAGACATCCATGCACTCTGCTGCCGACGACACTCCCCGCGTCCCATCGCCCCGGGCATCGCCCCCGCTTTTATACTATGCGAGCCATGGCGACGCCGACCATTCACGCAGTGCGAGCCACCGACTTCGTGCACTTGCCGCACTGAGCGGGTCGCTCACCGATGCGCTCTCGCCGGAAGGAGCGGCGAAGCTGATCGAGGAGGAGGCACTCACCGCTCTCGACGCGTCGAGCGCCGTCGTCGTGACGCTCGGCGAATTTCCTCCGCGCAGCTCCACGCGCGTTTCCTCGCTTTCGACCGCATCACTCACCCTCCTCCACGCGATCGGAGTGCCGGCGGAAGTGCGCGCCTCGCTCAGGACTTTGCCGCTCGACGCTCCGGTTCCATTTGCCGAAGTCGCGCGCGGTGGCGAGGCGATCTTTCTCTCCTCCACGGACGAGCTGCTCCGCTATCCCGACTGGGGCCACGCGATGATCCGTGCGGGTGCGAATGCCGCGGCGATCGTCCCGGTGTGGGCGAACGGCGAGCTGCGCGGCGTGCTCGGACTCACGTGGGGCGTGCCGCGCGCCTTCGATGAAGACGAGCGCGCTTTCGTCATCACGCTCGGCATCATGTGCGCGCAGGCGATGATGCGCGCGCATCTGCGAGTGGCCGAGCAGCGCGCGCGCGAGGCTGCGGAGCAGGCCAACCGATCGAAGGCCCACTTTCTCGCGACGATCAGCCACGAGCTTCGCACGCCGATCAACGCCGTGATGGGGTATTCGCAGCTTCTCGCCGACGAGGTGTACGGCCCGGTGAGCGCTGTGCAGAAGGAGCATCTCGGTCGAGTGAGCGCATCGGCGACGCACTTG
The DNA here is from genome assembly GCA_038237245.1 of Gemmatimonadales bacterium. Lineage (GTDB taxonomy): Bacteria > Gemmatimonadota > Gemmatimonadetes > Gemmatimonadales > Gemmatimonadaceae > FEN-1250. Next base: position 5,448 of record JBBRYY010000130.1, on the reverse strand, counting down.
CTCGAGCTCGTCGAGGAGCTGCTGAGCTACGCGCGCATCGAGGCGGGACAGGAAGTCGTACGTCCCGTGAAGGTGATGCTCGCCGACGTCGTCGCGCAGAGTCTCGTGCTCGTGCACCCACTCGCAGTGAAGAAGGGGATGGACATCCGTGTCGAAGGGTACGATGCTCCGCTCGAGCTCTTTACGGATGCGCGCAAGATGACGCAGATTCTGGTGAACCTGCTCGCAAACGCGACGAAGTTCACTGAGAGCGGAGGCATCGTGCTGCTGGTGCGCCTGGTGGATCCAGGTGGGAGTGCGCGCGTGTACTTCGAGGTCACGGACACCGGCCGCGGAATAGCGATCAAGGACCACGAGCACATCTTCGATGCATTCTGGCAGGAAGACCACACGATCACGCACTCGTCGGGGAGCACGGGGCTCGGGCTCTCGGTGGCGCGGCAGCTCGCGCGGCTGCTCGGCGGCGACGTGTTGCTCGTGCAGAGCACGTTGACGCAGGGGAGCACTTTCGTGGCGTCGCTGCCGGTGCGCTACGTCGTCTCCGCCGAGTAGCACGGACAGGTCACTCCACTAGGAGTCGGCGAATAGCGCCGCCTGCCCGTGACCAAATCCGTGGATCACGAACGGAAATTCGCCGGCGGCGGTCGCGCGGCTGAACACTGCGCGGTGCTCAGCCGCCGAAAATGCAAAACGGCCTCCGCTTTCCGTTCGGAGGCCGTTCTGTTCGTCTAGAGCTCCTGGAGCGTGCATGAGCGGGCGACCGGGCTCGAACCGGCGACGTCCAGCTTGGGAAGCTGGCATTCTACCAACTGAATTACACCCGCAAAGCTACGGTTAAGATTTAGCGGATACGGACCAGAGCGTCAACCGGCCGACATCGCATCGGAGCTCCCCCGGGCTATCTCGGACGAGCCGGACGCGCGCACGCCTCGGGTTCCCCGCGGAAGAGTGAGCACGAACGTCGTCCCAACGCCCGGCATGCTCTCCGCCACCAGGTCGCCGTTCATGCTCCGCGCGAGGTCGCGCGAGATCGCGAGGCCAAGGCCGACACCCTGCTGACTCGCACCGGTCAGGTGGCGGTCGATCTGCACGAAGGGCTCGAAGATCTGCTCCAGCTTTTCGCTCGCGATCCCGCGGCCCGTATCGCGAATCGAAACCGACACGATCTCGCGCGGTTCGTCCGCGCTCTCCTGGTCCGCATCACACTCGACCTGCACGCTCCCGCCCTCATCGGTGAACTTGCACGCGTTCGACAGCACGTTGAGCAAAATCTGCTGCAGCTTCTCGCTGTCCGCGCGCACGCGCAGCGACGCGTCGCAGCGCGGATAGCTGTAGCGAATCTTCTTCGAATTGAACTGCGGTGCAACGAGCGCGTCCACATTCTCGAACACGGTCGCGAGCGACACATCGCGAATGTGCAGATCGAGCTGCCCGCTCTCGATCTTCGCGAGGTTGAGGATGTCGTTGATGAGCGAGAGCAGATGCTGTCCGCTCTTCTTGATCCGTCGCAGATCCTCGCGCTGCGGCTCGACGAGCGGGCCGCGGATCTCGAGGGCGAGCAGGTCGACGTAGCCGCCGATGGCATTGAGCGGCGTACGCAGCTCGTGCGACATCGTCGTCAGGAAGAGCGACTTTGCACGATTCGCCTCTTCGGCGCGGCCCGTTGCCTCCTCCGCCATTGCCGTGTGCTCGTGCAGCGCTTCGACGGATGCGCCCAGCTCCTCCGCCTGCGCCTCGAGCTCGGTCGCCTGCTCCTGCAGCTGCTGGTTCTGCATCTCGAGCTCGCTCGCCTGCTCCTCGAGATGCACCTGCTGCGTTTCCATCTCGGCCGCCTGGTCCTGCAGCTGCTGGTTCTGCAGCTCGAGCTCGACGGACTGCTCGCCAAGAAGCCGGTTCGCGTCTGCGAGCTCTGCGATCTGTGCGTCGAGGCGGCGGGCAGCAGTGGCCTGCCCATCCGCGAAGCGCGTGAGCAGTGTGTTGAGGAGGAGCGCGATCAGCACGGCGGCGATCGTTCCGCCAATGACCGTCGCCTCGACGATGCGGAAGCGTCGCTCCAAGCCGTTCGTGCGCTCGGCGAGCAGCGTCTCCTGGCGATTCGTGATCGCGTGGAGCGTCGCGCGAATGTCATCCATCGAGTTCTTGCCGAGGTTGGACCTCACCACCGCGAGCGCGGAGTCGCGAAGTCCGGTGCGCGAGAGCCGGATCGTCTCGGCGAGCTCGCCGAGCTTGAGTCCGATGCGCTCGGAGAGCGTGTCGAGCTGCTGGTGCTGCTGCACGTCTGCGCCCGCGAGATTCCGAAGCGTCGTCGTGTCCGCCGTGACCGCGAGCACTGCGGCGTGGAAGGGGCCGAGGTAGCGCTCGTCGTTCGTGAGCATGTAGCCGCGCTGCTCCGTTTCCGCATTCGTGACGTCCTGAAGTGTCGCCTGCGTCGCCTCGATCACACGATGCGTGCCGCCGACGACTTCGCGCGCGTCGCGCGTGCTGTTGATGTCGTCGAAGGTGAGGAGTCCGAGGAGCATCACGATGAAGGCGATGCCACCGGTTGCGCCGAGTCGCTGAAAGGTCGTGAGTCGTACGCCCGCGCGCGGCGGCTCGCGATTCGCGCGTCGGTCTGCTGATCCCGATCGTAGATCAGTCATTCGACTCTGAGCTGACGTGACGTTCGGAAGTCGAGGCATGCGAAGGAGGGGCCTCGCCTCAGGAGGTTCGGAGACGCAAAACCGACGGGCGGAATTTTACGGGTTTGGCTGGACGGACGCAACGAGTGGCGGCGGTGGGGCGGGCACGGAATGTACGTTTGTGCACGAGTTCGCAATGCTGGCGACTCGGCCTGCAGGAGTGCGTGGTTGTAAGCGCCGAGCTGTGCGATTCAGATTTATTTTGCACCCCACACACGTCGTCGCGGAGGACGAATGATCACGCTCGCCCCAATCACTCTCGAGGGAAATGGTGTGCGGCTCGAGCCGCTCCAGCCGGCGCACGCCGATGCGCTGGCAGCGGCGGCCTCCGACGGGAAGCTGTGGGAGCTGTGGTTCACATCCGTCCCGGAGCCCGAACACATGCGCGCGTACATCGACGAGGCGCTCGCGGGGCAGCGCGCGGGCACGATGCTGCCGTGGGCGGTGCGGGAGCTGGAGAGCGACGCGATCGTCGGCGCGACGCGTTATCACGACGTCGTGCCGGCGCTGGACCGCGTGGAGATCGGGTGGACTTGGTATGCGAAGCGCGTGCAACGCACCCACGTGAACACGACGTGCAAGTTGCTGCTGCTGACGCACGCGTTCGAAGCGCTGGGTTGCGAGGTCGTCGGACTGCGCACGGACAACTTCAACTTCGCGTCGCAGAAGGCCATCGCCGGAATTGGCGCGAAGAAGGACGGTGTATTGCGACATCACATGCGCCGGCGCGACGGGAGTGTGCGGGATTCGGTGATGTTCAGCATCCTGGCGGCGGAGTGGCCGGATGTGCGGAAGCATCTCGAGGGGAGGCGCGCACGCGGGAGTTCGGCGGCGGGGTAGCGACGTTCAGCGCAAAAAAACGCCCCCGCGGATCGCGGAGGCGCTTTGAAAATTCACATTGGTTCCGTTGAGAGCCAGCTCCGAGGATCGAACTCGGGACCGCTCGATTACGAATCGAGTGCTCTACCGCTGAGCTAAGCTGGCGACCGTTCTCTCGTTCGTTGCTGCCGATCTACATGCCCTGACGCGGACTCGAACCGCGACGCCTTGCGGCACCACCCCCTCAAGATGGCGTGTCTACCAATTTCACCACCAGGGCCTGCCCTGCACCTGTCAAACGACCATCGGACTGCAAACGCCACCTGCACCATCACTCGCAACGTCACCAGCAAAAGCGGGGCTGACGGGGCTCGAACCCGCGACCTCCGGTGTGACAGACCGGCACTCTAACCAAGCTGAGCTACAGCCCCTCGTAGTTCCCAACACATTCCAACACCTTCCAAGCTCCCCATAGCCCCAAGGGGAATCGAACCCCTCTCTGCACCGTGAAAGGGTGCCGTCCTAACCGATAGACGATGAGGCCGCACGTCCCATTGTACTCGACACCCATAGCGGTAACGGGATTCGAACCCGTGTTTGAGCCTTGAGAGGGCTCCGTCCTAGTCCCCTAGACGATACCGCCAGCAACTTCGCCCCTACCACCCATCCACTCTAACTCAGTACTCTCACAGGCCCGGAGGGAATTGAACCCCCAACCCCCGGTTTTGGAGACCGGTGCTCTACCAATTGAGCTACGGACCTACAAACCGTTCGGCACCGCTCCCGCGCCAACCTCGCCGCGAGCCCTACACCATCAGGGTGACCGATGGGAATTGAACCCACAACCCCCGGAGCCACAGTCCGGTGCTCTAACCAATTGAGCTACGGCCACCAGAGCGCCACCAAAGTGCTGGCAGCGAGACCGGAATTGTAATCGGCACTGCATCTCGAATCAACGCCGCGCATCAGTCGCGCAGCGCACCAGCATCACTTCGCGCGATCGAGATACTCCCCGGTATTCGGATTCACGCGAATGCGCTCACCCGTGCTGATGAACTCGGGGACGTTCACACTCACGCCATTCTCCAGCTTCGCCGGCTTCGACGACGCATTCTTCGTCGCACTCTTCATGACCGGCGCCGTCTCCACGATCTCCAGCTCCATCGCATTCGGCAGGTCGATCGCGATCGGTCGGCCGTCGTAATACTCGGCCACGATCTTCATCCCCTGCTGCATCCACTGCGCACCATCGCCCAGCGTCTCTGCGTCCATCTCGAGCTGATCGTAGTTCTCGGTATTCATGAAGTGGTACGTGTCGCCACCCTTATACAGAAATTCCAGATTGTGCGTTTCCAGCGACGCCTTCGTGATCGTGTCCGCGGCGCGGAAGCGATGCTCGAAGTTCGACCCTGAGCGAAGATTCTTGAGCTTCGCCTGCACCATCGCGCGCAGGTTACCCGGCGTGTGATGACGGAACTCTGTGATGCGACAGGGATCGCCTTCGAACACGATCACCATCCCGCGGCGGATCTGCGTTGCCGGAATTGCCATGGGATCTAGTAGTTGGGTTCTGGAGAGCCGAAAGCAGAGAAATGAATGCGACCAGCTGGATGGGATGTCCCAACTGATCGCGGGATAACGCAAAACGTTTCAGCCTTTGAATTTACGGAACTTGCGACAGGAGGTCAAGCGCGCGTTTTCGCCCCTGCGGCGAGCAGCGGCTTGAGCGCGTCCCACACCGTCTCCGCAATGATCGCCGCGCCACGCGGGTTGGGATGGACCATGTCGCGCTGGTTGAGCGTATCGATCCCGCCCACCCCCTTAAGCAGAAAGGGCAGGTACGCGACCCCGTTCTTCTGTGCGAGCTGCGAGTACACGGTCTGGAATCCCTTCACGTACGCGCTTCCCATGTTCGGAAGCGCCTCCATTCCCACGAGCAGGACCTTCGCTT
>JBBRYY010000129.1:0-8640 GCA_038237245.1 Gemmatimonadales bacterium | reverse complement strand
GAGGTCGACGGGCTGCCGCCCGCGGTCGCGCTTCAGCAGCAGCGCGGCTCGCCGACGACGCGCTCCTCCGTTGGCAGCGTCACGACGCTCTCGAATCTCCTGCGCATGCTCTACTCGCGCGCGGGACAGTATCCGGCGAAGCAGGAGCATCTCGAGGCCGAGGCGTTCTCGCCGAACACGCCGGCCGGCGCGTGTCCGCGCTGCCATGGGCTCGGCCGTGTGTACGAGGTCACCGAGCGATCGATGGTCCCCGACGATTCGCTCACGATTCGCGAGCGCGCCGTCGCCGCGTGGCCTACCGCGTGGCAGGGACAGAACCTTCGCGACATCCTCGTCACGATGGGCTACGACGTCGACGAGCCGTGGCGCGAGCTTCCGAAGCAGGTGCGCGACTGGATTCTCTTCACCGACGAGCAACCGACGGTGCCCGTGTACGCGGGCTACACGCCGGCGGAAGTGCGGCGCGCGCTCAAGCGAAAGGAGGAGCCGAGCTACATGGGCACCTTCACCGGTGGGCGACGATACGTGCTGCAGACCTTCGCGACCTCCGAGAGCGCGATGATGAAGCGGCGCGTCTCGCAGTACATGGAGAGCACCGAGTGTCCACTCTGCCACGGCAAGCGACTACGCCTCGAGTCGCTCTCGGTGAAGTTCGCGGGGTACGATATCGCGGACATTTCCGCGCTCCCGCTCAAGAAGCTCGCCGTCATCATGCAACCCTACGCCGACGGCACCGCGGCGGGGCGCGCGAAGGTCGAGGCGCTGCATCCGGAGAAGGCGCTCGTGACGCTGCGCATTGCGCAGGATCTCTGCGCCCGACTTTCCGTGCTCCTCGATCTCGGACTCGGCTACGTCGCGCTCGGGCGCAGCACGCCGACGCTGTCGCCGGGCGAGCTGCAGCGGCTGCGACTCGCGACGCAGGTTCGATCAAATCTCTTCGGCGTCGTGTACGTGCTCGACGAGCCCTCCGCCGGCCTGCATCCCGCAGACACGGAGTCGCTCCTCGTCGCGCTCGACCGGCTCAAGGCGTCCGGGAATTCACTCTTCGTCGTCGAGCACGATCTGGATGTCATCCGTCGTGCGGACTGGATCGTCGACGTCGGCCCCGCGGCCGGCGAGAAGGGCGGTTACGTGCTGTACAGCGGTCCGCCCGCGGGGCTCGAGCACGTCGAGGCATCGCAGACGCGACGGCATCTCTTCGGGAATTACGTTCTCCCAACGCGCACGCCTCGCGAGGCGAGGGAGTGGCTCGTGCTGTCGGGCATCACGCGCAACAATCTCGACAAGCTCGATGTCCGCCTCCCACTCGGCGTCTTCACCACCGTCACCGGCGTGTCCGGCTCCGGCAAGTCGAGTCTCGTGAGCCAGGCGCTGGTCGAGCTCGTCGCCGATGCGCTTGGGCAGGAGGTTCCGCTCGAGGCCGAGGAGGGCGAAGAGCTCGAGCGTACGGCGCCGGAGACGCTCGATGGGTGCATCGAGTATGGGATGGAGCACATCAAGCGTCTCGTGCGCGTGGATCAGAAGCCGATCGGCCGCACGCCGCGCTCGAATCTCGCGACGTACTCGGGACTCTTCGACCACGTGCGCAAGTTGTTCGCGGCGACGAAGGCCGCGAAGGCGCGGCACTACGACGCGGGACGCTTCTCCTTCAACGTCGCCAAAGGCCGATGCGAGACGTGTGACGGCGAAGGCTTCGTGATGGTCGAGCTGCTCTTCCTTCCGAGCGTATATGCGCCCTGCCCCACCTGCCATGGTGCGCGCTACAACGCGAAGACACTCGAGATTCACTATCGCGAGAAGAACATCGCTGAGGTGCTCGGCATGACCGTCGACGATGCATTCACGTTCTTCGAGGGGGAGACCGCGCTCGAGCGCTCGCTCGGCGTCGTGCGCGAGGTCGGGCTCGGCTATCTCCGACTCGGCCAGCCGGCGACGGAGCTCTCCGGTGGCGAGGCGCAGCGCATCAAGCTCGCGACAGAGCTCCAGCGGCAGCAGCGCGGGAATACCCTCTACGTGCTCGACGAGCCAACGACGGGACTGCATCCCTCGGACGTCGAGAAGCTGATGACCCAGCTCGATGGGCTGGTCGAGTCCGGAAACACGGTGATCGTCGTCGAGCACGACATGCGCGTGGTCGCGGGCAGCGACTGGGTGATCGACATCGGGCCGAGCGCTGGCGACGAAGGCGGACACATCGTCGCAGAGGGGACGCCGGCGGATGTGGCGATCGCGAAAGGGAGCCGTACCGCGCCATTTCTTGCGCGCTTCCTCGCGTGAGCTTCAGAAAAATACGAGTCCTGCGACGCTGGCGATCGCTAGCCCTGCGAGGCCGATCGTCGCGCGAAGACGGAAGCGCGCCTGCCCTACCACGACACAAATCCCGAGCTTCAGCATGGTATTCGCGACAATGCCCACGGCAACGGCGCGCGCCGCGACGTTGGCGGTGAGCTCCGCACCAGTGCGACTCATGGCAACGGTTAGCGCGTCGACGTCGGTCAACCCAAGCACGGCGCCCGTTGCATAGAGTCCCGACGTGTCGACCTTCGTGCGCACGAGAGCGAGAATGGTAACCGCAGCTTGAAACACCACCGCCATGCGAATGGCGCTCCAAAGCTGTAGCGGATTGGTCGGCAGTGCAGCGGCTGGCGAGTGCGGTGCGTGGCGTGTCAAGATGAACGCGAGAAAGCACGCACCAAGAAGCAACGCGGGGGCCAGCAGTGGCAGGAGCGCAAGTGAAACAGCCGCATTCAGCACGGCACTCACGATGAGGACTCGAGGAAGGAGAACGACGCACGCACCGATGACGCCATGCGCCAACGCCACCCCGAAGGCGGGCTCGGAGCGGCTACGGCGGGAGAAATCCAGCGCGATGGCGGTCGACGAGATCAGTCCGCCCAACATGCCGGCAATGGCAAAGCCGCGCGCCGTCCCCGCGGCGCGGCGCGCGAGATAGCCAAAAAAGTTGAGGCCTGAAAAGAGTAGTACGATCGTCCACAGAGTTCGCGGTCGTACAGCCAGCACTCCCCAGATCGGCCCCTCCGGCAGCAGTGGCAGCACCACGAGTGCCAGCACCGCGAACTGAAGTCCGGCGCGAAAGTCCTCGCCCTCGACGCGCTGCACGAGCCAGTGCAGACGCATCTTCTCACTGAGGGCCAACACGATGATCGCGGTCGCACCAGCCGCGAGCCCGAGTTGCCCCACACCGGCGAGAGCCCCGAGCCCAAGCACCATGATCGCCGCGGCCTCGGTCGTCCCATCGAGTTCCGACCGGGGCCTGCGCACGGCCATCACGTACGCACCGACGGAGAGCGCCACGCCGCCGAGCAGGAGAACCGCGGCAATCAACGACTGCGCAAACACGATCATCAGTCCGGCGCATCCGCCGAGGACGCCCAATAGCAGAAAGGTGCGGATGCCGGCGAACCGCGCCTGCGGACCGGAGGCGTGACCCGATCGTTGGCGCTCGAAGCCCACGCTCAGTCCGATCAGCGCGGCGAGCGCGAGCCGCGCCGCCAAGTCGACGTCCGATGCGGAAAGAGCGATGTCTTTCATCAACGGACTACGATCCGCCGGCGATACCGAAGCGTCCTCGCCGAGGGCCAGACCAGTGTTGATGCATGCTACGTCCGCCTGCTACTCTGTGGTCTTGCCATCGAAGTGCTCGTTGTCCGCCTCGGCGTCGGCACGGGTGCGGTGAACCACGCCGTCCCGATGATTCGGCGGTGCGTAAATCGTGTAGAGCTTGAGAGGAACGCTGCCGGTGTTGATGATGTTGTGGTTGGTCCCGGCGGGCACGAGCACCGCGAAGCCCGCACTGATTGCAGTGTGAACGCCGTCGAGCACGGCCTCGCCCGTTCCCGCTTCGACACGAAAGAACTGATCGAGTTTATGGACTTCGGCCCCGATCTCTTCCTTGGGCTTCAGCGCCATCACGACGAGCTGGCAGTTCTTCGCCGTGTAAAGCACCTGACGGAACGCATCATTCCTGACGGCAACGCTGTCGATATCCTGCACGTAGCCCTTCATGGTGGATCCTCCCTCGTTGATGCTGGTGGCTCATTCGATGATTACGCTGGTACCGGGAGTCTAGCAGCAAGCGATAGCCGCCGCAAAGTTCACGTGGCAACGTCGCGAAGCGGTGGTCACCGCTATACTTTCCCCGCCCGTGACACTACTCGAGTCGAATTCAGGCGCATCGCGCACGCTGCATCGCGAGCTCGGCCTGCTCTCCGCGACGATGATCGTCGTGGGCGGGATCATCGGCGGCGGGATCTTCTTCACTCCCGCACAGGTCGCGCGCACGCTGCCCACCGGCGGCTGGGTGCTCGCGATCTGGATGATCGGCGGCTGCATTGCGCTCGCCGGCGCGCTGACCTTCGCCGAGCTCGGTGCGATGCTCCCCGATGCGGGAGGCCCGTTCGTCTACATCCGCCGCGCGTTTGGCGAGCGAGCGGCGTTCGTCTACGGCTGGATGATCCTCACCACGATCGCGAGCGGCGCTGCTGCCGCGGTCGCGCTCGCCTTTGCAAACTACGTCGGCCGCTTCTTCGATCTCGCGCCACTCGGCGGTGTGACCGGCGTGGCTGTCGCGGTGCTGCTCATTCTCACGGCGACAAACTATCGCGGGCTCCGGCTTGGCGCCGCCGTGCAGAACACTCTCGTGATGAGCAAGCTCGTCGCGCTCGGTGCGCTGATCCTCGGGGTGCTCGTGCTCTGGAATCGAATTCCGGCGCCACTGCCCATTGCGTCTATGGAGAAGCTTCCGCCGCTCGCGACCGGCCTCGCCGCCGCATTCGTGCCGGTGCTCTTCTCAGTGGGCGGATGGGAGAATCTCAACATGGTTGCTGGCGAGGTGCGCGATCCGGCGAAGCTGATCCCGCGCGCGCTCGCCCTCGGGATCGCGATCATCATGGTGTGCTACCTTGGCGTCAACGTCGCATATCTGCACGTGCTCGGGCGCGATGGGATGGCGGCAAGCAGCAGCGTGGCGGCGGATACCGCGATCCGGATGGTGGGAGCGCTCGGGGGAACGTTGATCACGATCGCCGCGATGGTGTCGATTCTCGGACTCGTGAACGTGGTGCTGCTCGCAACGCCCCGGATCTTCTACGCGATGGCGCGCGAGGGCTTATTCCCGCCAGCGACCGCGCGTATCCATCCACGCTTCGGCACGCCGCACATCAGCATCGCGATGCTCGGGCTTTGGTCGATCGCACTGTTGCTGCTGGCGCAGTCGCGACTCGACTGGCTGCTCAACGGCGAGGTGTTCGCCGACTGGATCTTCTTCGGGTTGAGTGCCGCGAGCGTGTTCGTCTTCCGGCGCACGATGCCCACGCAGCCGCGGCCGTATCGCGCGTGGGGGTATCCACTGGTACCACTCTTCTTCGTCGCCGCATCGCTCGTCGCGATGCTCAGCGCGCTGATCAGCGCCCCGATTCCCTCGGCGTTCGGCGCCTTCAGCGCGATCGTCGGCGTGATCGTCTACGCGCTGTTCTCACGCCGCTGGAAGGCTGCTGCCACCGGGGCCCCGGTCTAGTAGGCCACGGCGTACGAGGAGAAGTGGTCGATCCTGGCCACGACGTACTTGAACACCGGATGATTCTGGGACGGCTCGACTTCGCTCACGGTGTCCGCCTGCACGTACACGACGGTGACTCCGAAGAGGGGCGTGGCGCACTTCGAATAGTTCATCTTCAGCGTCGCAGGAACCGCGAAGTGGAGTCCTTCCGGCGCAAACTGTATGCTGGCGCTGGTCGTCGGCAGCGAGTGCGCGGTAATTGTCACGGTGCTCCTGAGCGCCCCGGGGGGCACATCGAGCTCCGCGCCCTCGACCCTCACCTTTCCACCCTTGCTGCCGATCTGTGAGGACGCCCAGCTCTCCTTCTGTGGCTTGCAGACGGCGACCTTCTCTCCGTGCTTCGCCGTCAGCTGAGGCGCACTGAACGAACGCGGTGCCGTAGGAGACGCGTGATCCGCGCACGCGACGGCGCCCGCGAGCAGGAGACACGACACGGCGGAGCGAACTGAAGTGGACGCGCGCATGAGAGCTGTTCCTTGGATTCCGAGGGAAAAGCGTGACGAAAGGTGAAGAGGTTAGAGTCCGACCGATCAGTAAGCCACTGCGTACGACGAGAAGTGATTGATCGTTGCCGTGACTGTCTGCGACGTCGGATTGGTGATCGTTGGCTCGACTTCCGACACGGTGTCGGCCTGCAAGTAGACAATTGCCAGCAGCGACGACGGCGTGATGCACGTTGAGTAGTTCAGCGTCACGACCGCTGGCACGGGAAAGTGCAGTCCCTCGGGCGTAAAGAAGACTCGCGCCATGTTGCCGGCAGGAACGTGCGCGACGATCGTCGTGTCCGTCTGCAGCGCTCCCGGCGGGAAGTGGACGGTGTTTCCCTCTCCGAGGTCGAGCGTGCCGCCCTGCGGCCCAATGCGCGCAGATACCCATACATCGCGCGGGATATTGCACGACGCGAGCTGGTGTCCGCCGCTCTTCTGCTGCGGCTGCGGTTTGCTGTGGCTCGCTGGTCCGTGGCTGAGCATCAGTCCCGGCGCCTCTGCGCCCGGCGACGTCGGACTCGCGTGCTCGCCGCACGCGACGATCGCCGCGACAGCGGTGAGGGCAGCGAACAGTCGAAATGCAGATGCTTTGCGCATAGACCCGGTGGCGGAGAAGAATGAGTTCGAACCGAACTTTCGTCGTACCGTACCGTATGCCTGCTGTGCTGAATCTGCGGCCGCAACCGCGTCGTACTATCACGCTGCCGCCGAATTACGTCATCGTTGTAATTGTGTGTTACATCACACAGCGCCGATCATGCTCTCGTTGATGGCCGTTACGGCCGCCTCGAAGACGTCCGGGCGCCACCAGGCCCTGCACTTTCTCAGCTCGATCAGCGCATCGTCGACCGACATTGCCGCGCGATAGCTACGTGTGCTCGTCAGCGCATCGTAGACATCGACGATGCCGATGATCTGCGCTGCCAATGGAATCGCATCGTCGCGGAGGCGGTCGGGATAGCCGGTGCCGTCGCACTTCTCGTGATGCCAGCGAATGAGCGGCTTGATGTCCCACGGAAACTCCACACCCTCGAGGAGCTCGATTCCGTAGAGGGTGTGACGCTCCATCAGCTCGCGCTCCTCGCGCGTGAGCTTTCCCGGCTTGTTCAGGATCTCGTGCGGAATGCGGACCTTCCCCACGTCGTGCAGATAGGCGCCGATGCGTACCGTCGTCTGCTCGTTGATGTCGAGCCCTAGCGCACACGCCAGAGCCACCGCGTACGTCGCGACGCGCTCGCAATGTCCGTGCGTATACGCGTCGGCGGATTCGATCGATTGCCCCCAGTCCCGCACGATCATGAGGAAGGTGCCCTCCAGCTCCGCCACCTTGCGCGTGACGTCGGAGAGATCGCCGCGCGCATCGAGGTGCACGAAGAGCGCGCGCGATGCATTCAGCAGGACCAGCGCCTCGTGATTTCGTCCCATCAGCTGATAGAGCTTGGCGAGCTCGCGCGACGCCTCTGCCTCGCCGAGCAGCGAGCCGCATTCGCGCGCGAGGTCGATCGCAGTGCGAAGGCGCGCGTCGGCGAGCACCGTGCGACCGGTCTCGCGATAGACGACTCCGAGGACCTTGTAGGCGTCGGCCTTCTGTGCGCGCGCATCGAGCTCGTCGAACATCCGGAGCGCATCCTCGGCGCTCAGCCGCGCCTCTTCGAAGCGTTGCCGAGCGATGAAGACCTCGGTGCGATTCAGGAGACAGAGGCCACGCAGCCGCACGTCGCCAAGCGAGTCGGCGAGCGCGAGACTCGAGTCGAAGTAGCCGTCGGCGACCTCCCACTCCTGCTGGTCCGCGCTGATCATGCCGAGGTTGTGATATGCGATCGCACAGCCGCTGTCGTCTCGCGCGCTCGTGGACGCGGCGAGCGAGTTTTGATAGTGCGCGAGCGCCGCGTTCAGATCACCGCGGATGTTCGCGATGATACCGAGGTTCTGCTCGATTCTCCCCACGAGCGCCGGTGTGTCACACGCCATCGCGAGCGCTCGTCGAAAGAGATCGCCTGCCTTCACCGTCTCTCCGGCCTCGAGCTCGAAGCCGCCAAGCGTGTTGAGCGCCTCGGCGGCGAGCGATGAGTTGCCCAGTGCGCTCGCGACCTCGAAGCTCTGGAGGCAGAGCTCACGGGCGACGCCCCGCTCGAGCTGCCGGTGCATCACGACACTCAGCCGCCGCAGCGCCTCGGCTTGCGTCGGGATGTCGGCGGCGGCGACGGCGGCGTCGATCGCGGCGTGATATTTCTCGACCGCCACGGCGATGTGCCCCGCGCGCTCGTCGTCGCGAGCGTCGTGGAGTGCGCGGGTGGCAGATTGTGGAAACGCGTTGAACGCCATGTTTTTGCGGCTGGACGACGGATGCAACGAATTCGATCCGGGTCACGTTCGAGAGCGGATGCGGGGTCCGACTTCGGGGTTGACGATCGCGTCGGGCGAATGGTCGTCAACACTGTCACGCCGCGCACCTTTTCCGTCATCGTGGGGGCGCTGCGCTCACGAGCGAGGGTGGTTGCCGCGCATCTCTCCGCCTCGTCGTCCTCCGGGGGCCACCGAGGGCCCGCGCCATACCTGACCACCGATCTCCGG
>JBBRYY010000128.1:0-8648 GCA_038237245.1 Gemmatimonadales bacterium | reverse complement strand
CAAAAAATCATTGCGCTGCATTTCATCGACTCTTATTTTGCTCGCACCTTCGATATCGGCCTCGCACTTGCTTCTGGTTAGAGCAATGAGATGTGAACGATTCGAGCGAGATGCGCGTCATATGAAAGAGCAGGGCGCACGGAATGGGTGGCGGCGAGTGCGCGACCGGAATTGTCTGACCTCAAGCAGGATCGGATGACACGAATCGGGTTCGCTTTCAATCAGAAGCCTGAAGTACCAGCTCTTCGTCTCGAGGACGGCGCCGAGGATGCGCGTCCTGACGAAGAGCCTCCCAGTATCTCCCATACCGATTGGGCGAGCGAGGCGGGCATCGCTCCCTCGCGGGCCGGCGGCGTCGCCGCGGCCGAAGTCGACGATGAGTTCGCGGAGTGGGACAGCGCGGAAACCATCAATGCCGTCGAGCATGCGCTCAGCGCCCTCGGCGAAGTAGTCCGACTCGAAGCGAACGCCGATTTCCCCGAGCGCCTCCGGGCGACTCAGCCGGATATCGTCTACAACATCGCGGAAGGGCTTGGCGGCGTGAATCGCGAAGCCCACGTTCCCGCAATTTGCGAATTCTTCGGCATCCCCTACTCGGGATCCGATCCGTTCTCCCTCTCGCTGTGCCTCGACAAGGCGCGCGCGAAAGAGTTTCTGGCGTATCACGGTGTACCGACGGCGCCCTTCGCGCTCATCCGGAACGCCGCCGAGATCCCCGCGATGCTCGACCGCCTCACCACGCGCAAGACGAAGAGCGGCAGCATGCGCCTTCGCCTGCCGCTCTTCGTGAAGCCGGTGCACGAGGGCTCGTCCAAGGGAATCACGGAAGACAATTATTGCCGTACGGTGGCTGAAGCGCAGGCACAGACTGCGTTCCTCCTCGAGCGGTACGCGCAGCCCGTGCTCGTGGAGGAATATCTTCCCGGCCGTGAGTTCACCTGCGCGGTGATGGGTAACGGCGACGGCTCGCACGTGCTGCCGATCGTCGGGATGAACTTCGAGGCTCTGCCGCCGGGCGCGCTGCCGGTGTACGGCTTCGAAGCCAAGTGGCTCTGGGACGACCGGAGTCACCCGTTGGAGATTTTTGAGTGCCCTGCGAGGATCGATGAGGTGCTGCGGAGCAGGATCATAGAGGTCGTGCTCTCCGCCTACCAGGTTCTCGGCTGCCGTGATTGGTCGCGCATCGATGTTCGTCTCGATGCCGCCGGCGTGCCGAATGTGGTGGAAGTGAATCCCCTTCCGGGAATCCTTCCCAATCCCGAGGACAACTCGTGCTTTCCCAAAGCGGCGCGGGCAGCCGGCTTGAGCTACGATGAGCTCATCCAGCGCTCCCTGCGTTTTGCCGCGGAGCGACAGGGGATCACCCTGTCGGGAAAGGCTGCGCGTCGAGTACGACGCACAGCGGCGTTGGGCTGATCGCGCGAAGCTTCGCTCCGGATTTCGCGCGTCGCCTACCACGAGGCGGGGACGTAAATGAAAATCGCACTCCTATTTGACGGCGCTTCGGCGCTCGGCAAGACGCCCGATCTGCTCATCCTCGAGACGGTCGAGGCCGTGGAAGCGGTGCTCGCTGCCGAGGGCAACAAGGTCGTCCGCGTTCCCGTGAACACGGACGGACGCTGGATCGAGCGCACGCGCCGGCTCAAGGCCGATGTCGTCTTCAATCTCTGCGAAGGCATCGACGGCGTGGCCGAGCTCGAGCCTACCGTCATCTCGGCGCTCGAGGTGCTCGGGATTCCGTTCACCGGCAGCTCGTCGTGGACGACCTCACTGTGTCTGCGCAAGCACGTGGTCAACGCGATTCTCGATCGCTGCCGTCTGCCGATTCCGCGCTTCGCGATCGTGCGGCGCGGCGATCCGATCCCCGCCGTCGGCTTCCCGGCGATCTGCAAGCCGGCCGCCGAGGATGCATCGGTCGGCGTCGAGCAGCGCTCGGTGGTCCGCACTGCGCGCGCGCTTGCCGAGCGTGTGTCGTCGATGCACGAGCGGTGGGACGAGGTGATCGTCCAGCGCTACATCGACGGCCGCGAGGTGAACGTCGGCATCGTCGGCGACACGGTGCTCCCAGTGTCGGAGATCCAGTTCGACACGATGCCGAAGGGGATGTGGCGCATCGTGTCGTACCGCTCGAAGTGGGCAACCGGGAGCGATGAGGACACGGGAGCGCAGCCGCAGTGTCCGGCCGAGCTCTCTCCGGATCTCACTGAGGAGCTCCAGCGCATCGCCATGCAGGCGTGGCGCGTGGTGGGCGGCGACGGCTACGGCCGCGTCGACTTCCGCATCGATCGCGCGGGAAAGCCGTGGATCCTCGAGGTGAACTCGAACCCCGACATCGCGCCGGATGCGGGGCTCGCGCGGATGGCGCGCGTCGAGGGGATGGACTATGGCGCGCTCGTGCGCGCGGTCTGTGAGCGCGGGCTGCACCGCGAGCGTCCGTCCACGTCGGACCAGTGGGCACTGGCCCAGCGGCTCTCGGGCGTGATGGTCGAGGAAGCGGGCGCCGCGCTCGAGCTCTTCGCCGTCGGGCAGCGCTGAGCGGAACCGTCGCCGGGCGCGCACACCGGCTCGTTGGTCCGCTCGCCCTGCATCATCGCGAGCGACTCGTCGAGATCCTCGAAGCGACGGGGGTCTTTGCACCCTCGGAAATCGACGTCGCCCTCGAGCTCTTCGACGAAGGGATGCGGAGCGCGGAGAGCTACGAGCTGATGGGCGTCTTCGATAAGCACGGCACGCTGCAGGGCTACGCGTGCTGGGGCCCGACACCCTGCACCGATGGCGGCAACGACCTCTACTGGATCGCCGTCGACCCGCGTGCGCACGGCGGCGGCTACGGGAGCGCGATGATGCGCGCGGTCGAAGAGCTCCTGCGCGCGCGCGGCGCGCGGCTGCTCGTGGCCGAGACGTCGTCGCGCGATGCGTACGCGCAGACGCGCGAATTCTACCAGCGCGGCGGATACGTGGAACGCGCGCGCGTCGCCGGGTTTTATGCAGTGGGTGACGATCGCGTGATTTTCTCGAAGCAGCTGGCGCTACGCGCCGGCGAGGAGACGCCGTGAGTGAGTGGCAGAAGGTCCTGCGCGAGGGGAGCGTGGACACCCTCGAGAAGCTGGCCGAGAAGTTCGGTCACGATGTGATCGACGTCGAGGCGCTGCGGCCGGCGTTCGACGGCTTTCAGGTGCGGATCACGCCGGCGGCGCTCGAACAGATCAAGGAAGTCGGCGACCCGATGTGGAACCAGTACGTGCCGACGATCCAGGAGCTCGACATCGTGGACGGCGTCGTGGACTCACTGGACGAGGACGGCGACTCCCCGGTGCCGAACATCACGCACAGGTATCCCGACCGCGCGCTCTTTCTGGTGAGCCCGGTGTGCGCGTCGTACTGCCGCTTCTGCACACGGCGGCGGAAGGTCGGCGATCCCGAGAAGATCCCGCTCAATCAGTACGACTCGGCCTTCGCGTATCTGGCCGAGCATACCGAGATCCGTGATGTGATCTTGTCCGGCGGCGACCCCATGATGCTCTCGGACCGGCGGATCGAGTACATCCTCCAGAAGCTGCGCGAGATCCCGCACATCGAGATCATCCGCATCGGAAGCCGGATCACCTCGCATCTGCCCGAGCGGATCACGCCGGAGTTCTGCGAAATGGTGCAGAAGTACCATCCCATCTACATGAACACGCACTTCAATCATCCGAGCGAGCTCACCCCCGCGGCGGTCGCGGCACTCGACCGACTGTCACGCGCGGGCGTCGTGCTGGGGTGCCAGACCGTGCTGCTCAAGGGCGTGAACGACGACGCGAAGGTGATGATGAAGCTGATGCACGAGCTGCTGAAGGCGCGCGTGCGGCCGTACTACATCTACATGGCGGATCAGGTGGCGGGCGGAGAGCACTTCCGTACGATGGTCCAGAAAGGACTCGAGATCATCCAGGCGCTCCGCGGATGGACGTCGGGGCTCGCGGTGCCGCACTTCGTCATCGACGCTCCGGGCGGCGGTGGCAAGGTGCCGCTCCTCCCCGAGTACGTGGAATCGATCACGGACGACGAGGTGATCTTCCGCAACTATCAGGGGGAGCGGTTTACCTACAAGCAGCCGAGGGTTGCGGTGGCGGCGGAGTAGCTGTAGGCGCTCGCTACTGCGCGGGCGCCTTCACGTTCGTGTAGTCGACGTCGATGGTGACCAACAGAATGTCCTGATCGACGATGTAGCGGACCGGCAAGCCGCTCGTCGGCGAGATCCAGATCTTCGTTCTCCGCCCCGACTCCATCCTGAAGTCGTATCCGGTCCCCATCTCGCCGCCAATCGAGGCGGCTGGGAGTGGACGGCAGTCGCTGAACCCGGTGAGCGGACCGGTAAAGCCGCCCATTGGATTGTTGGCGACCGGCACATGCATCCAGCGCCCGTCGCCGAGGTCGGTGTACATCGTTTTGCCGACCCACGTCTCCCCATGGTGCTCCGTCGGGAAAGCACCGGCTGTCGTAGGCGTCACAATAATCGTGGCGTGAAACGGCGTCTTCGACTGCAGCGTAGCGGCCTTTGTTGCCGCCGTGCAATCTGCGCTTGAAGCGCGTGCGGGAATGGGAGCGCTCATCGCCATCGCACAGATGGCGGCCGCGAGCGCTACGAGCTGCATTGCCTTGGCGGAGCGTTGGCGAGCAGTGCGTCCGATGTGCATGAACTTTCTCCTTGAGTAGCAATTATCGACGACCATGTGTCGTCGAGTCGATCCGAGTAGCTCGTCGCAGAGATGTCCGATCCTATCCTGTTGCGCGTCGCCGCGCGGCCATTGGGTCAGTGCGCCGATGCGAAGATCTTGTTGCAGAGTGACCCGAGCTTCTTTGCGAGCGCGCCGGGATCCCGCATCTCCTGCGTGACTCCATGGGCCTCGAGCTCGCAGAGCAGATTGTTCTTGTCCGCGACGATGCGATGGGAATCCGCTTGCGAAATCGCCTTGTCGCCGACGCCCGGAAGGGGCGTGTAGGGGAGCGGCATTTTTCCGTCGAGCCACATCTGCACCGCGGCGAGGCCGTGCCCGGGACGGAGCGTGAGCGCGAGGTGATCCGACCCCGAGGTGGTGTACCAGCACGTCTGCGCATCGCCGGGAATGGGCTTAGTTCCGGTGATAGGCATGGTGAGGATGCCTTCGAGGTCGGCGGGAGCGAGCAACTTCTGCTCGCACGGATTCACCGCCGGTAGCAGCGGAGCGCCCGCGCTCACGCTCGACGCTGCCTGAGGAGTTTCGGCCGCATCCGCCGCGCCTTTCGAGCATCCGACGCCTGCGACGACAGCGCACGCCGCGACGGTCAGGATCGTGTGATAGCTGGACATGACTTCACCCTGAAAATGGTTTGAATTCAAGCGATCGATCCCCGACCTCTCTTATTTCGCCGAGCCGAACAGCTTGTTGCACAGATTGCCGATGCGGACTTGAAGGACGTTCTCGGAGCTGTCGACGAAATCGCCCTCCGTGCCCATCACCGCGATATCGCAGAGCACGTCGTTCTTCTCGGCGATGACCTCGTGAAGATCGCGCTGCCACGCCGCGCGATCGCCGACGCCGTGCAGCGGAACCGCCTCGAGCACCATCCCGCCGTCGATCCAACGGTCGACGGCCTTCGCGCCGTGCGAGGGACGAAGCGTCACCTCGAAGCGCGAATGACCGCCGGTGGTGAAGACGCAGCTCTCACGATCCTCGGACAATCGCTCCGCACCGGTGATCGGCCCGCGAAGTATCCCGGCAACATCTTCCGTGGTGAGCAGCCCGCGCTCGCACGCGCTACCACGCGGGAGGGCGACGGACGCCTTCTCGCTGCACGCGCAATCCGCTGCGAGCCAGGCAAAGGCGAGCGCGACGGCGGCGGCAGCATGGCGGATGGGTCGTGTGCGACTGGTCACACGGCACACTCTAGCCGCCGCGTGTTGCGGCATCGTCTCG
Source organism: Gemmatimonadales bacterium (assembly GCA_038237245.1). GTDB lineage: Bacteria > Gemmatimonadota > Gemmatimonadetes > Gemmatimonadales > Gemmatimonadaceae > FEN-1250. Next base: position 2,709 of record JBBRYY010000128.1, on the reverse strand, counting down.
CCGGCGTTTATTGCTGAGAGACGGCGCAGCCCCTACGTTCGAACCCTGATGATCGAGCTAACTCTTCTCGGCCTGCACGCCATTCGCGACCCGGACGGCCGCGAGCTTGGTTCGCTCCCTGCGCAGCCGAAGCGCTTTGCGCTTCTTGCCTATCTGGTCCTCGCGGGCGGCGACGGCTTCCACCGCCGGGACAGTCTCGCCGCCATGTTCTGGCCCGAGCTCGATCAGTTCGCGGCGCGCCGCGCGCTCCGGAACACGCTGTATCACATCCGCGAGGCGATCGGCGACGGCGCGCTCATCACGCAGGGTGACGAGGCGCTCACCATCGATCCTGCGGTGATCACCTGCGACGTGACGAAGCTGTTCGCGGCCGCGGCCGCGGGACGTTTCGAGGAGGCGGTAGACTACTATCGCGGCGAGCTCCTCGCCGGGATGCACCTCGCCAACGCCGGCGAGGTGTACGAGGAATGGCTCACGCGCGAACGCGCGCGGGTGGTCGAGCAGGTGGTGCGCGCGCTGCGGGCGCTGGTAGAACGCGACGAGAAGGCCGGCGATGGCGCCGGCGCCGCGTACTGGGCGCAGCGGATCTGCACGCTGATGCCGGACGACGAGAACTTTCTGCGCCGTGCGATGTCGCTGCACGATGCGATCGACGATCGAGGCGGCGCGCTCCGGCTCTACGATTCGTTCGCGCGTCACCTCTCGATCCAGTTCGACGCTACGCCGAGTGCGGAGAGCGAGGCGTTGGCGGCGCGCATCCGCGCGGGCGCGGCCAAGCCGGCGTCGGTCAGACAGGCGCCGCTGGCACGAGTTGCGGCGCCGGCGCCGCAGCCGGAGCCGGAACCCGCGCGAGAGGAGCGTGAGAGCGCAGCCGCGCTCCCCCCAGCTCCACCCGCGCCCCCGCCCCGCTCCCGTCGCGGCATCGCCATCGCGCTCGTCGCCCTCATCGTGGCGGCGGTCGTCGTGACAGTCGTGCAAAGGTCGAGCGCGTCGCACGCGCCACCGCCCGCCTCTGCGCGCGCGCGCGTTGTCGTCGACGTCTTCGAAAATCGCACCGGTGACGTGCGCTTCTCGTCGCTCGGACGCATGGCATCCGACTGGCTGACGCAGGGACTGCTGCGCACGCAGCTCGTCGACGTCGTCGACCCGCGCGCCGTCTTCGTGCAGGGGCGCGCATCCGATGGATCGATCGTCGATCCCGTCACGCTCGCGCACCGCACGGGCGCGTCGATGGTCGTCTCCGGCAGCTACTATCGCACCGGCGACAGCGTCCTCTTTCAGGCATCCGTGACCGACGCGGCGACGGGACGCATCGTGCGCGCCATCGGCCCCATCGGCGCGGATGAGAACGCGCCCGTTGCCGCGCTCGACCAGCTCCGCTCCCGCGTCATGACCGCGCTCGCCGCACAGCTGCACGAGCCGGGGCCGCGAAGCCTCGAGGGCGACGATGAGATCCCGCCCTTCGAGGTCTACCAGTCGTACGTCGAAGGGTGGGACTCGTACTGGCATGGCGACTACAATCGCGCGACCTCGCTCTTCCTCGACGCCTCGCGGCGCGATCCGGCGTTCATCGGCGCGGCGATCGCCGCGGCGACCGTCGCGTCGAACAACAATCAGTGCGGAATCGTCGACTCGATCGCGCGCGTGCTCACCGCGACGCCGCACCGCATCGAGCGCATCCAGCGGCTGTCGCTGCAGATCGGCGTCGCGCACTGCCACGGACGCAACGAGGAGCTGCTGCGCCTCACGCTCGAGCGCGCCGAGCTCTCGCCGCGCACGTCGAGCATGCGCATCTCCGCGGCGGCGGCCGCGCTCTACGCGAACCGTCCGGAGCGCGCACTCGCGATGCTCAACACCATCGATCCACAAACGGAGCTGAGCTGGACCACGGATTCGTCGCACTTCGACTACTGGAGCGGCCTCACCGAGGCGCTGCACCTCCTCGGTCGCCACGACGATGAGCTGCAGCGCGCAACCGGGATGCCGAATATCGCGCCGCTCACGCGCGCGTGGCTGCGCGGGCGCGCACTCGCGGCACTCGGCCGACCGGCCGAGGTGCTCGCGCTCGTCGACACGGCGCTCACGCTGCAGACGGAAACGTCGAATCATCTCGGCCTCGCGCCGTACACGAACGGTCGCCCGCAGTACTCGGCGACTCCCGCGTGGGTGGCGGTCTGGATCTCGCGCGAGCTCGCGGTGCACGGCGACAGCGCGACGTCGCGTCGGGTCGCCGCGCGTGCGATGGACTGGTATCGCGGCCGCCCGGCCGATGAGCGCTCGAGCATCGAGGAGCGGATCGTCGCCGTGTGGGCGCTCGACCTCATGGGCTCCAACCGGCAGGCCGACCAGATCGCGAGATCGCTGCTGGCGGGAGACAGCACGAACGTCGACTACCGCGGCATGGTGGTGGGGCTCGCGGCCGAGCGCGGCGACTCGGCGGTGGCGAACGCGGGCGATGCGTGGCTGTCGCGCCAGCACGGCGATTCGGTGAGCTGGACGGCCAGCTACTATCGCGCTCGCGACGCCGCGCTCCTCCGGCACCGCGCCGACGCGATGGCGCGGCTGCGCGAGACGATCGACGCGGGCGCGTGGCCGCTGTATCTGCACGTCGATCCCGCCTTTGGGCTGTTGCGCGGGGAGCCCGGCTACGCGGCGCTCATGGCCCCGCGCGACTGACGCTTTAGCGTCAGCGCTTTAGCGTCAGCGCTT